>JAFGED010000002.1 GCA_016931785.1 Anaerolineae bacterium
AGCCCCGGCGCTTTGCGCCGGGGAGCTTCACTGGATTGTTAGCGCGACGACGAGCACGCTACCCTGATAGCCCGGGTTGTTGCGAAAGCAAGTATTGGGTTTGTGGAAACCGTGTCTCGCAGCGCCTTGATGCTGTTTGGACGCTTCTTACTTACACGTCCATTTGAGGCCCAGCTTCAGCGCCTTCGTCCTTGGCGCGGATCACCAAAAAGACCCACAGCAATACGGCCACGATGATCGGGATTAGCCCCATGCAGATGCCGAGTATGATAAACAAGATGGGGGGCAAATCGGTGTCTAAGGTTGGTGCCCACCCTACCCCTGCTCCGCAGCAGCTTACGGCGAGGCATAGGCACACCAGAGAGCCGATAATCGAGACGATCATACCTGTTTTCTTGTCCATTTAGGTTGCTCCTTTCAAAAGGGTTTGTTGGTGGATACTTCTCGAAAGCGTACAGTACATAGAAATTATACAGTAAACAAGAAAATTGTGCAAAATTGAACTAGGACGCTTGCTCTGCCTTTGCTTTACCGGCCTGTGCCAGCCTGGACAGCAGGATGCCGAGTTCGTACAGCAGCATAAACGGCCCCATGATCAACGCCATGTTGAGAGGGTCTGGGGTAGGGGTGACGATGGCGGCCCCAACGGCGGCGCCGACGAGGACGAAGCGCCGCACTTTGGCAAACGACTGCGGGGAGACGATGCCCAGCTTGGACAGGATGAACATCACCAGCGGCGTCTCAAAGACGAGGCCCGACCAGAGTATGACGTTGCCGACGAAGGTCAAATAGTAATCCGCAGAGTAGTCGTGATTGGCGAGTTCGGACATGAAACCGCTGAGGAATGCTATCGCGTTGGGCAGAGCGACGAGTGCGGCAAAGGCCACGCCTGCTAAGAAACTCAGCGAGGCGAAGGGGATGCCGACCGCGACATAGAGCTGTTCGTTAGGCAGCAGCCCGGGCCTGAGGTACATGAACACATGGTACAGAATGACCGGCATGGCGAACACGACGCCGAGTATAAAGGCGACCTTGAAGAACGTCGCGGGCGCCTCGGTGGGGGTGATGAACTGGATGGTAGCGCCCGCCTTTTTGGCCGGCTCGGTCAGTATGGATAGGGCCGGTTGGGTAAAGATCGCTCCGATGAGCGTGCCGACGAGCAGGGCGATGATGACAATCACAAAGCGTCGGCGCAACTCGTCCAGGTGTTCGAGAAGCGACATCTCGCCCAGGGGACTCCTGACCGTTTTCTTTGTCTTTGCTTTTGCCTTTTGATTCATCCTGAGATGCCTCCCAAGGGTTTGTCCGCCTCGGACTCTTCCTGGGCTGCCGGGGGTTGATCGCCGTCGCCCTCCGCGACCTCCTTGGCGGCCTCTTTGCCCTTTTCCTCGCCCATGACCAGGCTGGTGAATCCCTCGGTGACCTCTTTCATGATCTGCTGTGTTTCCTGTCCGATGGACTTGATCTCGGCCTTCACGGCGACGGACTTGGCTTTGCCTCTCCCCTCGATGCCACCAATGGCCTCGCTCGCCTCTTTTTCCGTGGCCTCGATCTCGGCAGACAGGTCGCTGCCGCTCTCTGCGATCTCGTCGACGACGGCCTCCTTGGTTTCCTGAAGCTCGGTCTGGATGGTCTTCATGACCTCGCTCCAGATCTCGCGGCCTCGCCGGGTGAGGCGGCCCAGTGTCTGTGCGATCTCTAGCAGGCGCTTGGGGCCGATCACCAATATGGCGATGGCGATGATGACCATCAGTTCCCCGGTTCCAATCCCGAAAAAACTGTTCACTGCTTCTCCTTCGCCTTGTCTCTCACGGACTGCGCGATGGATGCTCTGTGCTCCACTAATGTCCCTAATACGCCGTTTACGAAACGCGGCGCGCTATCTGATCCGAACATCTTGGCCAGTTCGACGGCCTCGTTGATGACCACCTTGATCGGCGTCTTGCCGTCGACGGCGAACTCAAAGATCGCCATGCGCAGGATGTTGCGATCGATGTAGGCCATTTGCTCCAGGGGCCACTCGGGAGCATGTCGGTGGATGAAGAGGTCGAGCACGTCCTGGTGCTTGAGCGTGCCGTTGACCAGCCGCCGGCTGAAATCCTCGGCGGCCTTTGGCAGCTTGGCGTCCGCTAGCCGTTGCGCGAGTACGTGCCCCGGAGCGTGGCCTGCGCAGTCAATCTCATACAATGCCTGGAGCGCTGCGACGCGAGCTTGATGGCGGGCCTTCACAGTTGCAAATCTCCCGAATCAGGTTTTAGGCGCTCGAAGCGGAGTGGGCTACGTCTTCGATGTGCACGTCAACCGAGTCGACTTTCATGCCGACCATGTCCTGGATCGCACGGGTGACTTCGATTTGGATCTGGTGGCCGAGGTTGAGCATGTTGACCTCGGATCCGGTTACGACGTAAACATCCACGGACACGCGATCTTCTGCGACTTCTATCTTTACGCCGTCCTGCCCCAAGAGCCGCTGCACGCCGGGTGGCGTCGTCAGGCGGACGACGCCCGGCACAGCCAGGGCCGTCAGGCGAGCGACCGTCTCCAGTACTTCCGGCGCGATGGTGATCTTGCCTATCTTGGGTTGAGTTTCCATTTTTCACTTCCCCGATCTTGGAACTCCAGGGTCTTGCTACATGACCATGCCGCCGTCCACTTTCAGGACCTCGCCGGTGATGAATGAGGCTTCGTTGGAGGCGAGAAAGGCCACGGCGTTGGCGACGTCCTGCGGCTGCCCGAACCGCCCCAGCGGCGTCAGCTTGACGCCCATCTCTTTGATTTCTTCAGGTAGGTCGACGGTCAGGGCCGTCTCGATAAAACCTGGCGCGACGGCGTTGACGGTGATCCCCCGAGAGCCGACCTCCTTGGCCAGGGCCTTGGTGAAGCCGATGAGGCCAGCTTTTGATGAGGAATAGTTCGTCTGCCCTGCCTGGCCGGTCACCCCCGAGACGGAGGCCATGTTGACGATGCGTCCCGACCGCTGCTTCATCATCCGGCGGATGACGGCCCTGGTGCAGTTGAACGCGCCCTTGAGGTTGATATTGATGACCAGGTCGAACTCGCTCTCGCTCATCCGCATGATCAGATTGTCGCGCGTGATGCCGGCGTTGTTGACCAGGATGTCGACGCGTTCGAACGCGTCGACGGCCGCGTCGATCATTGCTTGGGCGCTCTCGCTATCGGCCACGTCTACCTGGACGGCGATGGCCTGGCTGCCCGTGCTATCGGTGATCTCTTTGGCCGTGGCCTCGGCCTTGTCCAGTTGCAGGTCGGCCACGACCACGTTGGCGCCGCATTGGGCCAACGTCTCTGCGACGGCTTTGCCGATGCCCTGTGCGCCCCCGGTGACGACGGCGATTTTGCCGCTTAGGTCGATCATGTCTCCTCCTTTTTGTGGGTCAAATTGGCAATTTGACCTACGCTTGTCTGTTAAGCAATTTCCAGCCTGTGGGCAGCATCGCTGCGGCCGAGATCGCCTTCAGGATGTCTCCGGCGATGAAGGGGTACAGGCCCAGCGGCAGGGCGTGCTCGATTCCCACAAAGAGGGCCAGCCACGGCAGCCCGAAGGCATAGATGGTGACGTTGCCGATCAGCATCGTCGCGAGGGCTGTGGCCGCCCGCCGATCCCATCCGCGCTCGGCCAGCAGGCCGGTGGCGTAGGCCGTGGCGACAAAGCCGATCAGATAGCCGCCCGTTGGCCCGACCAGGCGGGCGAGGCCTAACGGTCCTCCGGGTGCGAAAACGGGCAGCCCGGCGATGCCTTCCATCAAGTAGGCCAGCACGCTCAGGCTCCCCCGGCGGCTGCCCAGCAGCACGCCGGCCAGCAGCACTCCCAGCGTCTGCCCGGTGATGGGCACGGGGCCGATGTGGAGCGTGAACTGGGCGCACAGAGCGATAAACAGGGAGCCGCCGATAACCAAGAGGGCATCGTAGGCCAAGGCCTTTTGCTTTGCGGTGGGGCGCAGGCTATCTGCATAGGTCCTAAAAGTCATAAGAGCTCCTCACTCAAGGTTGTTCGTTTATGTAGGGGGCACCACGTCAGCCATAGCAACAACCCCCGGCTTTTGACTAACCCTGCTCCAAGGTTTCCTCGGTGGTCAGCCGCTCAACGTTGCGGTCGATGCGCTTCATCAGACCGGTGAGCACGTCCTTTGGTCCCAGCTCGACGAAGCGCGTCACGCCTTGGCCGATCAGCCAGCGCATCGAGTCGGTCCAATGAATGGGGGAGATGAGCTGCCTGGCTACGGCCTCGCGGATCTCGTCGGGGTCGGTCAGCGGCCCGGCGGTGGCGTTCGCCACGACGGGAACGGATGGCGACTGAAACGGCGTCGCTTCCAGGGTGCGGCGGAATTCGGCTGCCGCCTCGGCCATCAGTGGGGAGTGAGCGCCGATGCTGACCGCCAGCCGCTTGACGGCCTTGGCTCCTCGTTCGCCGGCCCGAGCCATCGCAACTTCCAATGCGGTCTCGGTGCCTGAAATGACGATCTGGCCAGGGCAGTTATCGTTCGCGACACCCACGTATTCGCCGGTCTCTTCCCGTACCTCGGCACAGACCTTTTCCACCATCTCCCTATCCAGAGCGATGATGGCCGCCATCCCGCCGGGGCTTTTATCGTCGGCCTGCTTCATCAACCTGCCGCGCTCGCGCACGACCTTCAAGCCGTCTTCAAAGGAGAGCGCGCCTGCCGCGACCAGCGCGCTAAATTCGCCCAGGCTGTGCCCGGCGACGTAGGCGGGCTTGGCAACCCCCTTTTCCTCCAGAGCGCGCAGGGCGGCGATGCTGGCGGTGAGGATGGCGGGTTGCGTGTTGAACGTGTCGTTCAACGCCTCCTCTGGTCCCTCGAAGCACAAGCGCGATACCTCTAGGTCCAAAACACCGTCGGCCTGATTGAAAACCTCGCGGGCCGACGGGTAGGCTGTGTATAGATTGTATCCCATCCCTACATGTTGTGAACCTTGACCTGGGAACAAGAAGGTTTGCATTACTGACAAGTGCTCCTGTCAAAGATGAGGTTTGGCGGGCAAGGCAAGCGTGATGCGTGGGATATAACACCGAATCACGCTGCGGGTTTCTTTACTCCTCTTCGACTTCGAGTACCTCGACGCCCCGGTAGGTGCCGCAAGATAGGCACACGTGGTGCGGCAGCACGGGCTCACCGCACTGCGGGCAGCGCACCAACTGCTTGGCCTTTAGCTTCCAGTTGGCGCTCCGCTTGGCCCCGCGGGCCTTTGATATCTTTCGCTTTGGTACTGCAGGCATACGACTTCCTCCTAGAACTTTTCTGTCTCGTTGCAGGCACCCTCTGCTGTACAGTGGGTGCTCTCTGAATCGTAGGGGCGTATTATAGAGGCGAGCGGTGAACCTGTCAAGGTGCCCCTTGACTCTCTCGTTCGGCCTGGATAGTGCGGATTCCGTTCTCGATCACCGTCAGGGCTTTTTTCAGATCTTGCTCCAGGTTGCAGAGCACGTCAAAGGCGTAATCGTCAGCCCCGGCGCGAGTGTGTTCGGCCTCCCGCTCGGCCTGCTTGCGGATGGACTCTGCGCGCGTCTCTGCGGCCTGGGCAATGGAATGCTCCGCGGTGATCTCGACGGCCTCTTGCCGGGCCAGTTCGACGATGCGCTCGGCTTCCTCTTTGGCCTGGGCGATGGTGCGCTCTTTTTCGCGGATGATCCGCTCGGCGCGGCGCACTTCGTCAGGAATCGAGATGCGCATCTGGTCGATCAGCGACCAGATGCGGCGCTCGTCCACCAGCCGCAGGTTGCTAAAGGGTATCTGCCTGCTCTCTTTGGTGGTTTCTTCCAATCGGTCTACCAGGTACAGGATATCCATGTCAGCCTCCTCAATCGCGCAGCGATACGACCGGCGCGGGTTGGTGGTTCTTTTCTCGTTCGCGTTTTTTGATCTCCAGCGCTGATGCGACGTGAAGGGGAACCATGCCGCTCACATCGCCTCCCAGGAGTGCCACCTCTTTCACCACGCTGGAACTGAGAAAGGCATAGTCCTGCCTTGTCATCAGGCAGATGAACTCGATCTCCGGCGCCAATTTACGGTTGGTGAGTGCCATCTGGTACTCTAGCTCAAAATCGTTGGTGGCCCGCAAGCCCCGCACGATAGCCTGGGCTCCAACCTCCCGGGCAAACTCGACAGTCAGGCTGCTGTACGCGGCCACGCGCGCGTTGGGCAGGTCGGCCAGGGCTTGCCGTGTCAGTTCGACCCGTTCTTGGATGGTGAACAGCAGTGGCTTTGCCGGTTTGTCGTAGACGGCCACTACCAACTCGTCAAAGATGCTGGCAGCGCGGATGGCGATGTCGACGTGTCCGAAATGAATCGGGTCAAAGGCGCCTGGGTAGATGGCGATGTGCTTCAACTGATCTCTCCCTCTCCTCTCCAGGACTCGGTTGGGTCAAAGACTGCCTGAACTTGCCTTGCCAGCAGGCGGTTATCGGGGTGTGCAAGTTCCGGGTCGGTCTCAAAGAATCGATGGGCAGCCTCGCGGGCGGCTTCGATCAGCTTGAGGTCGGTTACGCTGGCCAGCTTGAGATCGGGGAAGCCCGACTGGCGAGTGCCCAGGAATTCGCCAGGGCCGCGTATCTCTAGATCTTTTTGCGCCAGCTCGAACCCGTCGTTGGTCGCCTCGACGGCCCGCAGGCGTTCTTGTGTTTCTTCGGCGGAGGAATCGGATACCAACAGGCAATAGGAGGCGTGTTCGCCCCGGCCCACGCGCCCGCGGAACTGGTGGAGCTGTGCCAGGCCAAAGCGGTCGGCGCCCTCGATGAGCATCACCGTGGCATTGGGTACGTCGATTCCTACCTCGACGACGGAGGTAGCGACCAGAACGTTCAACTCTCCCCGGACGAAACGGTCCATCGTCTCTTCCTTCTCGTCGCCCGTCATGCGTCCGTGCAGCAGGCCCAGCTTGAGATCGGGGAAAATATGCTTCTGGAGCCGTTCGTGTTCTTCGACGGCGGCGCGGGCCTCTATTTTTTCAGATTCTTCTACAAGCGGGCAGATGATGAATGCCTGGCGGCCTTTTTCAACTTGACTGCGCACAAAGCCGTAGGCCCGCTCTCGTTCGGTGGGCAGGATGATGCGGGTCGTGACGGGTTGGCGGCCCGGCGGCATTTCATCGATGATGGAAACGTCCATGTGGCCCCAGAGCGTCAGCTCGAGCGAGCGCGGAATAGGAGTGGCTGTCATGACCAGCAGGTGCGGGCGGGCCGTGGACGACCCATCGGACCCTTTCTGTCGCAGGGCCGCTCGCTGGCGCACGCCGAAGCGATGCTGCTCGTCGATCACCACAAACGCCAGGTCTTTGAACTCTACGCCTTCCTGGATCAGCGCGTGCGTGCCGATGACGATGTCCACGCTGCCGTCGGCCAGTCCGGCATAGATCTCTTCCCGTTCTTGCCCGGTGACGTCGCCTGTGAGCAGGCGCACGGTTGGTTTGCGCCCGGGCGCCTGGTCCATCAGGCGGCTGATGGTCTGGTAGTGCTGTTCGGCCAGGATGGCGGTGGGGGCCATCAACGCGGCTTGGGCGCTGGCGGCCGCTGTCAGGGCCATTGCCGCCGCTGCGACGACCGTCTTGCCTGATCCGACGTCACCTTGCAAGAGGCGGCTCATCGGCTGGGCCGCACGCAGGTCGGCCACGATTTGCCCCAGTGCCTTATGTTGGGCGCGGGTCAACTCGTACGGCAGCGCGCCGATAAAATCGCGCAGGAGGCCGTCGTCTACTGGCAGCGGCTTGCCGGGTTCCGAGCGCCATTCGTGCCGTTGCTGCAAGAGGCCAATTTGCATCACGAATATCTCGTCAAAGGCCAGGCGGTAGTGGGCTTTTTTTAGAATCCGCTGATTGTCTGGGAAGTGGATCTGGACGATAGCAGTCTCAAGATCCAACAGGCTCGCTTCCTGGCGCACCGCTGCCGGCAGGTGGTCGGGTAATCGCTTTGACCAATAGTCCACGCTGTGCTTGATCAGGCGGCGCAGCCACTTGCCGGTGATGCCCCTGGTAAGCGGGTAGACCGGCACGATGCGGGCAGTGTGCAGCAGTTCCTTATCCAGCAGTTCCCACTCGGGGGAATTGAAGCACAGGCGGCCCTGGTACTCGTCTACCTTGCCGCTGATGACGATTTGTTGGCCGGCCTGGATTCTATCTGTCAGATAGGGTTGGTTGAACCAGGTGACCTCGACGGAGCCGGTGTTGTCCGAAAGGACGGCTTTGAAGAGTTTTCCGCCGCCTCGCGTATCGCGCGCACCCGCGTCCCAGACTTTGGCGATGATAGTGACCTCCTCGCCGTACTCGAGCCGGTTGATGGGCTTGAGTTCTGAGTAGTCGTCGTAGCGGCGGGGAAAGAAGTACAATACATCGCGGATGGTTCGAATGCCCAGCTTCTCGAGTCGCGTGGCCTGCCTGGGTCCGACCCCTCGCAAGGTGGTGATCGAAGAGTTGAGGCCGGTATGGAGGTGAGGAGAGGCTGGTCTGGCCTCGGAGGGTTTTACCGGCTCTTTTTCTGCTTGCTGGGTTTCGCCGGGGGACGGGGGATTCTCCACCATCTCTAGCAACGCGGCCATGCCCTGCTGCCGTGTGGCCGGGTCTGGCAAGTCGCTGTAGGTTTGCAGTCGACCTGCTACTGCTTCGATCCAGTCGGCCGCTTCAGGCCCAAAGGCGGCTTTGCCTTCCTGTCTCCAGGTATCGGCGTAGCGGGCCAGGCCGCCCAGAACGGCCCTATCCTGATATGTCTCGGCTTCCAGCTGAAGGATGTTGATCAGTTTCTCGGTGGGTGCTGTTACGCTTTTCATGTGCTGTTGGTTGGAGCTTGTCACAAGGCGATTTCTTTGGTCGTTTTTTCGTATACTACCAGGCCCATCCCGTCGGGGCCGATTTGGGAGGCGAGCAACGGCCCATATAACAGAATTGGGAACTCGTAGTTAGGCACGGCGACGTTCAGTCGTTCTTGCAGTGTCTTGGTCTCGTTGGTGGGGTATGGTGTGCTCTGCAGGATGGCCAGCTGTTCGACCTCTGAGAACTCGTTGGCGAATTCGGCCAGTTTGTCTATAGCCCGTTCGCGGCTGCGGACCTTTTCCATCGGGATGATTTTGCCCTCTTCGATTGCCAGGAAGGGTTTTATGCCCAGCATAGCGCCCAGAATGGCCTGGGTTGGGTTGATGAGGTGATTGTGCTCCAGGTAGTCCAATGTGTCGGTGATCAGGACGATATAGATGCGTCGGAGGGTGCCCCGGATTTTGCGCGTGATTTCGTTCAGGGGCGCGTTCTCCATGGCCAGTTGTGCTGCTTCCCGTACCAGGATGTTCAAGCCCAGCGATAGTGTTTCCGAGTCCATAACCAGGATATCGCAGCGCCCCAGGAACTCTTCCGCCGCAGCCCGGGCCTCGCGTTGGATCAAGCTGAGGCTGCCCGAGGAGTGCAGCGAGATAATCTGGTTGGAATGGCGTGTGAGCTGGCTGTACGTCTGGCGAAAGTCGTCGATCGTCGGGCCCACGATTTCGGGATGAATGCGATCGCGCGCCATGCGGAGCAGTAACTCCTCATGGTCTAGGTCTTTGCCGTCTTGGTAAACCTTATCGCCGATGCGAATGGCGAGTGGCAGGATGGTCAGGTCGAGTTGCTCGGCGGTTGATGGTTTGATGATGCTTGCGCTGTCAGTAACGATGTGTACTCTGGGCACGAAACCTCCAAAACTAACGATGGCAATTGGTATTATTCCACGGAAAGAATGTAATGATAGTGCGGCTGGCCTCCGGAGACGATCTCGACCTCTTGCGCGGGCCAGTCTTGTTGCACGAGGTCGGCTAACGCCTGGGCATCTTCCTCGCTGACTGTCTCGCCCCAATACAGGGTGATGATCTCGCCTTGGGCGGCGTCCATCTCCTCGAGCAGCGCTCGTACGACTTGCTCGACCGCTGGGCCACTCACTTTCAAGGCGCCGTTGTGCAGGCCTATAACCTCTCCGGCGGCGACTTCAAGCCCGTTGATCGTCGCCGAGCGGGTAGCGTAGGTGACCTCGCCCGTCTCGACGTCGTTCACGGCGAGCGCCATCGCGGACGCGTTGGTCTCAAGGTCGGCCTGGGGGTTGAGGCTCAGCATGGCCGCAATCCCTTCTGGAGCGAATCGCGTTGGGACGACGGCTACGGATTTGCTGCTGAGATCGCGGGCCTGTTCGGCGGCCATGATGACGTTGCTGTTGTTGGGTAACATGATCACCTGCTCGTGTGGCAGGTTTTCAATCGCCGCGATCAAATCCTGAGTGCTGGGGTTCATGGTCTGGCCGCCGTTTACGATGGCGCTGGCCCCCAGGCTCTGAAAGACGCGCGCCAGCCCGTCGCCCATGACGACGGCCACGACGCCGATCTTGTGGGCGGGCGTCGCTCCAGGTTTTTCCCGGGTTGTGGGAGAGGCCTTTTTCTTTTCAGCGATAAAGTTCTGATATTGGGCCTGCATGTCCTCCACGACCACGTCACGCAGCGAGCCCAAGCTGGCACCGTAGCTGATGGGGACGCCGGGATCGGGCACGTGGACGTGGACTTTGATCATCGTCGAATCGCCGACGACCAGCGGGCACTCGCCCAGTTCGGTGATTTTCTGGCGAATGGCGTCTTCGTCAAGTTCCTGGCCGTGGATCAGGAACTGTACGTCGTAACCATAACCGACCTCGACTGGCACCAGTCCCATGAAGCCTCCTCTTGCCGTTTCGGCGAGTTCTATCCCTTCCGCGATGGGCTCGCCGCGCATGTGGCGCAGCATGCCTTCCAAAATGACGAGCAGTCCCTGGCCCCCTGCGTCGACGACGCCGGCCTCTGCCAGCACGGGGAGCAGGGAGGGAGTGAGAGTGACGGCTTCGTGCGCCGCAAAGACCAACCGCTCCCACATGTGCACCAGATCGTCCGTCTCCTGCACTGCCCTAGTCGCTGCATCGGCGACGGCTCGGACGACGGTGAGGATGGTGCCCTCCACAGGCTCGACGACGGCTTTGTAGGCGGTCGTCGTCGCCTCCTTGAAAGCGTCTGCCAAATCGCGGGTATGGCCAACGTTTTTCTTATCCAAACCGCGCGCAAAGCCGCGCCAGATCTGGGAGAGGATCACCCCGGAGTTGCCCCGGGCGCCGTACATGGCTCCATGTGCCATCTGGTGAGCTACCTGGCCCACGTTGTGCTCCGGCGAGTCTTTGATCTCGTCCCAGGCGGACTGCATGGTCAGCACCATGTTGATCCCCGTGTCTCCATCGGGGACAGGATAGACGTTTAGGGCGTTGATCGCTTCTTGGTGGTGCTGCAGCCAGGCCAGCGCAGCTTTGGTTAGCCATTTGAATTCCTGGCCGCCGATAGCTAGCCTTGGGAACTCGAGTTCTGCCGTCGAAGCTTTATTCTCTGCCAAGTTGATGCTCCTCAGTCGACATTGCTGACGCGCAGTCCCTCGACATGGATGTTGACCTCAGCGACGGGTATGCCCAGTGCCCGTTCGACGCTGAACTTGACGACATTCATCACGCTGCGAGCTACCGTGATGATGCGGGTGCCGTATTCGATGATCACATAGACGTCAATGGCGATCTGCCCATCGTTGACGTGCACTTCGATCCCTCGCTTGCTTTCTGGCGATAGGAGATTGACAATGCCGGTAGCCAGATCTTTGTTGGCAGTACCCACGACGCCGTAGCAGTTTAGCACCGCCTCGTTGGCGATGCTGGCTATGGCGGCGGGTGAGACCTCGATACCCCCTAGACTCTGTCTCTGCTCTGGCATCATTTCCTCCATGGCGTTTGCATGAAAACCCTTGTTGTGGTATGATACGCCCCGTTTCGAATCACAGCGAGGTGAGTGCTATGGCAAAATGTGAAAAGTGTGGCAAGGGCCCCCTGTTTGGGCAAAACGTCAGCCACTCCAAGAAGGCAACTAAGCGTCAGTTCAAGCCCAACATTAAGCGGGTACGGATAGAGGTCGATGGGCAAGTGCGCCGCATGTATCTCTGTACGCGCTGTCTGCGGACGATGAACAAGGCCGGTTAGTTCCCTCTGCATCCCCTCCTCCTCGGGGAGGGGTATACTGCATTAGTCGGCTCCCTGAAAAGGGAGCCTTTTTTTGGGAAAAGCCAGAATCCGCATTTTGCGATAGGGATGAGGTGCAATCCCTTGGATTGCCGCAAAGCAGGGAATTTGGGGGCGGCGAGCCCCCGCGCGAGCAAAGCTCGCACAGGCTTTTCCCTTGGGAAGCTTCACTGTGACCCGGCGGAAAGTTATTCTTTTAAAGTCCCCTAGTTTTGCGCTGCCCCCTCTGGGCTGCTTCGCGGAGCGCCTTGATCGCTGCTTCGATACCTTCAGGGGCTTGAAAGATGGACGTGCCGGCCACCAGCACGTTCGCCCCTGCGGCAGCGACGCGCTCCGCTGTCTGTGAATCTATGCCGCCATCCACCTCGATATCTGCCTGACTGCCAACCGCATCCAGCATGGCCCGTATTTGAGCGACCTTGCCCATCGTGCTCTCGATAAATGCCTGCCCGCCAAAGCCTGGATTGACGGTCATCACCAGTACCATCTCTATGTCTTTCAGAACCTCGCTGATGGTCGCGGCTGGCGTAGCCGGATTGAGCGTGACGGCGGGGCGCACCCCCAGGTCTCGGATCGATTGCAGGACGCAGTGCAGGTGGGGGTTATTCTCGACGTGAACGGTAAGGATGTCGGCGCCGGCCTCGGCAAAGGCGGGGATGTATTTCACCGGGTCGGCGATCATCAGGTGTACGTCGAGCGGCAGATTCGTGACCCGGCGCAGGCAGTGTACGACGGGGGGGCCGATGGTGATATTGGGTACAAAGTGGCCATCCATGACGTCCACGTGGATATAATCCGCTCCGGCGCTCTCGGCGGTCTGAATCTCCTCGGCCAGGTGGGCAAAGTCGGCGGCGAGTATGGACGGGGCGATCTTTATGGCGTTGACCTTCATCGAGGGTCTATGATACAACGGAACGCTGATAAAATCAAGGGATTCAGTTTATGCGGTTGGCGGCATTGTCAGTTGATTGGCTGCGCTGTCTCAACTGCCCGCAGCCGGCCTGAATATCGATTCCCCGGTGCAGGCGCACGGTGTAGGAGATGAGGCGTCGATCCAGTTCCTTGGTAAAGGCGTCCAGCGCTGCGCGAGAGGACGGCTTGCCCGCGTAATTGGAGGTTGGGTTGAGCGGGATGAGATTGACGTGCGACAGGAGCCCGGCCAGGCGGGCGGCGAGGGCTTGCGCCTGTTGTGGCGTATCGTTCACCCCCTCGATCAGCGCCCACTCGAAGCTGACCCGCCGCCCGGTGCGCTGGACGTAGTAGTGGCAGGCCTCGAAGAGCCTGTCGAGGTTGTAGCGGCGGTTTATAGGGATCAATTGATCGCGCAGTTGATCGGTGGCGGCGTGCAGTGAGACGGCGAGGGTGATCTGCAATGGACCGCCGTGGTGGCCTTCTTCGCCTGCCAGCAGCTCGATGCCGGGTACGATTCCCACGGTGGAAAGTGTGATGTGCCGTTGGCCCAGGTTGAAGCCTTGTGGGTCGATGAGGCGGCGGATGGCAGCCAGGGTGGCGTCATAGTTCAAAAGCGGTTCCCCCATGCCCATCAGCACCACGTTGCTCAAGCGCTGCTGGCGCGCGCGGAGGATGCGCGCAAAGTGGAGCGCCTGGGCCACGATCTCGCCGCCGGTCAGTTCGCGGCGAAACCCCATCTGTCCGGTGGCGCAGAAGGCACAGCCGATGAGGCAGCCGACCTGCGTAGAGATGCAGGCGGTGTGGCGATGCTCGTAGTGCATTAACACTGCTTCGATCGTCTCGCCATCTGCCAGCCGGAGCAGGTCTTTGCGCGTTTCGCCGTCTTCCGATTGCACCCTATCGATCGCCTCTGGCACGCCGATGGGCATGTCGGCGTCCAGTCTTTTGCGCAGCGATTTCGACAGATTTGTCATCTGGTCCAGGCTATCGACCAGGTGGACGTAGAGCCATTCCCAGATCTGCCGGGCGCGGTAGGCGGGCTCGCCCCAGCTTTCGATAAGGGACTGCAGGGCGGGAAGATCGAGGTCGTAGAGTTGCTTGGCTTGATTCATTCTTCGGCGGGCGGCTGCCGCAGGCGTTTCTTTTCGCTCTGCCGGTGTTTGGTTTCCAGCCGGCGACGCTTTGATGCTGCAGTCGGTCTGGTACTGCGGCGGGCCTTGGGTTCTTGGGTTGCTTTCAGGATCAAGGCGACCAGTCGGTCTATCGCATCTTGCCGGTTTCGCTCCTGCGTGCGGAAGCGGCGGGCCTCGATCACGAGCACGCCTTCCTCGGTCACTTGCTTTCCCGCTATACGCACCAGGCGCTCGCGCACGCCGTCCGGCAGGGAGGGAGAGTTGCGCGCGTCGAAGCGCAACTGCACGGCGGTGGCGACCTTGTTGACGTTTTGCCCCCCAGGTCCCGAGGCGCGGACGAACTCGAGCGTGATTTCGCTTTCGGCGATGGCGATGGCGGGCGTGATCTGGATCATCGGGCGGCGCTCAGAATTTTTCCCAGTGGATGACCTCTTTCAGGGGTTTCTTCTCGCGCGTGGGCCACTCGATTGGCACACCGATGGGTATCAGTGTGAGTAGCCGCTTTTCCGCGGGGATGTTCAGCAGCGTTTTGAACTCTTCCTCGCGGGGCAGGGTGTACCCTTCGAGCCAGCAAGAGCCATAGCCCAGAGCGGTGCTGGCGATGAGCATGTTCTCCACAGCGGCGGAGCCATCCTCCAGCCGCCAGCGTGAGGAGGGATCCATCACCAGGGCGATGATGGCCCCGGCGTTCTCCATCCACTGGGCGGCGACTTTGAGCGGTTCGATCATCTCTCGATTGGTGATCACGAAAGTCCCACGGTTGCTTGTTGCTGCCGGTGGCGGCCAGCCTCCCGGCGTCCACGATCGTCTCCAGGTCCTCTCTGGGTATGGGAGCGCCGGTGTACTCGCGCACGCTGCGTCGTTTTCGAATTGCCTCCAGGGCGTCCATAGAAACCTCCTGCTGGGTGTTATGGCGCCCAGAAGTGGGCCTGCGCACGTATCGCAACCTTCGCAAGGTCAAGCTTGAATTTAGGCGCCGGGCACGTTTTTCTTGATGAGGCTTTTCAGGCTCTCCTTGCTTGCCCTGAAACGCTCTCTCTGGGAAGCTGGGGCGATGTACTTGAGGAACAGGTACCATACGGTGCAGACGGGTATGGTTATGGCGACAAACAGCCACGTCATCTTTGGCACCCTGCGTAACCGCTCGATCAGTGGGATCGGCTTTGGTTTTTTCCTGCTTTGGATGGTTTCCTCTAGCTGCTTGGCTTGCTCCAGCAGGATATCCCTGACCTCGCCGGAGGGCAAGAGGGAGATCATCTTTGTCAGGCTGGCCTTGTTTTTCTCCGTGATGGGGGGCATTTCGCGCTGCAGTGCTTGGTAGGCAGCAATAGTCAGTTCCATCACGTTCGCCCAGTCGTATCCGCCCACTCTGTGGCGGGCGTTCTGGCACAATCTGTCGTACTTGGGTTGCGGCAGGGTGCAGATCCTTTCGACGTGTCGGGCAAACATCCTGGGTGGGGTGTTCTTGGGTAGCCTGGAGCCGACCGTCCTATCGACCAATTCGTCGGTGGTCTCGTTGGACAGGCCGACCACGGGAGTGCCCGAGGCCAGTGCCTCCAAGATGACCAGGCTTTGCACCTCCAGCGTTGATGCCGAGACAAAGACGTGCGTCTTTTCCAGATAGGAGGGGATGTCTGCATGGGGCACCTCTCCCGTAAACACGACGTTTAGATTTTGCTCGGCGACCAGATCTTGGAGCTGCCGTGGATAATCGGGCGACAGGGCCTCGCCGATGAGCTGCAGCTTATAGTCCTTGCCAAGATGCTGGAGGACTTGGAGAAGATAGAGTTGATTCTTGCGCTGGCTGAGTTTCCCGATGAACGTCAGGATTCGTTCTTGCGACGATAGGTCTGCATTGGCGCAGGTACTGTAGCTGGCCAGGTTCCTGCCGTTGGGTATGGTGAAAATTCTGCCGTCATATCCGTACTGCCGTATATCCTTTGCCGCAAAGTTGTTGAGGGCTACGATGGCGTCGCAGTTCTCGTAAAAGTTGAGCGAGATTTGTCTGAGCAGCGATTCACTCAGAGGGCTGAGGGGAGTCTTGAGCGCCTTGACGGCGTCGACGGCGCCGAACTCGATGGTTTTCGACGGCAGCACGTGGGCCGTGTGGAAAAAGGGCACGCCGTGCATCTTGGCCCACATCTGCCCGATCAGGGCAAGTGAATATGGCTCGTGGGCATGTATTGCCTCCGGTTGGAATTCGTCCAGGAATTCAAATATCTTGTTCACGTGTTTCCCGGACAGGGTGGTGATGTAGATGTTTCCTTTGCCGGCGCTCTGGACGCCAAAGATTTTTAACCCGCCCGCCAGTTCGTACAGGTCTGTTTGTTCCCCTGGGCATATCAGCACGACATCATGCCTAGAAGAAAAATAGCGGGCCATCTCGTGGGCAACACGTCCTTCTCCACCACCAAATCCTTCTTTGAATAGCGTTATAAAGGCGATTCTCATATCGTTTTCAGTATAGCTTTAAGTGGGCGTGCTGTCAATGTCACCCTAGCCGGGTAATCAACCGCCATTCTCCTGCCTCCAACTACCAATCTCCCTTCCCCTGTGGTATAATGCTGGCCGATGGCCGAGTTCGTCCACCTCCACGTGCATAGCGAATACTCGTTGCTCGACGGCCTCAGCAGTTGTAGGGAACTGGCCGGACGGGCTGTCGAGTTGGGCATGCCGGCCCTGGCCCTCACCGACCACGGTGCCATGTACGGTGCGGTCCAGTTCTACAAGGATTGCAAAGAGGTCGGCGTCAAGCCCATCATCGGCATGGAGGCCTACGTCGCTCCCCGCGGCCGCCAGGACCGGGATACGCAGCTCGATCGCCGCCCTTACCACCTCGTCCTCCTGGCCCAGAACGATGCCGGCTATCACAACCTCATGTGCCTGGCGACCATCGCCCAGCTCGAGGGCTTTTATTACCGGCCGCGCATCGATAAGGACGTATTGGCCGAGTATGCGGATGGGCTCGTGGTCCTCTCCGGCTGCGGTTCTTCCGAGGTCGCTCGTCTCATCCGCGACGGACGGCTGCAAGATGCGCGACAGGTCATCCGCTGGTACAGCGACCTGTTTCCCGGCCGGTACTTTTTGGAGCTTCAGGAGCACGACATCCCTGAACTGGCCGCCGTCAACCGCCAGACCGTCGCCTTTGCCCGCGAGTTCGATCTCCCCCTGGTTGCCACCAACGACGTCCATTACGCCCGCCGCGAGCAGGCCGCCATCCACGACGTGCTGCTTTGCATCCAGACCGGCAAGACGGTCAATGAACCGCAGCGCATGCGCATGGATGGCGACACCTACTACATGCGCAGCGCCGAGGAGATGGCCGTCCTCTTCACGGAGGTGCCCGAAGCGCTGACCAATACCCTGCGCGTCGCCGAGATGTGCCAGTTCGACCTCGAGTTCGGCAACTATCACCTGCCCCCCTTTGACGTTCCCGAGGGCCACGACGCCCAATCCTACCTGCGCCAACTGTGTGAGGAAGGGCTGCAGCGGCGTTACTCCGAGATCACGCCCGAGATTCGCCAGCGACTGGAGCACGAGCTGAACATCATCCACCAGATGGGGTTCGACACCTACTTTCTCATCGTCTGGGACCTGTGTCGCTTCTCGAAGGAAAACGGCATCTGGTGGAACGTGCGCGGCTCCGGGGCTGCCTCCATCGTCGCCTACTCCCTGGGTATCACCAACCTGGAGCCTCTGCACCAGGATCTGATTTTCGAGCGTTTTCTCAACCTGGGGCGCGTGTCCATGCCCGATATCGACCTCGACTATCCCGACGACCAGCGCGCAGACCTGATTCGTTACACCGTCGAAAAGTACGGCAGCGAGCAGGTGGCGCAGATCATCACCTTTGGCACGATGGGGGCCAAGGCGTCCATCCGCGACGTGGGGCGCGCGCTCGACTACCCGCTCACCGAGGTGGACCGCATCGCCCGCTTGGTGCCTGGCGGCCCCAAGGTCAAGCTCGATCAATCTCTCCAGGACGTGCCCGATCTGCGGGAGGAGTATGAAAATTACGAGCACATCCAGCGGCTGATCGACACCGCTCGCGGCGTGGAGGGCAACATCCGTCATGCCTCCACGCACGCCGCCGGCGTCATCATCGCCGACCAATCCCTGGTGACCTACACACCCCTCAACCGGCCCACGCGCGGCGGGGGCGGCGAGGACGAGATCGGCGTCGTCACCCAGTACGTGATGGAGGAGCTGGATGAGCTGGGCCTGCTCAAGGTCGATTTCCTGGGTCTGGCCACGCTCACCATCATGCGCCGCGCCTGCGAGCTGATCCGCCGGCGGCACGGCGTCGATCTGAATCTGGAGACCATCCCCACCGACGATAAGAGCATCTACGAGATCCTCTCGCGCGGCGACGTGATGGGCTTGTTCCAGGTCGAGGGTTCGGGGATGCGCCGCGTGCTGATGAAGATGCAGCCTAGGCGCTTTGAGCACATCATCGCCACCATCAGCCTCTACCGTCCGGGTCCGATGGAGTACATCGACGACTATATCGACCGCATGCACGGGCGCAAGCCGGTCGAGTATCGCCATCCCAAGCTCGAACCGATCCTGAGAGAGACGTATGGCATCATTGTTTACCAGGAACAGATCATCCGCATTCTGACCGACGTGGCCGGTTACGCTGCCTCCGAGGCCGACCTGATGCGCCGCGCGGTGGGCAAGAAGAAGAAGAAGGAATTGCTCAAGCAAAAGGCGTCCTTTGTCAAGGGTACTATGGAGCACGGCGGCCTGCCTCGCGAGGCGGCAGAGGCCATCTTTGGCGATATTGAGTATTTCGCGCGTTACGGCTTTAACAAGGCCCACGCTGCAGACTATGCCGTGCTCACCTGCCAGACCGCCTACCTCAAGGCCAACTACCCGGTCGAATACATGGCGGCGCTGCTCACCGTCGAGCGCAACAACACCGAAAAGGTCGGCCTGTTCATCGCCGAGTGCCGCCGCATGGAGATCGAGGTGTTTCCACCCGACGTCAACTGTTCCGGCCTCGATTTCACCATTGAGGAGCAGGGGGGCGTACCTGCCATTCGCTTTGGTTTGGGGGCCATCAAGAACGTCGGCGAGGGACCGATTGAGACGATCATGGCTGCCCGGCAGGCTAAAGGCCCCTTTGGCGATTTGGACGATTTCTGCCGCCGCGTCGACATGCGCCAGGTCAACCGTCGAGCGCTGGAGAGCCTGATCAAGGTCGGTGCCTTGCGGCCCTTTGGCACGCGCGCCCAACTGCTGCCCATCGTCGATAACATCGTTGGCCTGAGCGCCAGCCTGCACCGCGCCAAAGACGTGGGACAGATGAGCCTCTTTGGCGAGGCCACGGGCGTGCATCTGGTCGCCGAGGAGACGCTGTTGCCCTCGCTATCTCAAATTCCCGAGGTGCCTCAGAAAGAGATCCTGGCCTGGGAGAAGGACTTGGTCGGTGTATACATCTCCGAGCATCCTCTTTCTCAGGTGCTGCCCCGGTTGCGCGACGTGGTCACCGCCCACGCCGGGTCGTTGGGCGAGGAATCCAACGGGCAACAGGTCACCATCGTTGGAATGGTGCAGCGCGTGCGCCGTCACATCACCAAGAAGGGAGATGAGATGGCCTTTGTCACCCTGGAGGACTTGCAGGGCACTTGCGACGTGGTCGTCTTTCCCCGCGTGTGGGCGCAGACCAAAGACCTGTGGCAGGCCGAGGGCATCCTCGTTTTGGGCGGCAAAATAGATGCCGGGCGGCGCGACGAGCCGAATCTGTTGTGCGATTGGGCCAAGACGCCCGATCAGGTGGCGCTGCCGGTCGAAAAAGAACGCCCTTCGATGCCTACGTTTCCGCCCGAGCCGCCTGCTTCCGGGCCGCGCGTCGTTCACGTGACCCTGACTCGCAGCGACGAGGCGGAGAAGGATGTGCAGATCCTGCGCCAGGTTCACGCGCTGCTGACAGGGTGCGAGGGCCGGGATCATTTCAGGATACGCGTGGTCAATGGCGCGGGGGCAGCTAAGGAGCTGATGTTTCCAAATACCACGACCTGCTACGCGCCAGATTTGATTCAGAAGCTGGTCGCGCTCGTCGGGGAAGGGGCGGTGTATGTGGAGGAGGGGTTCGTATGAAGGGGCCGGAGCGGGTGCAGGCTGCGCTGGAGGCAGCCGGATTGCCTATCGAGGTCGTCAATCTGGCCGATAGCGCGCGCACGGCGCAGCTCGCCGCCGAGGCCATCGGCACCGAGCTGGGCAGCATCGTCAAGTCATTGCTCTTTTTAGCCGATGGGAAGCCAGTGCTGGTCCTGGTGGCTGGCGACCGGCGGGCTGACCCGGCTAAATTGAAAGATCTCTTGGGCGCGCGGCGGGTGATGATCGCCGATGCCGAGCGCGTGAAGCAAGAGACGGGTTTTACGATTGGCGGTGTGCCGCCGGTCGGTCACCTGCAGCCGTTGCCGACTTGGGTGGATCGATCGCTGGGGCGTTTTGAGACCGTCTACGCGGCGGCAGGCCACCCGCACGCGGTGTTTCCGATTTCGCACGCGGCTCTGGTGAGGCTCACGAACGGCCAGGTGGCCGATATCACGTAAAAAGATATCGCGCGATGAGAATCGCGCCGCGATGAGAATCGCGCCGCGATGAGAATCGCGCCGCGATGAGAATCGCGCACAATACCTATCACATTCAAGGAGGAAAAGATGAAGCTGGCGATTTTAACAGGCGGGGGTGATGTCCCTGGTCTCAATCCTGCGATCAAGACCGTCGTCAATCGGGCGATCGATGCGGGGCATGAAATAATTGGTATTCGCCGTGGCTGGCGCGGGCTGCTCTTCTACAACCCGGATGACCCCGCGACTCACGAGGAGTATATCTTGCCGCTCGATAAGAAAGCAGTGCGCACGATCGACCGCAGCGGTGGCACCTTCCTGCACTCTTCGCGCACCAAACCGAGCAACACTCGCTGGAAGGATGCACCGGAATTCCTGCTTCCCGGTGGAGACTACGACCCCGATGAGCGGCAGGACCTGACCGCCCACGTACTCAAGACACTGGATTATCTTGAGATCGACGTCCTGATGCCCATCGGCGGTGAGGATACGCTGGGGTACGGCGCGCGTATTCACAAAGAGGGCTTTCCCGTTGTCTGCATTCCCAAGACGATGGACAACGACGTGCCCGGCACCGATTACTGCCTGGGTTTCTCGACGGCGGTCACCCGCTGTGTGGAGTATATCAACCAGATGCGTTCAGCGGTGGGTTCACACGAGCGTATCGGCGTGTTTGAGTTGTTTGGGCGACACAGCGGTGCGACGGCTCTATATGCGACCTACCTATCGGGCGCGGATCGTGCGCTCATTCCCGAGGTGCCCTTCAAGATGGACAGAGTGGCCGAGATGGTGATGCAGGACAAAGCGGCCAACCCCAGTCACTATGCGCTTGTGATTGTCTCTGAAGGAGCTACCGAGATAGAGGGCGGAATTGTCGAGACTGGTGAGGAAGATGCGTTTGGCCATAAGAAACTCGGCGGCATCGGCCAGGTCGTGAACGAGGAGTTGAAGCGGCACACCGACTCGAACACGATGTACCAGCAGATTGGCTACTTGATGCGCTCCGGTCCGCCCGACGCCCTCGATCTGATGGTGGCCTCCAACTTTGGCAACTTGGCCATGGATCTGGTTGAACAGGGCAAGTTTGGCAACATGGTCGCGCTTCAGGAAGGGCGCTACACCCACGTCTCGGCGAGCGCGCCTTCGGGCAAGCCACGCACGGTCGACGTCGACGCGTTCTATGATCCAGAGACCTATCGGCCCCAGATGAAAAAGATGCTCGGTATGCCGATGTATTTGTATTAGGGCATTCTCTAGACCTCAAAGGTCTTGGCCAGGTGCTTTGGTAGCTCGGAAGGCTCAAACAGCCTGGTCGACTTCCTTTCGATAGCGCTTGCGGAGACCTTTGAGGTCTTTTGGGAGACTTTGATGAAAAGAATTGGCGTGTTGACGAGCGGCGGTGATAATCCTGGGCTTAATCCCTGCATCCGTGCTGTGGTGCGTATGGGCATCCACTTTGGATTGGAAATGCTTGGCGTCCGGCGCGGCTACGCCGGTCTGATCGACGGTGAGATTGAGCCGATGAGTGCCCGTTCGGTGGGGGGTATCATCGGGCAGGGGGGCACGATCCTAGGCACGGCCCGCTGTCCCGAGTTCTACGAACCGAGCGGGCGCAGGAAGGCGCTGCGTACGCTCAATCGCCTCGAGATTGACGGGCTGGTCGTCATCGGTGGGAACGGCTCGCTGACGGGGGCGTTGGAGCTATCGCGCATGGGCTTTCCGACTATGGGCATTCCCAGCACCATCGATAACGATGTGAACGGCACCGATCTCTCTATCGGCGTCGACACGGCGTTGGAGACCATCATGGACGCCGTGGACAAGATCAAGGACACGGCCACCTCTCACAACCGTGCTTTCCTGGTCGAGACCATGGGGCGTAACTCGGGCTATCTGGCGCTGATCAGCGGCGTCGTCGGCGGAGCGGAGATGGTGCTGATCCCCGAGGTGGAGACGCCGTTCG
Source organism: Anaerolineae bacterium (assembly GCA_016931785.1). Lineage (GTDB taxonomy): Bacteria > Chloroflexota > Anaerolineae > B4-G1 > B4-G1 > JAFGED01. The sequence goes on from JAFGED010000002.1 coordinate 22,645, forward strand.
AGGAGGTTCATCGCCTGATTGAGGATGCCTATATCCGTGGCAAGCCACACTGCATCATCATCGTCGCCGAGGGGTGGAAACCGGGGATGGAGGCTCTGGCCGAGCAGTTGCGCGAGCATCAGGACGATCTTGGTTTCTCGGTGCGGGTCACGCGCCTGGGATACGTCCAGCGCGGCGGGTCGGCCAGCTCTTTCGACCGGCTGCTGGCGACGCGGCTGGGCGCGGCGGCGGTGCGCGAGTTGGTTGCCGGTCACGGCGGTCACATGATCGGCTGGCTCAAGGGCGCTGTCGCGCTGACGCCGCTGGAAGAGGCGGTCGCCTTTCAAAAGGAGATCGACCCCGATCTGTACGAGCTGGCCGAGATCATGAGCATATAGTCTCGGTAGATCCCATTTGAGGGGTTCAGCTACCGATTCGCCGATCTCCCGACAACCCCTTGTCCCTCCGGCCCCAACACCCATTGCGCAAACTCCCGGGCTTCCCCCGTTGGCTCCCCGACGGTCGCCAGTTGCAGCGAGCGGGTGAGCGGGTAAGTTTTGTCCTCGATGCTGGCTTGTGTGGGACGAATGCCTTCGATGGGCAGGACCTGTACACCGGTTGCGGCGGGATCTTCAAGCCGCAGCGTGGAGACATACCCGATGCTCCCCGGCGTGCTCGCCACGTACTCGACGGTGGCTTTGCTGGAAACCATCACCACAGATGTGAGCGTGACGTCGCGCCCTTGCAGCACGGCGGCTTCGAACGCGGCGCGCGTGCCGGAGCCGTCTTCGCGGCTGACGACGGCGAGCACCATGCCCTCCCATTCTTGCACCCGTCCGCGGTAGATCTCCTGCAAGAGCCCCAGCCCGATTTCTGTGAACGGCGTGCTGGGATGCGCGATCACGGCGATGCCGTCGTTGGCAAATGGGCGTATCCACAGCTCGTCGTTTCCCTCCGCGTCGATCCAGGAGAGCAGCGCCAGGTCCGCGCCGCCTTCTCTAAGCACCTGTTCGGCCAGCGCGGCGTTGTAGGTCTCGGAGAGGGCTGTGACCCAGGGGTGGCTCTCCTCGTAGGCGGCGGCCAGCGCCTCGGCCAGAGGCTCGCAGGAGTCGGCAGTTACCAGTCGCAGGGTGACGGGTTCGCGGGTGACGGCCAAGGGCTGGGGGACGCACGCAGCGAAAAGAGGCAGGAGGCAAAATGTAAGGAGCAGGAGACGGCGCATTTTTTATCTCCACCCCATTGCGGCAATGATCAGGCTGATGCTGCCGAGGGCGACGCAGTAGATGGCGAAGGGATAGAGGCGGTGGCGTTGCAGATAGCGCAGTAGAAAGTGGATGCAGCCAAAACCGACGATGCTTGCGCCCAAAAATCCGACGACGAGTGCTGGCACCCGGCCGGTCAAGTCGCCTGCTTGTGCCAGATCGAGGATCTTGAAGGCGCCAGCACCGAGGATGACGGGAGTCGCCAGCAGGAAGCTAAAGTGGGCCGCTGGTTCCCGCTTCAGCCCGCGGGCCAACCCGGCGGCGATGGTCGCGCCAGAGCGGGAGATGCCGGGGAAGATGGCCAGCGCCTGGCCTAGACCTATTAGCAGGGCATCGAGCCAGGTCATTTGCTCGAGATCGCGCTCGCGACGGCCCAGCCGCTCCGTGAGAAACAGAAACGTCGCTGTGACCAGCAGAAAGGCGGCTGCGGCAGCCTCTTGTTGGAACATGCGCTCAAAGAACTCGTCCAGCGCGTAGCCGATCACGGCGGCGGGGATGGTGCCCAGGACGATCAACAGTGCCAGCTTTGCCTTGGGATCGTCGATGGTGCGTTGGCGTATGGCGTGGAAAACCCCTTGGGCTATGGCGAGCCAGTCGCGCCAGAAGTAGACGAGCACGGCCAGGGTTGTGCCCAGGTGCAGGATGACATCGAAAGCCAACTGGAAAGGATCTTTTGGATCCAGATACCAGGCGCTGCCGGGATGATTCCAACCAAGAAGCCACGGCGCGAGCACGAGGTGGCCCGAACTGCTGACGGGAAGGAACTCTGTCGCGCCTTGGATGATGCCGAGGATGAGTGCTTGAAAGAGATTCATCGGACTCCTTTGAAGCGGTGATGTGCTTGCCTTTGGCAGATGACATCATATCAGAAGTATTGGTTGCTGTCAAAAGAAAATTGCGCTATTTGCACTGACTGTAAAAACGGGTAGGACTGCATTTAGCCGTGATACGTGTGTATCTTGACAAAAGAGTCCGTTGACGCAACTGGCGACTTTGCGGATGTCGTGGAGA
>JAFGED010000231.1 GCA_016931785.1 Anaerolineae bacterium
GCCGCTCTCCAAACCCCCATCTCTTCCTTTTTCGAGCGAGGGAGACTGCTCGGGCGAATAGCCTGAGTAGTTACCCCCAAAGTACAAACACACCCGGCAAAAGCCCGGTCATTCACAAAAACCGGGTTTCTAGTATAATCGTCGGCGCGGGAGGCTATTGCAATGGGACGCACGCTTCTACTGACCGGCCGGCCCGGCATGGGCAAGACCACCGTCCTCAAGGCGGTGGCCGAGCTGCTGCGCGGCCGTGCCGGCGGATTCTACACCGAAGAGATGCTCGGTCCCGGCGGGCGCAAGGGCTTTCGCCTGGTGACGCTGGATGGTCATGAGGCGACGATGGCCCACGTGGACCTCAAGGGCCCCGGCCGCCCGCGGGTGAGCCGCTACGGCGTCGACGTAGGGGCCATCGAGCGCGTGGGCGTGGCCGCCATCCGGCGGGCGATGCAGGAGCGCCGCGTCGTCCTCGTGGACGAGATCGGCAAGATGGAGCTCTTCTGCGGATCGTTCAAGGACGTCGTGTTGCAGGCCGTGGGCGGGTCACACACGGTGATCGCGACGGTGATGGCCAAGCCCAACCCCTGGGTGGACGTGCTCAAGATGATGCCGCAGGTCGAGGTGTGGGAGGTGACGGTAAAGAACCGCGGCGGGCTGGCAAAACAGGTCGTCGCGTGGAGCGAGCGTTGACGTTTCGACAAACAGCGGTAGAATAGCATCAGGGCAAATGTCAAATGACGCATATCAAATCCCAACGGGGAGGTTGGTGTAGTTATGGAAAAACAGGTTGGTACAGATAAGGTCAAGCGCGGACTGGCGCAGATGCTCAAGGGCGGCGTGATCATGGACGTCGTTTCCGCCGATCACGCGCGCATCGCCGAGGAGGCCGGTGCCTGCGCGGTGATGGCGCTGGAGCGCGTCCCGGCCGATATCCGCGCCCAGGGCGGCGTGGCCCGCATGTCCGACCCCGAAAAGATCGTCGAGATCATGGAAGCCGTCTCTATCCCGGTGATGGCCAAGTGCCGCATCGGGCATTTTGTCGAGGCGCAGATTCTAGAAGCGATGGGCGTCGATTACATCGACGAGAGCGAGGTGCTCACCCCCGCCGACGAGGCGCATCACATCGACAAGTGGGGCTTCAAAGTGCCCTTCGTCTGCGGCTGCCGCAACCTGGGCGAGGCGCTGCGGCGCGTGGGCGAGGGCGCGGCGATGATTCGCACCAAGGGCGAGGCCGGCACCGGCGACGTCGTCGAGGCGGTGCGCCACGCCCGGTCCGTGCTGGGGGAGATTCGCCGCCTGACCTCGATGGCGACCGAGGAGATGATGGCCTACGCCAAAGAGATCGGCGCGCCCTACGACCTGGTGGTCGAGACGGCCGAGCTGGGCCGGCTCCCGGTGGTCAACTTTGCCGCCGGCGGCGTGGCCACTCCCGCCGACGCGGCGCTGATGATGCAACTGGGCGTGGACGGCGTGTTCGTGGGCAGCGGCATCTTCAAGTCCGGCGATCCGGCCAAGCGCGCTCACGCCATCGTCCAGGCGGTCACCCACTACGACAATCCCGAGATCCTGGCCGAGGTGAGCCGCGGCCTGGGCGAGGCGATGGTGGGCATCCACGTCAGCGATATTCCCGAGGCGCAGCGGCTGGCGGAGCGTGGATGGTAGAAGGCGAAATAGCAATCTGTCAAGCGACCGTCGCCGACGTTGACGATCTGGTACGGCTGCGCCGGGTGATGTGCGAGGGAATGGGTTGGGACGACCCGGTAAAGCTAGAGGCAATGGAGCAAGCCGCCAGCGCTTACTTTCTCCAGGCTATCCCTGCCGGAGATTTTTGCGGCTGGCTGGCAGTTACCCCGGCGGGCGAGGCAGTAAGCACCGGTGGGGTGATTGTCGACCGGCATATACCCACACCGGCCAACCCCTCGGGCAAGGTCGGCTACATTCTGAACATCGCTACCGTCCCAAGCCATCGCCGGCAGGGCATCGCCCGACGAGTCTTGCAAACGATATTGGCATGGTTGGACAAGCAAGGCGTCCAGCGGGCAACGCTGCACACGAGCGATGAGGGACGGCCGCTGTACGAGTCGCTGGGATTCGAGCCGGTGCCTAACGAGATGCGACTGGAGATCGGCCAGTGACCGACGATACCCGGCCTCGTGGGATCACCATCCGGGAGGCGACACCGGACGACGCCGAGATCATCTGCCGGCAGCGGCTGGCGATGTTCGAGGACGTCTGGGGCGATCTCGATCCCGGGGCCGTGGCGGCGATGGAGGCCACGTTCGTCCCCTGGGTGCGTCGCGGCCTGATCGATGGGGCGTATCGTGGCTGGCTGGCCTGTGACGGGGACGGATGCGTCGTCGCTGGCGGTGGGTTGATCGTGCACGAGTGGATGACGAGCCCGAGGAACTCGGATTCGCGTCGCGCTTACATCGCAAATATCTATACCAAGCCCGCATACCGCAGCCAGGGCGTCGCGCGGTGCATTATGAACGCCATCCTCGACTGGTGCCGCGGCGAGGGATTCAAGGGCGTGGCGCTGCACGCCAGCCCTTACGGTCGTCCATTGTACGAATCGCTGGGGTTTGAGCCGACGAACGAGATGCGGCTGAACTTGGAATAGCACATGAAAATTGGCGTGCTGGCGCTGCAGGGCGCATTCGTCGAACACGAGAAAATCTTGGAGCGCATCGGCGTTGAGGCAGTCGAGGTCCGGCTGCCGGAGCACCTGGATGGGCTGGACGGTCTCATCATCCCCGGCGGCGAATCGACCACCATCGGCAAGGTCGCCCGGCAGTGGAGGCTGTTGGAGCCGCTGCTCGCCTTTGCCCGTTCGGGCCGCCCGCTGTGGGGCACCTGCGCGGGGATGATCTTTATCGCCCAGGACGTGGTGGACGGCAAGCCGGATCAGCCCCTGCTGGCGCTGATGGACGTGACGGTGCGCCGCAACGCCTTTGGCCGCCAGGTCGATAGCTTCGAGGCCGACCTGGACGTGCCCGTGCTGGGCAAAGAGCCGTTCCACGCCGTCTTTATCCGCGCCCCCTTCATCGAGCGGATAGGGAAAGGCGTGGAGGTTCTGGCAAAGCTAGAAGATGGAGCTATCGTGGCCGTCCGGCAGGACAACCTGCTGGCGACGGCTTTCCATCCGGAGCTGACGGAGGACGACCGGTTTCACCGGTATTTTTTGAGCCTGTCTGGGACGAGCTGAAATGACCAAGCAAGAAAACAGCGTCAAAGAGCCAATAGCGGCGTACACACGCAACACTGAAATTCCTACTTTCTTTGGCGAATTGATGCTCAGAGGGGAATTTGTCGAGATGGATGGAGCGATCGATCCAGCCACGCCGTCGTTGTTCTACGAACACCCAAATGGCAAAATATGGGTGGGCGATGCTGTTTCGTGGCTTGGTTCCCTTGAAAGCGAATCCGTCGACCTGGTCTTTGCCGACCCACCCTACAATATCAAGAAAGCCGAGTGGGACACATTCGAATCCCAAGAGGCTTATGTCGAGTGGGCGTTAAAGTGGATAGAGCAGGTAGCCCGCGTGCTAAGGCCGAATGGCACGTCGTATGTGTGTGGATTCTCTGAAATTCTGGCCGACATCAAACTGCCTGCGCAGCGCTTCTTTCGAGGATGTCGCTGGTTGGTTTGGCACTATAAAAACAAGGCCAACTTGGGATCAGATTGGGGACGATCTCACGAGAGTATTCTTCATTTTAGGAAGAGTAAGCAGTTTACCTTCAACGTTGATGATGTAAGGGTCCCCTATGGAAAGCATACGCTCAAGTATCCAGAGCATCCCCAAGCCGAGACAAGCCAATATGGAAATGGCAAAAAACAAGTCTGGCGGCCCCATCCTGGAGGAGCCAAGCCGAGGGATGTCATCGAGATTCCCACAACCTGTAACGGGATGCACGAGAAGACCCCGCATCCAACCCAAAAACCCGAAGAACTATTAAGGAAAATCTTGCTGGCCTCGTCACACCCCGGAGATCTAGTTATAGACCCTTTCCTGGGCTCTGGAACCACCGCTGTGGTAGCTGAGCAGCTTGGGCGTAAATGGATGGGATGTGACCTGTCTATTGAATATTGTCAATGGGCTGCTGAAAGAATCAAGTTGGTGGAGAACTGGCCTGTGGAAAAGTGGATCGAGTATGACTTGGAAAATGCGCGAAGGAGGCGCTCCATCCGATGACGATAATCACACTGGACGACCTCCAAGCAAGTGTGATAGACAAGTCCGCTTTCGGGGAATTGACGCACTATTTCATGCCCGGTCACACCTTTCTAACGCTATTAGAGCAGACACAGCCCACCCGAATCGTTTCACCTACGCATCACAACTACGTGTTCTTTCAATACGGTGAGACCCATGGCCATAGGATTACACGTCCTCTGAATACCGATTTGTTCATAGAGACAGCAGATAGCTTCAAGAGTGCTTTTGAGCGGTTCATCGTTTTTCTATCCGATCTAAAGAAATTCGAAAGAGCTGTGGCCGACCACACTGCCAAACGAGGCTATCTGGACTCCAACGAGATAAACAAGGTGGTTTATACGATTCAGCAAAGTGTGGGGAGTATCGGGGACTCATTCGACAACCCCAACCAGTGTCGGAAGCGAGTGGGACAGCTTTTTGAAAACCTGGTCAAGCTCATCATTCGAGAGGTGGGACTTGAGTGCGAATCTCGCAGGGTAACCGTGCCAATACCAGGCCATCCTGACTGCACGATGTCATACGATCTCGATCTGGTCTTTTCCCGAGGCAAAGCAATCATCGCATCTGAAACAGAGTTGATACAGCCGGCTGAAGTCGTTGGTTCGGTCAAGACTACGAGCAAAGACAGAGTGAAGCTCCCCGGCGCAAAGCGCCGGGGCTTCTTAAGGGAAAAGCCCTTGGGGGCTGCCGCCCCCAAA
>JAFGED010000232.1 GCA_016931785.1 Anaerolineae bacterium
CAGGCGATTCGCCCGAGCAGTCTCCCTCGCTCGAAAAAGGGAGAGATGGGGGTTTGGAGAGCGGCTTCGCCGCTCTCCAAACCCCCGTCCCCCTCTCTTTTCACACGCGAAAGGCAACTGCGAAGCAAGGCTGAGTAGTTACCCACTGCCGGACATTTGAGGCAAGAGGCGGGTGAGCATCCTGTGCGAGGTCGAAGGATGTACGTTGGGTGTGTCAGAGGTCCGTCGCGGGGGCTTGAGCTTGCTCGTGCCTGTGGGGAGGCAGCAGCGGGAAGACGCGCACCAATGCGCCTAACCCCAGCGTTACGCCAAAGTGAAGTAATAGCGATAGCAGCAAGTTCCCATCCTTGGTCAGCACGAATAGCACGCTGCTGACGACGGCCAGGGCTCCGCGCGTTAGCTGCATCGGTGCTTTTTCTGGATCGGCCAGTCCCTTGCGCCATGCAGGATTGAGGGCTGCCTCCAGTGCGATGAAGGCCAACCCGATCCAGGCTCCCCAGTATTCCCCCCCTGCGATTCGCTCCAGTGCAAAGATCACCGGCGCGTTGCGGTAAAAGGCCCAGTGAATCTCGTGGTAGGCGGCTTCACGCAAAAATGTCCAGCCGGAGGCGTTTGCGCCGGCGATCGGGCTGGTTTTCCCGGCGGCGTGTAGGGCTCGTCGGTAGGTCCACCAGCCTGAAGCCAGCAGCACCCATGCGCCGACACCCAGAGCCGCGGCCCATCCGAGATCATACGCCCACTTGAGCATCGCGCTTGATTGCTCATCCGGCAGGCCGAGGTATCGCTTTATAATTGCATCTTGTCCAAGGAACAACGCCAGAGAGGGCAGGCCGACGTAATAAAGCAGTCGGAGGAATTGGAGCAGGGGAGGGGCGAAGCGCCAAGAGGTTATACGCGCGACGAATTCTCCGATGGAGCTAGAACGGGGTTGGCGAAAGTACCAGGCCAAGTTTGCCCAGAGGATGGCGAGCAGCAGCGAGCCTCCCAGCCAAAGCCAGCTTTCACCCCACGACGTTAGCTGCTCTGGCACGAGGCTACCTCCGCTGCAGTGGCGCGACCAGGGTGATGCGCGTGCCTTCTCCCGGCGCTGAGGCGATGCTCAGCTTGCCGCTGACCAGTTCGGCGCGCTCGTGCATGTTGATCATGCCCAGGCTGCCGCGTTCGTCGTAGCTCGTCTGCACGGCATCTACGTCGAAGCCCTCCCCATCATCTTCCACCTCGGCGACGAACATGTTTTGTTGGCGGCGCAAGCGCACCCAAACGTTTTTCGCCTGTGCGTGCTTGCGGGCGTTGCCGATGGCCTCTTCGATGATGTAGAAAATGACCCCTTGGGCGTTCTGGTCCAGCGCCTTTTCCAAATCTGGTTCGGATTCCAGGTGAACTGACAGAGGATCCGTCTCGGCCAGTTTGGTGATGTACTGCTCCAACGCGGCACGCAGCCCTTGTGTCTCGAGGATGAGGGGGCGGAGCGTGAAGAGCATGTGGCGAATCTCCTTCGTCGTGCGGCGGGCCAGCTCCTCGATGCGCATCAGCTCCTCGATGGTCTGTTGGACGTTTTTCTCTCTTTCTAGCAGCATGCGTGTGTAGTTGACCCGCATTGCGATGGCTGCGATGCTTTGGGTGGGGCCGTCGTGCAGGTCGCGTGCCAGTTTCTTGCGGGCGTCCTCCTCTACGTCGACGATGCGTTCTTTCTCTTCCATCAGGCTTTGGTAGAGCTGGGCGTTCTGCAGCGCCACGATCGCTTGGTTGCAGATGGCCATGAGCAGGTCCTGGTGATCCGGCGTGTAGACGTTGGGCTGAGGGCTGCCAAAGACCACCACGCCAAAGCTCTCGAACCCGGCCCTGAGTGGTACGACGATCGCCTGCCGGCAACTGTGCATCACGATAAGCTGACCCAGTTCAGGGTCTTCTCCCGGGTCGTTGACGATCACGGGTTCTGCGGTCGTTAATGCTTGAGCCAGGACGCCTTCTTTGCCGTGGAAGGTGTTGTTCTGATCGCGCGGCGGTAGATGGCGGCATGCCACGATGCGCATATCGCTGTGGCTAAAGAGCAACACCATGCTGACGTGAGCCGGGCTGGGGCGACCCAGCTCGCGTATTCCCTCCTCACCTACCTCAAGCACGGCCTTCAGTACCTTGTTATAGTTCAAGGTCGCGCTCAACGTACTGGCCAGCTCAAAGATCACGCGCGAGTGTTCTTGCGCAGCTTTTAGCCTGCGCAGTTCGGCCTCTTCCTGGAGTCGTCTGGCACGAGCGAGGGCCTTTTTCACGCGGTCTCCTGCATAGCCGCTCACAAGGGCCGCCAGTAAGAGGATCAAGGAACCTGTGGCAAAGGTCAGCAGGTCTTGATTGACTGTTTCACTGGGGGCAATGATGTAGCCGACGAGCCCGCACACAATCGTGGTGATCGCATATACCAGCAGGCTGACTATCCAGGGAAAACGCAGTGCTGCTGTGAGGATGGGGAACAGGGTGAAATATAGAAGAGGGCTTACCAGGCCCCCTGAAAAGATGACAAAACCGATGGTCAGTAGCGTGTCGATGGCGAGCGTCACTGTAGGCAAGATGCTGGGGAGCGTGCTGCATGCCAACAGGAGCACCACGGCGACGTTGTAGACCGTCGCGACGGCCAGGAGTGTGATCTGTGGCAGGAGGGAGGTCGGGTCGATAGGGCCGTTGGTGTTGATGCGGGCGTGGATGAAACTGACGAACGCTACGCTGACCAGCAATAGCCAGCGCAAGTTGCTGATCAGCCAATCTACTTGGAGACGCTCTTTGGCACTCTGAAGTGTAAGCATAGCTTGTTTGCAAGCCACTTGCTCGCTGGCTGATAGGCCGCGGTTAATGGGTGCAAGGGGAGTGTCCGTGTATAACCGTAGCCGGGGACTGCACCAGTGGGCGCGAAGGGACTCGAACCCCTGACCTCTACAATGTGAGTGTAGCGCTCTAACCAACTGAGCTACGCGCCCTAAAACGTGGGCAAATTATAGCACTGAACTCGGCGGACTGCAAGTCTTGGGGTGCATTTGCTTTGTGGGGCAAGGTGGGTTGGCTCGACCAAGTTGAAAGAAACAACACCGCGTACCGCGCATAGGGGCATACACATGCACGCAGAGATTGCATTTATCTCAAGTAGGCCCAAGTGCCCCAAAAGACAAACGCATCCAAGTCTTGACAGTTATTTGCCTTGGTGGTATCATCCCTGCGGAAAATTGGAATAGCTCTCGGTGATACTCTTATCCAGAGAGGTGGAGGGACCGGCCCTATGAAACCTCGGCAACCGGCTTGCTTGGTGCCAATTCCGGCAGAACGGTGTTTCTGGAAGATGAGAGGTGGTCGTAAGATGTGCCCCTTCTGTCCTCCAGGAGGGTCTCTTTTTTATCTGGGGTGGAGAGCGAGTATTTTGTCAAACGTATTTTGATGGGTACAAATCACTCGATTTATGCCTAAATTGACTTGGATTTACCTACCATTTTATCCTTGACAAAATACTGTGTAGAAATTCAACAGGAGGAATTAGATGACGGTAGAGCGTAACATTGTGGTGTCTGAGGCCACCGGCCAGTTCATCGAGGATATGCCGGTCGAGATCGTGGAGCGTAAGGGGATTGGCCATCCCGATAGCTTGTGTGATGGTATTGCAGAGCGCATCTCGGTCGAGTATACCACCTGGTGCCAGGAAAACCTGGGGGTTCTCTTGCATCACAACTTTGACAAGGTGCAGTTGGTCGCAGGCGAGGTAGAGGTCGGTTACGGCGGCGGGCATCTGCTCAAGCCCATTCGCATTCAGATCGCCGGGCGCGGCACGCCCGCCTTTCAGGGGCAGAAGGTGCCGATGGACACCATAGCTATCCAGGCAGCCAAGCAACACGTCCGTGAGACGATGCGCTATCTCGATCCCGATAAGCACATGGTGATCGATAGCTACGCCGGCCGCGGGGCCGAGGAGCTGCAATACGTGGTCGATCACGTGACCGCTAACGATACCAGCTTTGGCGTCAGTCACTGGCCACGATCGGGGTTGGAGCACACGGTCTATGAGACTGCCCAGTTCATCAACTATGAACTGATCAACCAGTTTCCAGTGGGTGAAGACGTCAAGGTGATGGGCTTGCGGCGCGGCGACGAAATGACGCTGACGATCGCGATGCCCTTTATCGCCACGCAGATCAAGAACGCGGCCCAATATGAGGAGGTCAAGCGAGCGGCCGAGGCGGCGATCCAGGATTACGCCTCCCAGCTCGACGAGCGGAAGGTGAAGGTGATGGTCGACACGGCCGACGATGTGGCCAATGGCGCGGTGTACCTGACGCTGACCGGCACCTCGGCAGAGATGGGCGACGATGGTGAGGTCGGACGCGGCAACCGGGTCAACGGCATCATCGCGCCTTTCCGCTCCACCAGCTTGGAAGCGCCCTGCGGCAAGAACCCGATCTCGCACGTGGGCAAGGTGTATAACCTGTTGGCGCTGCTGACGGCGCAGGATATTGTGGCGCGGGTGCCCGCCGTGAAGGAAGTGACGGTGTACCTCCTCTCGCAGATTGGCGCGCCGTTGGATCAGCCCCTGGTGGCTAACGCGCTGGTGCGCCCGGCCGATGGGGCCCTCACCCCTGCTATCCAGGAAGAGGTGCAAGCCGTGCTGGATGAGCGCTTGGCCAATGTGGGTGACATCCGCACGTGCATTTTGAACTGCGAGCAGTCGTTATTCTAGAACCGGATTTGCACTAGGGTTTGGTAAATAATAACTCCCCTCGCCCGAGTTTGGGCGGCGTAGCCATAGCTCTGTTCTCGCCGTTTGCAGGACTGGGCGCTGCGAAATCTCGCCTCATTCGCAAAGATCTCGACTATGAGGGTGCCTAGAAGCGACGGTGGGCTGACTATCGAGTCAGCCCACCGTTTTCATACCGGGGACGTGTGTTTGTTCCCCGCCTTCTCACCCTCTGGACTTGCAAAAGATCCAGTTCAGGTATACCCGCTCTCCGGCCTTGGGTATATCGCGCGCCAGGTCTGCGCCCCCCAGGCCGGCGAATGTGCCGAACAGCCCGCGAAACACTCTGGGCGCGTGCTGCTTGATCAGTTCCTGTTTGCGCTCGCGATCCAGTGCCAGCGCCTGGATGGCATTGGGCGTAATATCCTCTTCTTTGATGAGTCGGAGGCCGGTTTCGTCTAGCTGCGCTCGCCAGGTTTCAATGTCTTCCTGGTAGCGCATATCGGCGTATAGAAAGTGTCCCCCTGGCCGCAGCACTCGAACGACCTCTTGCAGGAAGCGTTGAAAGTCTGGGTAGTATCCCGAGGACTCGACGTTGAAAACGACGTCGAACGAGTTTCCGGCAAACGGCAGCAACTGGGCGTCACCTCGGGCGAAAAAGAGCCCGTCTGTTGAGTAGTGACGACAGCAGAAACAGATCGCGTTAGCGGTGATATCTATGCCGACGATAGACCTGGGTTTGAAGCGCCTGTTGATATAGTCGGCGCCGCCTCCCCGGCCTGAACCGACCTCCAAGACGCGTGCGCCGGACCAGTCGATGGCGCTGGCCATATGATGGTAGAGTTGTAGGGGGTAGCGGTGTTTCTCATCCTCGGCAGAAAGCTCCAACGGCTCGGCAGAGTCAAGGGCAGCGTAGCCGTGATTCATAAAGAGCAGGTTGGCGTCTTTATCCAGTGCCGAGATGTATTCGTACCACCTACGATGAAGAGGCTGCTTCAAGGCCGGAAAGATGGTGTAAAACCAATGTTTGATGGGCATGTGTCTTCTTTGTTTAGTGGGCACAAACGGGGAACCAGGAGCCGCTTGACCTATTTGCCTGCCAGCGCGGCTACAGGATCTCGATCTCCCAATCCACTACCTGCACCTCGGGGTGGTGCGTCTCGATCCAGCGCACGGCCCGTTCCAGCACGGCGTGGATGTGGCCGGAGTCGTTGGTCACGGTGGCTAGTCCGATCTCTGCTGATTGCCAAGCGTCGTTGCGCCCTACCTCGGCGGCGGCGAGGTTAAACTCGCGCCGCAATTGCACCAGCAGTGGCTTGAGGATACCGCGCTTGCCTTTCAGCGAACCATTGCCCGGCAGATGCAGTTCAACCCTGCACGTTCCGATGACCATCAGGCCCTCCTTGTCCAGTCTTCCGTTGCGTACTTTTCCTTCTGCAACCGCCCTGCTTGAGCTTGTTCCTCCGCGGTCAGTGGCCCGGGCTCCAGGCGCAGGTTTAGCATCTCGGCAAAGCCTGCCGCCAGCGCCTCTGCGGCTGCGTCCCAAGAGATCCGCTTCCCCAACACCGCTTCGACCGTCGTCGCCCGGGCGCGCACGCTGCCTGGGTCGGGGCGTGCGGCCAGGAGCGGGCAGATGCGGGCGATGTTGCCATAGAGCGGCAGCGCGCCATGTTGCAGCACCGCGCCCTGGGCCCGCATCTGTGCGCTGCCCACCAGCTTTCGCCCGCCGGCGGTGATCTCGTAATCCGACGGCACTTTGAAGCAGACCGGGCCGTCGAGGCGACCTCTCGCGGCTCGCTGGTCGGCGACGACCTCTGGCACCCCCAACCGCTCCAGTCCGCGCACCAACCCGGCGCTGAGGCGGCGATAGCTTTCCAGGATGCCTCCAGTCACGCGCGGCTCTGCCCCCGGTGCGACCACGCTGTAGGTCAGTTCGTCAATGTGGAGGATCGCCTTCCCGCCGGTGGGACGGCGCACCAGGCCGAAGCCGGCGGTCTCCAGGGCATCCAAGTCCACGTCATCGGCCTCCTGCGCTCGTCCCAATGAGAGACACGGCGGCTCCCAGGCATAGAAGCGCAGGGTGGGTGGGGCTTGTCCTGCCGCGACCGCGTGCAGGATGGCCTCGTCTATTGCCATATTCACCGCCCCCTCGGCCGGCGCTGATATGAGCAGCCGCCACGTTGCGGGGGGATAATCAGTCATTTCGTTATTCGCCATTTGTTGTATAATTGGTATCATCTCAATAATCCGGGGGCGGGAGTTCGAGGGCGGCGATCCTTCGGCTTCGTCCCTCGACTCGCTCGGGCGGCGCATCAGGACAGGCGCCGCCCTCGAACCCCCATCTCTCCCTTTTTTGAGCGTGGGCCACTGCTCGGGCGAACAGCCTGAGTAGATACTAATTGTAACACTATCCAAGACAAAATCCAATCGGAGTTGAGGCTTGATGAGTAAACCGATCATTGCAGTTACGATGGGGGATCCCGCCAGCGTAGGGCCGGAGGTCGCGGCGAAGGCGTTGGCGCGGGGGGAGGTATGGGATTGCTGCCGCCCTCTCCTCGTAGGAGACGCGCGCGTGATGGCCAAGGCCGTCGCCTTGTTAGATACCCCATTGGCTCTCCGCGCTATTGCGGAGGCGGGCGACGCTCGCTTCGATCCTGCTGCGCCCGACGTGCTCGATCTGGGTAACGTGGACCTCGGATCGTTGGAGCTAGGGCGGGTCTCTGCTGCGGCTGGCCGGGCGTCTGTGGATTATATCGAACGGGCGATGAAGCTGGCGCAGGCGGGGCAGGTGGACGCGATCGCCACCGGACCGATCAACAAGGCGGCGCTCAAGGCCGCCGGCGTGCCCTTCATCGGCCACACCGAGCTGCTGGCCGCGCTCACTGGCGAGGAGCGGGTGACGACCATGCTGGCCACGCCCGGCCTGCGCGTGGTGCACGTCACGCGCCACGTATCCCTGGCGGATGTCGCCAAGCACATCACTCGGGAAAACGTGCTCGAAACGACCCGCCTGACTGACGTGGGGCTGAAGCAGATGGGCATTCCTGCCCCCCGGCTGGCCGTCGCCGCGCTCAACCCCCACGGCGGCGATGACGGGCTGATGGGGCGCGAGGAGATCGAGGCCATCGGCCCGGCGGTCGAGGCGGCGCGCGCAGAAGGGATCGATGCACACGGCCCCATCCCTGCCGACTCTGTATTCTTCCGCGCCATCCGCGGGGAGTTTGACGCGGTGATCGCGATGTATCACGATCAAGGGCATATCCCCATCAAGACGCACGGTTTTGAGCGCAGCGTGACGGTAACGCTGGGGCTGCCCGTCGTGCGTACCTCGGTCGATCACGGCACGGCCTTTGACATCGCCTGGCAGGGTGTGGCACATGAGGAAAGCATGGTTGAGGCGGTCTGTCTGGCCGCGCAGCTTGTGTCAGGGCGGTAATTGTGGTATAAGTAGGTGCGTGCCCCTGTAGCTCAGTTGGATAGAGCACCGGCCTCCGGAGCCGGTGGCCCGCGTTCAAGTCGCGGCAGGGGTACCTAGGAAGCCCCGGCGCAAAGCGCCGGGGAGCTTTACTTTTTCTTGCCTCTTACCATCCTCAGGCACCAACTGGACTGGTCGAGGGTCGGCCGGTCTCTTGTAGTTACTTTTGAGGGAAAAGGAGGTGCGTCATGAAACTGGTCATCGCAGCTATTTCTGCCGGCGGCGTTCTCGGTGTGGCCGATCAGTACATGTGCTTGCTGGTCGTGTCCATTCTCTCAAAGACGGGCTTGATCACCCTGTCGCCGGAGATGGACAAGGTCTTTGGATCGTGGTGGTTCATCGGCATCGTGGCCTTTTTCTGGCTGCTGACCACCATCCCCGCCTATGCCTCCGCACTTGACCCGACCATCATCAAGTGGGTGAACAACATCACCAACGCCGTCAGCGGCTTTCTGGTGCCCGTCTCGGGGGCGTTGTTGGCCCTGGCCTCCGCTGGGGTGATCACCAATATGCATCCCGATCTTCAGACTTCCCTCGATGCCATGCAGTTGTTCGATTCGGACGGCGATGGGGTGATAGGCGGGACGGGCTTGTTGGTGATCGGCGGCAGCGCGCTGACGGCCTCTGCACTGACCGGGACCAAATTCCTGGCCAAGCAGGCGATCGGCGTCGGGACGGGAACGGCGGGCACGCCCATCACCGGCCCGGTGTTCGCCACACTGGAGAATCTGGCTTCCATCGTGCTGATGGTGTTGCTGTACATTCTCTCCCGCATCGATCCCTGGCTGCTCGTGGGGTTGCTGGCTTTTGTCCTGCTTCTCATGCTGGTCCTGCTGGCTTATACCGTGTACAGGTTGTGGAAGCTGGCCAAGGGGATTGGCCGGGTGATTCACCTGATCGAGACGCGCCCGAGGGTTGGGCTATCGATCCTGGCCGAGTTCTTTATCTGGGGATTGGGCTCCCTCTTTTGGGAAAAATGGCCGCGGGGCATTTTCAGGATCGTGCTCTGGCTGCTCTGGCTGGTGGTGATCTTGCTTTTCATTCCCGGCATTCTCACGCTCTTGGGTACAGTGGCGGTTATGCTCCCGATCCTGGAAATGCTCGTCTTTGTGTTGTTCGTGTCGGTGGAGATATTCGCCGTGGCTACTGGCATTTACATCGGCCTGTGTTCGGCGGTGAGCCTGATGAAGATGCTGGATCAGCCGAAATCAGCGCCGGTTGCGCCGCCTGTGGCACAGCCTGTATACTGAGGTGGTGGTTGGTATCACGATTGCGAGAGGCGGCCAAGAGGCCGCCTCTTTGTTTGAGAGGCCCTTCGAATTTTGGTTTTTCACGCTGTGTGCTATACTTTTGTGGAAGTATCGCAAACATGCCGTCGACCTCACCGCTAGTGCTTTTTTTTCTCTCGCCTGTCTTTTGTGATCGAGATCTGTAAGGAGGATACCGATGAAACACTCACACCTTGTCTATGCTATAAGGTTGATTGTACTGCTGGCGGTGCTCACTCTCCTGTGTGTTGTTCCCGCCTGGGCGCAGCAGGTCGCGCTGCGTTCGGTCAAGCCGAACAGCGCCCGCGCCGGTGAAGAGGTCGATCTGGCGATACAGGGCCGGGGGTTCTGCGATCCGGCGCAGGTCAGGATCGGCGAGTTCCAGGCCGGCGACGTCCGGGTCGAGTCGGATAGCGCGATCAGCGCCCGCGTGTTCATCCCGGAAGAGGCGCAACCCGGCCCGCGCGACGTCGAGGTCATCGTTGACTGTGGCGGCCCGGAGGAGACGTTCAGCGCCGTGATGGCGGGCGGCTTCACCATACAGAGGCCGCCGGGTGAGCCAACGCCCGAGCCCAGAGCGGGTGAGGAGCCGGTGGACGGTGGAGATGGCGGCGAGGATTACGACGATGGTGGCGGTGGTTTCTTCGACGGCTGGCTGATTCCCGTCATCGTCTTGGTTGGCGTGGGGCTGGTCGCGTTGGGCGGCGGGGCGCTCACGGTGGCTTTGGCGGTTCGGGCGCGCCGGGCCACGCTGAAAAAACAGGCGCAGGTGCAGCAAGAGATGCAGCGGGCACAGCAGGAGCTGAAACAACTGCAGGAGCAAGCCGAGGAAGGGGAGCTGCCGGAAAAGTGCCAGTCGGGCAAGATCAAGGTCATCCGCGACAAGCCCGAGCTCAAGCCCGGTTTGTGGAAGGTAGCCAGGCTTAAGGTGACGCTGTACAGCGAGGTGCAGGCGCAGCGTGACGGCCGCCAGCGCGCCGGGGCACACGACGTGCCGGAGGAGATGGTCAAGCGCATCGACATGGCGGCGCGGGACAAGCTGCTGTGGGGCGATAGTGACAAACTGGCAGCGGAGATTGTCGAGGTCGGACGGGCGCTGGCAGCCCAGGTCATCGCCTGGCAGGCCATTTCGGAGGTCGGGCGCGACCTCATCCTGGAGCCCGAGATCGCGGGGGGTGAGGGGTCGGTCACGTTTACCCTCTACCGCTGCGTCGGCGAGCCGGATTGGTGGCAGAAGGTCAAGTCGTGGCAGGCCAGGGCGCAGGCGGTCAAGCACTTTTCACAGGAATTCCGTGGCCCTGCGGCGGGTGAGACGGCGGAGGCGTACCGCGCGATGCTGGAGAAGGGGCTCGCGATCTATGTGGCAAACCTGATCCGCGAGGCCTCCCGTTTGTGGGATACGGAGGGGGTGGGTATCTCGGTGGAGTTGTCACTAAATTGACGAGCCAGGAGAGACTATGCGCTATAAAAGTGTTGTCGTAACCCAAACAGGTAGCCCGGAGGTTTTGCAGGTTGTCGAGAATGATCTGCGCGCGCCGTTATCCAGAGAGGTGCGGATCAAAGTCCTGGCCGCGGCTGTGTGCCGCCCTGATATCACGGTTCGTGCCGGTGAATCGCTCTATAGCGGCACGCCGCTTGGACAGAAGGTCCCATTTGTGCCGGGCTATTCTGTCATCGGTGTCGTGGATGCAGCAGGCGAAGACGTCACTGAAGCTGCCGTGGGCGATCGGGTTGGCGCATTGACGGTTATTGGTGGCTATAGTGAGTATCTGTATTGGAAAAGCGACCGACTCATTCCCCTCCCTCCCTCGGTGGACCCGGCGGAAGCCGTGCCCCTCATCCTGAATTACATCGTGGCCTACCAAACGCTCCACCGGTCTGCAAAGGTCAAGGCTGGGGATAAGGTGCTCATCATCGGCGCGAGTGGCGGTATTGGCACGGCTTTGCTACAGCTCGGCAAGCTGGCCGATCTCGCCATGTATGGGATCGCGTCCAAAAGCAAGCATCATATCCTGACCGAGTACGGAGTGACGCCGATAGACTACCACACGCAGGATTTCGTCGAGGTGATCAGCCAGGCGGAGCCGGACGGCCTCGACGCGGTGATCGATGGGATGATGAGCTTGGACTATATTCGACGTGGATTGTCGCTACTGCGGCGGGGTGGCAAGATGGTGAGCTATGGTGAACCCGCCGGGTTCTCCGCGCTGTTTCGTATTCTGGGGACTTGGGTTACGGTCAACCTGTTGCCGAACGGCAAATCCTTAAAGCTTTATGGCACATCGTCCTATTTTGTGTTCGACAAGCGCCCGTTTGAGGAGGACTGGGCCGTGCTCTTCAAGCTGCTGGAAGAGGGCAAGATCAAGCCCGTCATCGCCGCCAGGTTTCCCATTTTGGAGGCGGCCAGGGCGAACGAACTGCTGGAAAGCGGGCGGGTCGTCGGCAACGTCGTCTTGGTGGCGCCGGAGTTGTTGTAGGGTTTGTCAATAAGGAGGAGGTAAAGTGGACACTGTAAGCAGCATCATAGTCGCCGGTTTGGTTTTCGTCGTGATTTTTGCTTCCGGTTACTGGCTGAGCCGCGCCGGAAAACCGTACAGCGTGATCGTCCTGACGGCCCACAAACTGATCTCGCTGGCGGCGGTCGTTTTGCTCGTCATCGTCATGATCCGGTCGAACCGGGTGGCCGCGCTGAGCGCGGTCGAGCTCATTGCTGGCGTGGTCACCGGCCTGTTTCTCCTCGCCCTCATGGCTACCGGCGGTTTGCTGAGCGTCGACAGGCAAATGCCGGCGATTGTCCTAAAGCTGCACCAGATAGCGCCATATCTGACCTTGGTCGCTGCCGCAGTGACCCTCTATCTACTGCAGAGTCGCGGGTAGGGAAACGGCGAAAGCGCATGCTCGAAAAACCGGATATCCAAGACGAGAGTATCATCGCATGCCTGCAGGGTGAATATGGGCTGAATGGTGTCCGGCTCTCCTTCCTCCCTCTCGGAGCCGACCGGAATACAGCCGTCTATCGCGCCGTCGCGGGCGATGAAACGCCGTACTTTTGCAAGCTGAGGAGCGGCGTTTTTGACGAGACCTCCGTGACGCTGCCCAAGTTTCTGAGCGACCGGGGTATCGCGCAGATCATCGCTCCCCTGGAGACCCAGGCGGGGTACCTCTGGGCAGACCTGGATACCTTCAAGGTGATCCTTTATCCACTCATCGAGGGCCGGGACGGGTATGAGGTCGATCTATCGGAGCGCCACTGGCGCGATTTTGGCAAGGCTCTCAAGAGCGTTCACACGGTCGTCTTGCCTCCGGTGTTGAGCAAACGCATCCGCCGGGAGACGTATTCCCCAAAGTGGCGCGAGACCGCCAGGGCGTTCCTGGGGCGTGTCGAGGACGATGCGTTTGACGATCCCGTTGCAGTCAGGTTGGCCGCGTTTTTGAAGGCCAAGCGGGAGGAGATTCTCGACCTCGTCGGGCGCGCCGAACAGCTCGCCCGGGACCTACAGGCGCGATTCCTGGAGTTTGTCCTGTGCCATT
Organism: Anaerolineae bacterium; assembly: GCA_016931785.1. GTDB lineage: Bacteria > Chloroflexota > Anaerolineae > B4-G1 > B4-G1 > JAFGED01. Next base: position 12,983 of record JAFGED010000232.1, read on the forward strand.
CCGACGTTCACGCGGGCAATATCCTGGTCGCAGCCGACGACGCGCTCTATATCGTCGACTGGGACGATCCAATCCTGGCGCCCAAAGAGCGCGATCTGATGTTCGTCGGCGGTGCCCAGGGGTTTACCGGGCATACCCCCCAAGAGGAGGAAACCCTATTCTACCAGGGGTACGGTCAGGCGCAGATCGATCCGGCCGCGTTGGCGTACTATCGCTACGAGCGCATCGTTGTAGACATCGCGGTCTACTGCGAGCAGCTATTCTTGACGGATGAAGGTGGAGAGGACCGGGAGCAATCCCTGCGATATTTGGAGTCCAATTTCCTGCCCAATGGCACTATCGAGATAGCCTACAAGTCAGATAAGACGCTTTTACCGTTCCGCCGCTGACGCTCTTGGCGCTTTCGGGAGATTCGTCACAGAATACTGGCTTCGATACCGAGGTGAAAGACATGGCACACAAAAGTTCGTGTTACCGCTGGTTTGTGGTTGTGGTGTTTTTCTGTTTTATGCTCCTGCACCAGACCGACAAACTGCTGATCGGGCCGCTCAAGTCGCAGATCAGCGCGGATTTCGAGATCAACAACACCCAATTTGGGGCGGTCGTCACCGGCGCGCTGATCGTCAGCACGGTGCTGTATCCCATCTGGGGATATCTCTACGACCGCTTTGCGCGCGCCAGGCTGCTGGCGCTGGCTTCCTTCATCTGGGGATCGACCACTTGGCTGAGCGCCGTCGTCCGGTCGTACGGCGGGTTCGTCGCCACGCGCGCGTCGACCGGGGTCGACGACTCGTCCTATCCCGGCCTCTATACCCTGGTGGCGGACTATTTCGGCCCCAACCTGCGCGGAAAGGTGTATGGCCTCCTGCAACTGGCGCAGCCGATTGGCTACCTGGTGGGCATGGTGCTGGCGTTGATGGTCGCGCCAGGCCTGGGCTGGCGCAACGTCTTTTTCATCACCGGCGGGCTGGGGCTGGCGATCGCGGCCGCCATTTTCTTTGGCGTCAAAGAGATGGCGCGCGGCAGGGCCGAGCCCGAGTTCGAAGGTTTAGTCGAAATGCCCGCGTTCCATTTCTCCTGGCGGGAGGCCAGGGATATCTTCAAAAGGCGCACGATGTGGTTTGTCTTTCTGCAGGGGTTTGCGGGCGTCTTTCCCTGGAACGTGATCACCTACTTTTTCTTCGACTATCTCGAAAAAGAGCGCGGCTACGATAGCGGTAGCATCCTGTTCACCATGGCGCCCATCGTCCTGGTGCTGGCCGGCGGCTATTTCGTGGGTGGCGCGCTGGGCGACGTGGCCTTCAAGCGCACCGCCAAGGGGCGCATCCTGGTCTCTAGCGCGGGCGTGATCCTGGGCGCGCTCTTTCTGTTCATGGCCGTCAGCACGCCGGTCGAATCGCGCGCCGCCTTTTTCATCTTTATGCTGCTCACCGCGGTCTTTATGCCGCTCTCCTCGCCGAACGTCATCTCCACGGTGTACGACGTGACCGTGCCCGAGGTCCGTTCGACGGCGCAGGCCACCGAGTATTTCATCGAGAACGCGGGCGCGGCCTTTGCCCCGCTGCTGGCAGGCGCCATCGCCGACGCCTTTGACCTGCAGACGGCTATCCTGAGCATCTGCGTCACTGCCTGGCTGCTGTGCTTTTTCCTCTATCTGGGCGCGCTGTTCTTTGTCGATGGCGACGTCAAGGCGCTGCGCGCGCAGATGGCCGAGCGCGCCAAGTCCGCGTAGTTGCATCTTCCCGAAAGCCGATTTTTGAGATGCGCGCCTACTCAAAGGCGGCCACGCCGATCAGATCGACATAGTCCAGCATAGAGAGCTGGCACAGGACGGCATAGTCCGCAAATCCCACGCACCAGTATTCCTGATCGGTGCATCCGATGCGCCCGTGACCGGGCTGGCATTCGAACTGGTGATCGGCGAACGTTTTCGCTATGGCTTGTACTTCTTGTACGTACTGTTCGTGGGCCGGGATGCAGAACTCGTGGAGATTGTAATAGTGACCGGACTGGCTCGTCGCGGACATGTCAAAGTGGAACTTGGCCGGGTCGCACGGCTGGAATACCAAGTGCGAATTGCCCTCGGCGTCCGTTTCCTCCCACATCAGTGTGAATCTCTCCTGCGAGGCGGGGCAGGGGGGACAGGTCGGATAGGGGGTATAGGTTGGGTGCGGCGAGAAAGTGGAGGGATCAACACAGCCAGTGGTCAACAACAGGCACGTCAGCGATGATAGGATCAGGGGCCACGTTGTGACTTTCATTCACCCTCTTCCTTCTCATTGACCCCTCCGATCGCGTGTCGAAGAGCCTCGACTGGCGGAAATTCTAGCACGCGCCTACGGTTCTGTCAATGATACGTCTGGGGCTGTTGCATAAGGCAAGGTTCAGCGCGTGGCACCTCCTTGGATTATAACGCCCCCGAGACTGCTTTTGTTTACTCAGGAGGGAAATCGGGTTTCCCTTCCTGGGAAATTCATTTGGGTGCGTTTCAAATGAGTTGTAAGGATGGGGGGAGCGGGCGGCGAAGCCGCCCGCTCCCCCCGTTCTCTAACTGAGATGAAA
>JAFGED010000233.1 GCA_016931785.1 Anaerolineae bacterium
CAACATCTGCGTCAACTACCGCACGCCGGAGTACGCCGCCACGACCGACCCCACCGTCGTCGCCACGCTCGTCACCCTGTGCCTGGGGGCCGGCGCGCGGCGCGTGCGGGTGATGGACACCCCCTTCCCCGGCATCACGGCCGAGTCGGCCTACGAGGTGAGCGGGATCGCGCAGGCGGTCAAGGCCGCCGGCGGCGAGACGGAGGTGATGAGCCCGGTCAAGTTCGTGGCAACCGCCATCCCAGAGGGCAGAGATCTCACCGAGTGGGAGATCTACCAGGACGTGCTCGACGCCGACGTGCTGATCAACGTGCCCATTGCCAAGGACCACAACCTGGCCCGATTGAGCCTGGGGATCAAGAACCTGCTGGGGGTGATCACCAAGCCCAACCAGATGCACAGCAACCTGGGCCAGCGCGCCGCCGATCTGGCGAGCCTCGTCCGCCCGACGCTGACGGTGGTGGACGCGGTGCGCATCCTGGTCCAAGGCGGCCCCACGGGAGGCAGTCTCAACAACGTCCAGGAGACGAACACCGTCATCGCCAGCCACGACTTTGTCGCCGCCGACGCTTACGCCGCCACCCTCTTCGGCATGACCGGCGCCGACATCGCCTACGTCAAGGCGGCGGCGGATATGGGATTGGGGACGCTGGACCTGGGCAGCGTCAAGGTGGAGGAGATCAATTCATGATGAACAATCGAGCAAGAATGAGCAAAGGTTGTTCATTGCTCATTGTATCATTGTCAATTCCCCTATTGGTGGGTTGTGTCCTCTCTACGCCGGAGCCCACTGCTGAACCCACCTCGACGCCTGTACCCTCCTCGCCTCTGACCGACGCCTTCCCCGGCGCGGACGCCGTCCCGGGCTGGACGCTCGACGGCGACCTGGAGGTCTTTGACAGCGAGACGATCTTTGGGCTGGTGAACGGCCAGGCGGATTTCTTTTTCGCCTACGGCTTCGAGCAGGTGGCAGTGCGGCGCTACAAGAACGCCGAAGGGGTCGTGCTCGACATCCACATCTGGCAGCTTGCCGCCCCCGAGGACGCCTACGGCCTCTTCACCGCCAGCGTCGCCGGTGAGCCCGCCGGTATCGGCAACGAGGGCGACACCGACCCCGGGCGGCGGCTCGTCTTTTGGCAGGAGCGCTACGTGGCGCAGCTTTTCTCCCGCAAGGATATCCCCGACGCCGATCTGCGGGCCTTTGCCGAGGCGGTCTCCGCGGCGCTGCCCGCCGGCGGCGAGCGCCCTCCGCTGGTAGACCGCCTGCCCGCCGGGGAAATGCCTCCACGCCTTCCCATCTTTTTTCACGAGGAGCTCTCCATCCAGAACGAGGTCTGGCTGGGCGGTGAGAACATCCTGGGGCTGAGCCCCGATACCGACGGCGTCCTGGCGCATTACTTGATTGGTGGCACGTCGGCGCGCCTGCTGTTGATCGCGTACCCCGACGCCGGGGCGGCCTCCGCCGGGCTGGCGGCGCTGCAGGGCGGCGAGATCGAGGGGCTGGTCGCCGCCGAGGCTCGCGAGAACCTGCTCGGCGCCGTGTTTGGCGAGGTGGACGAGGCGACGGCCAGCGCGCTCCTCGAGGAAGCCCTCAAGTGACCCGTGCGCACTTTAAGAAACTCGTCTGGCTAGGAGCGCTCGTCGCCTTCGTCGCCAGCTGCGTCCCGCCGGCGGCTGTGCCGACGCCGACCCTCACGTTGACGGCAGTGCCGACGCCGACGCCGACGCTGACGCCCACGTCGACACCGACGCTTACCGCGACGCCGACTTCCACGCCCACCCCCACGCCCACCCCCCTTTGGAGCGCGCGAACCTCCACGCCCGAGGAGCAGGGAATCGACTCGGCGACGCTGGTCAGGATGTTCGACTACATCGCCGACCAGGAGGCCGAGGTCCACAGCGTGCTCGTCATCCGCAACGGCGTCGTCGTCACCGAGGCGTACTCTTGGCCGTACAACCGCGACCGCCTACACGGCCTGGCCTCCTGCACCAAGAGTTTTCTCTCCGCGCTGGTCGGCACCGCCATCGACGAGGGGTACCTCAGCCTGGACGACAAGGCCCTGGACTATTTTCCCGAGCGCACGATCAAGAACGACGGCCCGCTCAAGCGCGAGATAACGGTAGAGGACCTGCTGCGCATGCGCTCCGGCCTGGATTGGCCCGAGTCGTCCGTCTCCTACAGCTCCGGCAAGAACATCCTGGGCGAGATGATGCGCAGCCCCGACTGGGTGCAGTTCGTACTCGACCGGCCCATGGCGACCACGCCGGGCAGCACGTTCAACTACAGCACCGGCGACTCGCAGATCATGGGCGCCATCCTGGCTAAAGCCACCGGAATGAGCGTGCAAAAGTTCGCCCGCACGCGCCTCTTTGAGCCGCTGGGCGTCCCTCCCTCGCACTGGCGCTGGAGGTCTGCGCCGGAGGGGGTTGCCTTTGGAGGCGGCGGCCTGAGCATGACCCCGCCAGAGATGGCCAAGTTCGGGTACCTCTACCTGCAGGGGGGCGTGTGGGAGGGAAAGCAGATCGTCCCGGCGGAATGGGTCGAGGCATCCGTCACACCCCCGCAGTACGGCTACCAGTGGTGGCGGCTGGCCAATGGCGGCTACGCGGCGCTGGGCTACGGCGGACAGCGCATCGCCGTCGTGCCACACCTGGACCTGGTGGTCGTCATCACCGGCAGTTTCTCCGGCGCGACCTCGGGCTACCTGGTCGACGCTTTTATCGTCCCCGCAGTCAGATCGTCCGGGCCGCTGCCGGCAAACCCCGAGGCGCTGGCCGAGCTTGAAGCGCACGTCGAGAAAATCGCGTCACCTGGACGTTAGTCAGATCAGGTGCCCGGCAATTTAAGTGCCCGGCGCCTCAAGAGGAGGTCCCATTGCTCGCACGCCGCATCGAAGAAGCCGGATTGAACGCCTGGCCCGCCCTGCAGCAGATGCTGTACGATGGCTGGGTGCTGCGGTTCTCCAAGGGATACACCAAGCGGGCCAACTCGGCCAACGCGCTCTACCCTTCCGCCATCGACACGCGGGAAAAGGTCGCCTTCTGCGAGGCGCGGTACAGAGCGCGAGAGCTCAGGCCGATCTTTCGCATCACGCCCTTCGCCCCCGCCGACCTGGATGGTATCCTGGAGGCGCGCGGCTACGAGCTGGTCGACACGACCCTGGTACTGCACCTCGATCTGGATCAACCCACATCATCGCCATCCGAGCAGGTGCGCCAGGAATCCCTCGACGATTGGCTGCCCATTTTCTGCCGGCTCAAATCGTCCTCGCTGGAGGATCACCGGACGCACCGCGAGATCCTGAAGGCCATCCTCGGCAGGTGCTTTTATGCATCGCTGACCGTATCTGGCGAAGCCATCTCGTGCGCGCTGGGCGTGCTGGAGGGCGAGTTCTTTGGCCTTTTCGACGTCGTCACGGCCCCCGAGCACAGGAACAAAGGGCACGGGATGGCGCTCTTGTCCTCGATGCTCGACTGGGCGCAGGAGAACGGCGCGCGCCACGCCTACCTGGGGGTGGTCGAGCTCAACTCGCCTGCCCGGCGTCTTTATGATAAACTGGGGTTCCAGGAAGTGTATCGATATTGGTATCGCGTTCCCAATCTGGGCAAGGTGGAGTCATAAAACCACCGAGACACAGACCTGCAGTAGAAAGGGACAGCTCTGGCTACGCCAGAACTGCTGAGGCGCATTTCAGTCCCTGCGGATCGAGACTATGGGCACTTGTAAAACACATCGGCTGAAAAGGACCAATTTCCGCACCAGGACTGAAATGCGCCCGTCTCCGTGGCGAGATTCACAACCATAGAGGGCTAAACAACACAATGTCTGACAGCCAAATCCGGTTGCCCGACGGCCGGGCACTGGGATACGCCGAATACGGCGATCCGCAGGGCAAGCCGGTGGTCTTTTTCACCGGCGCGCCCAGCTCGCGGTTCCTGCACCCGCCCATAGAACCGACTGAGGCACTCGGCGCCCGCCTGGTCGTGCTCGAGCGCCCCGGCTTTGGTCTCTCTGACTTTCAACCGCGCCGCACGCTGCTGGATTGGCCCGACGACGTGGCAGCGGCGGCCGACGCGCTAAAGCTCTGGCGCTTTGCCGTGGCGGGCATCTCGGCAGGCGGGCCGTACGCAGCGGCGTGCGCCTACAAGATTCCCCAGCGCCTGACCAGAGTCGCCATCATCAGCGGCGTGGGACCGATGGACTTGCCGGGCGCGCTGGAGGAGATGCCGAAGGTGCGGCAATTGGGCACCAGGGTCGCCAGAACTGCGCCGTGGCTCCTCACGCCCATCCTGTGGCTCGCCAGCAACCCGCACCGCGACCCGGAGCGCTTTTACGAGCGCATGCTCTCGGGGAACTCGGACGCCGACCGCGCCCTCCTCTCCCGCCCGGAGATGAAGGCCATGTTGCTGCGAAACTATCTCGAAGCCACCCGCGCCGGGATGCGCGGCTTTGCGCGCGACTCCGTCATCGTCTCCAGCCCGTGGGGCTTTTCGCCGGCCGATATCGCCGCGCCCGTTTACCTGTGGCACGGCGAGGACGACGCCAACGTGTCGCTATCGGCAGCGCGCCACCTGGCGGAGGCGATCCCGAACTGCCAGGCCAGGTTCCTCCCCGGCGAGGGGCACTGGCTGATTCTCGGCCACTGGGAGGAGATTCTGTCCGAATTGCTTGCTTGAAGCAATTACTGTAAGATTTTCAAGGACGTTTTTTTCTGGGGCACTAAGCTTGTGCTTCGCGTCCTTTCCAATCGCATCTCTCCCCCCCCCTCAATCCCCCCCGC
>JAFGED010000234.1 GCA_016931785.1 Anaerolineae bacterium
GGTACAAGGAGAGTCAAATGGCTTCAAGTGAGCCATCCAATCCAACGATAGTCTGTTGAGATGCCGTGTTGGCTACTTGGCTCATCCGCTCGAACTCTTGGCTGGTGATGTCCGCGGATGGAGTATGTAGCCAACACAGGCCCGCTGCCGCCGCTCCTGCCCACCGATTGCGCGGATACGGAGGATCCGCTTGAAGACGGGCCTGGTCTGCGGGTGCTCTCCGCGCGCGATGAGCCTGAATCCCGGCTGCGATGCGATCCCGATGGTGGCCTATACCTGACCGGGGTCTACCTGCCGGCCTGGCAGGGCATAGACCTGCCCCGCCAGTGGGACAATTCTGACCGCGAGCTGGACGGCTGGCCGAGTACGAAGACGGCAAGCTGACTGCCGAGGCCAAGGCCATCTACGAGGCGATCCTGGAGAACGGGCCGCTGGATACCGTGCGCCTGCGGCGGGAGGCGCGCATGAGCGCGGAAAGCGTCAAGAGCCGCTTCGACCGGGCGTTGGTGGAGTTACAGGTAGGGTTGAAGGTGATACCCATTGGCGTGGCCGAGGCCGGCGCGTGGAACTATGCCTTCGTCTACGAGCTGCTGGCGCGCTGGTTCCCTGAGATCCCGGAGCAGGCGCGCTCGATCGGGCGAGGGGAGGCGCGGCAGGTATTGGTGCAGCGGTACCTTGACAATGTCGTCGCCGCGGACCGAGCGATGATCGCCAAGGTTTTCCAGGTGCTAAAGTGGACGCCGAAGGAGTTGGAGCGCGCCATCGCTGCGTTGCTCGAGGAGGGCGCGATTCGGGGGGTTAGGACTTCAGGGTGCAAAGAATCCTAAGCTTGTTTCGAACCGTTTTTTGAATCAGACGTCGCACGTCTCCTCGATTTGCTGATTCATCAGCACAATGATGTTTTCTAGTGTCTCGATGGTCGCCACGGCCGAGAGGGGTAGTTTTACCTTGTAGGTCTTTGTCAGGTGCATACCCAAACTGAACAATCCCAGCGAATCCATCCCCAGGTCGTAGTAAACGTTCATTTCAGGGCGGACCTCGTCTTTTTCCAGCCCGGTGTAATCGGCAATTTTCTCGGCAAAATCAGCCCATTCGATTTTCTCGACCATTTTTCACTCCTGCAATAAGCTCAACTGGTATCCTCTAATAATCCGGGGGGTGGAGGGGTGTGAGGGCGGCGCAGCCGCCCTCACACCCCCCGTTTTCCCCTACTTGTTGAGAAGATACTTTGACTGTGACTTTTTGATAAGGCCGCGTTCAAAAACAAGTCCGTACTTTTTGGGCGGAATCACTCTGGAAAACAGGTGGGAAAACCAAGTTGTTTTTGAACGCTTACCAAGTGAGGCATTCCTCACTTATTCCAAAGATGCATCCAATTCTTTTTGTGCCAAGGCCTTCATGGCATCCATATCAACCTTGCCCACGCCGGGCTTTTTTGGGATTTCTGGTACGAACGTGACCTGATCGGGGACCATGTAGTTGGCCAGTTCTGCCCGGCAGTGCTTCATCACGTCTTTGAGCTGCACCGCGTCCTCCGATTGGCGCACGACGAACGCCCACACCATCTCGCCATACAATGGGTGAGGCACGCCCACCACGGCCGAATCTTTGACCCCCGCCAACTGGTTGAGGTGGTTTTGCACCACGACCGGCGAGACCGACTTGCCGCCGCGTTTGATCAGGTACTTTTGCCGCCCGAGCAAGGTGATGCTGCCATCGCCTTCGTTGCGCACTACGTCGCCGGTGCAGAACCAGCCATCGACAAAGCTGCGCTGTGTTTCCTCGGGGTTGCCAAGATAGCCCTGCACCACGTTGGGGCCCTGGACGTAGAGGATTCCATCGCCTCCCACCGGGACGCTGTGCCCTGCTTCGTCGCGCACCGCGATCTGGTTTCCCAGCCCTTGCACAAGCGTCATCTTGCTGGTCGAGGGGATCACACCGTCCTCGGGGATCGTGCCCTTTGCCGTCATGATCACGTCCGAGGTTTCGATCAGTCCATAGCCGTTGGCCCAACTGTTCAGGTTCGGGAATTTTGCCTTGAGCCGCTGCAACAGGGCGGGAGAGAGAAAGTCCATCCCCGTCATCACCCGCTTGATGGACGACCGGTCGAACGAATCGAGCATGGGCAGCGACAAAATGGCCTCGCAGAAAGCCGGCGTGACCGAGATGCTATCGGCCTTCCACTGCGCGGCCAACTGCATGAACTTGACCGGAGATACGTCCGCAGAAAAGATCATGAACACGCCGCCGAACATGACGCCGGAGACCACGATCATGGCCGCGGTGGAGAGGGGAAACGCCATGGCGGTGGAGTAACCCGGGGGGCAGTCGCCCGTGAACGGTGTGACCAACTCGGACGCGGCATAAGCCTCGGCAGCCAGATTGGCCTGGGTCATCAACACCGATTTAGGGGTGCCCGTGGTGCCCGAGCTGGCAGCGATCAGCAGGGGCAGGTGCGGGGGCGTTTGCTTCAGGACGGCGCTGCCCGGATCGAGGTCAGCGGGGAGAGGCCCTGCCAGGCTGGCGCCGTTTTCAGGGTGAACGTCTACAGTGGCGATCTGGTATCCCGCCCCTGTCTGAGCGGAGGCCTCTTTGAGGGAGGCATACTGTTGGCTGGTGGTGACGACCAGTTGGGCGTTGGCGCGCTGGAGCAGGCCCACCTTGCCGCGGTCGGGAATCATCGGATAGAGCGGCAGGGCGCAGCCCCCCAGCCGCGAAATGGCAAAATACAGGTAAATGACCTCCGGGCAGTTGGGCAGCGTGTAGCCCACGACGACGCCGGGCCGCACGCCCAATTGAGCTAGGTGGCCCGTGAGCGCATCCACCCTGGCGCGCAGATCTCCCAGGGTGATCGTTTGATCGTTGAAGCCGAACAAGGGTTTTTCGGGTGGATTGCGTTGGACGAAATCGTCATAAAGTTCGTTGATCGTTTTCAAGTTTGGGGTGATCATCATCATCACCATCATCACAAGGGGTTCCTTTCAGTCTCTTTGTAGGTACTTGAACTGCACTTTTCCGATGTCTTTGGGTATCGCTTCGACGACGACGATTTGATCGGGAACTTTGTAAGCTGCCAGTCGGCCCTTGCAGAATTGGATCAGGTCGCGGCGGGTGAAGGCGCAGCCCTGGCAGGGCTGGATGTGCGCCACTACCATCTCGCCGATCAACTCGTGGCTTTGGCCGGTGACGGCCACGGCCTCGATGTTGGGGTGGGTTAGCAGGAAGGATTCGATCTCCTCGGGGTAGATCAGGTTCGAGCCGCGCTTGATGGCGCGCTTGACCCGCCCGACGAAGCGGACGCGCCCATCGGGGCAGCGCTGGCCCAGGTCGCCGGTATCGAACCACTTTAGCCCATCCCACCAATGCAGTCGCCGCGCAGTCTCGGCCTCGTTCTTGAAATATTCCATCAGCAAGGCGTCGGTGTGGATAAAAATCGTCCCCACATCGCCGGCCGTCACTTCCTGATGCGCTTCGTCCAGGATTTTCACCGCCGTGAAGGGCATCGGGCGGAAGTTGTTCACGTCCACGTCGGTGTCGTAGAGCGAATCCCAGATCACCATCGTGGCGGTCTCGGTCGAGCCGATGATGTTGACCACCCGGATGCCCAGCTTTTCGAAAAAGACGCGCGCCACGTCCATCGGCAGCACTTCCCCGGCAAAGTAGGCCAGCCGCACGCTCGAAAGGTCGTACTGCTCGAAATCGGGCACCGAGAGGATGATCTTGGCCAGCGTGGCGGTGAGCTGCAGCACTGTGATCTTGTGATGCTCGATCAGCTTCAGAAACTTGACCGGGTCGAAGGTGGGCTGGTAAAAGACCGTGCCTCCGTTCAGGACCATCTGCAGGCCCATGCCAAAGCCGCCCTGGTGGTAGAGGGGCATTCCCAGCAGCATCACGTCGTCTGCAAAGTCCAGGGCATCGGCCATGTCCTGCTGGGATTTGCGGAACCCCTGGTGCGGGACGACGATGACCTTGGGGTTGCCGGTGCTGCCCGACGTGCAGGCCAACATCAACACGCTTGCTTCGTCAACCGGGCAGATGGGCGCTTTGCCCGACGGGCCTGGGGCCAGTTGCAGGAATTGGTCGAAGGAGAGAATCTCGTCGCCGGCAGGTGCATCCACCACGACGATGTGCGCCAGGCCAGGGGCCTCTTGGCGGGCGACCAGCAGGTTTTCGAGGATAGCGTTCTGCCGGTAGCGGGTGGCGGCAAAACAGACTGCTACCTCGGTCAATCCCAGGAGGCGCGCCATCTCCCATTCGCCGATCTGCGGGTCAAAGGGCACCGGCTGCGCCCCGATCCGCACGGCGGCCCAATAGATCTTGTACCACAGCCCGGAATTGGGCAGGATCAGGCCTATCTTGTGGCCTGCCCCGACCCCCAAGGCCAGCAGGGCCTGGGCGATGGTCCCTGTCTCGGCGGCAAACTCGCCGTAACGAATCGTCTCGTCTTCCACCACCAGGAGCGTCTTTTCAGGGGTTGCCTGGGCGTGGTGTTGGAATGCTGTGTAGAGATTGGTTTCGGATAAAGCGGCCATTGGGTTTATCGGTTAGCTTGGGAAGCGATCCAATCGGCGGCCAGATGCTTGACCCAGTGGAGCTGTTCGCCGACGGGCATGGTATGGGTGACGGCCTGTTGGTTGGAAAAAACCGGTGCGTTCTCGATAATCAGCTTCTCCTTGTGGCCCTGCGCCCGGTCGTAAAACGCCATCGCGGCATCGAGGGGCATCCAGTTATCGTGTTGGCCGTGAATAAAGAAGTATGGGCATTCCAGGGCGCCTTTGGCCAGCCCGCGCATCTCCTGCGAAAATTGATCGCTGGGCACGCCGCCGGTCTGAAAATCGTACCACGCGCCCTGGCGCATCCACTGCGGGGTGACGCCCTCAGGGGTAAGGGTGATGTAGAGCATAAAGAGCGTCACGCAAAACCCGTACCGGCGGTCGGCGCAGGCGGCGCGGTGGGCGTACCCGCCGCCCATACACAGCCCGTAACTGCCAAAAGTAGCCTGTTGCAGTTCAGGCCGGGCCGATAGGGTGTCCAGAATCCTCGGGAAGGCTGCCTCCAGGTTGTGGAAGCGACACTTTACGTCGTGGACGAACAGGGCCTCGCCGCTGCCGGGCATATCGGGCACAAAGGCCGCCACGCCGCGCTCTACCAGCGGGTGCGCCAACATGTGCATCTCCTCTTTGCAACTGCCCAGACCTGAAAAGATCACCGCGCAGACGCGCGGCGGGGGTGACTGACCTGGGGTGGGTAGGTACAAGTAGCCCGGCAGGACGCCATCTTTGAGAGGGATTTCGACGGGCGTCACCGATGGAGGTCGGCAGGCCTCACTCCTGCGGTGGAAATCTGCATAGCGCAGGTAGATGCGCTTTTTCTCTCCTTCTCCGGTGGGGTTGATCAGAAAAGCCGCGTAGTAACACTGCGCCGCCAGGGTGAAGAGCTTGCCAGCCGAGAGCAAATTGCCGTCCTGCTCGGCCCGCTCGGCCAAACCGGCGTAATGAGCGGCCCGTTGCTCCCACTCTGCCAGCCATGAGTGCTCTAACGACTTGGCGTTGAGGTGGTTCTTGCTTTCCACCGCACACATCGCATTTTCTACATCGATGGGGTGGACGCCATAGATCAACAAGCGGGAGAGAACGGGGTTCAGCAGGCCGCGGATCGTCCACGTTGTCGCCATACCTCACCTCGCACCGATAGCGTTCTTGGGGCAAACAGCCACACCGTCCCGAAAACGCCAAGCGCTATCGGGACGCACCTCGAAGAAGTTGACGTACACGCGGGCGGAATCGATGGGGGCGTATTGGCGCAAAATGTCGAGCATCCCCTGGCACAAACGTGCCATCACGCCGTTGGCCTGCAGCCCTGAAAGACAGCGAAAGTCGATAAAGACGGCCGGCTCACAACTGCCCGCCATCGCAAAATCGGCTGCTGTGAACGAGGCCATCACGTCCTGAATCGGTTTCTCCATCACCTCCGATACCAACTGTGCGACCGATAGAAGCAGGTCCTGTCTTTCCTGCGTGGACAGGGCGGCGTTCGAGCTGATTTGCACAATCGGCATCGCGCTTACTCCTCCTCAATTTCGACTATCTCGCTGTATGCAAAGAGCCTGTCGGAGTGGTTCTTCCGGCTTTGCCTTGAAAGAAGACCGCACGGGGGGCGAATTCTTTGTGTTCGGCAAAGAAAATCTGCTCCAGTTTATTCATTTTTGCCAACCTGTCAAGTCACTTGCCAAAATACCAATGTCAGCGACAATACGTGCAATGTCCCAAAACACACTATCTACGAATGCCTGGGTTATCCGTCCGCGGCCGAATCCGCAGGCCCGGCTGCGCCTGTTTTGTTTCCCCTATGCAGGAGGGGCCGCGTCGGTCTTTTACCCGTGGCCGGACGACGTATCCGGAGATGTGGAGGTCTGCCCAATCCAGCTGCCGGGCCGGCAAGGCCGGCTGGAAGAGCCACCCTTCACCCGGATGGAGCCTCTTGTGCAGGCCTTGGCGCTGGCTATCAAGCCGTATCTGGATAAACACTTTGCCTTTTTCGGGCACAGTTTGGGCGCCAGGATCAGCTTTGAGCTTGCCCGCTATCTGCGCGCACGGGGCGCTCCTATGCCCGTGCACCTTTTCTTCTCGGGCAGTATCCCCCCACAGATTCCTAACTTGGATTCTCCAATTCACACTCTGCCTGATGCCGAGTTCGTGGAGACACTCCGGCGCTTTAACGGCACGCCCGAGGCATTGCTGAGAAACGAAGAGTTGCTGCAGTTTTTCCTTCCGCTTCTGCGGGCGGATATCGCGTTGCACGAGACGTACCGGTACGTCTCCGGCGAGCCTTTCGACTGCCCCGTCTCTGTGTTCGGCGGCCTGGAGGATGACGAGGTAAGCCGCGAAGACCTTGAGGCATGGCGCGTTCATACGCGCGGCGCGTTTACGCTGCGCATGTTGCCCGGCGACCACTTTTTCCTGCGCAGCGCTCGGGGGCCTCTCCTAGAGGCTGTATCTCACGACCTGGGGCAAGCCTTGGCCCAGATGCGGGGAGGCTAGGCCGTTCGCGCGGAGCGCGAACGGCCTAGCAGTTTCAGCGGCGCTGCGCGCCGCCGAAACTGCCGCTTGCAGGATTTGGCGAAGCAGAATCTTGCCTCGTTTGCACAAGATCTCGATTATGAAGACATCTGGAGCTGTGACAGACCCCGCCCCCCCTTGGCATCTTCCGCTATCCGATCTGGCTTTGTCGAGCGACGATGTTCACGTCTGGTGCGCGTCACTCGAACAGCCGGCCGAGCGCGTGCATCGACTGGCGCGGACGCTCTCCGCTGACGAGACGTCGCGGGCAGAGCGCTTCCGCCTGGAGCGGGACCGGCGGCGGTTCGTCGTCGCGCGTGGTGTGCTCCGGGCGATTCTCGGCCGGTACCTGGGCATTGATCCAAGTCAGTTGCGCTTTAGCTATGGGGAGCATGGGAAGCCGGGTCTGTCGGCCGGATTTGGGGATGACACGCTCCGGTTCAACCTGGCTCATTCGCACGAGCTGGCCCTGTATGCATTCACGCGCGGTCGCGAGGTCGGGGCCGATCTCGAGTACGTCCGTCCCTTGCCGGACGCCGGGGAAATCGCCGCCGGGTTCTTTTCGAGGCGTGAGAGCGCAGAGTTGGAGGGGATTCCGGATTGCAGAAAACCGGAGGCCTTCTTTAGTTATTGGACCTGCAAGGAAGCCTATGTCAAGGCCGCAGGAGGCGGGCTGGCGCGGGCCCTCGATCGGGTCGAGATTTCGCTGGCCCCGGGGCCGGCCCGGTTGCTGAGCGTTGCAGGGGTGCCTGAGGAGGCGGCCCGTTGGTCCTTGCGGACGTTGAATCCTGCCACCGGCTACGTGGCTGCCATCGCTTTCGAGGGGCGCCGCTGCCAGCTTGGGTGTTGGCGCTACGAACCCTAACGACCCTCGCCGGAGGGAGCGGCGATGTCGGCATCGAGCGGCAAGGGCTTGCCAAAGTTGGGGGTGCCGTCGCCGTTCCAGGTGAATTTCTGTATGCGCGTGGTCCGCTTCACGTCACAGCCGCCAGAAGCCGAATCATTGGCGTGGTAAACGATCCAATCCTCTTTTCCATCGGGCGACTTGAAAAAGCCGTTGTGGGCCGGTCCGTACACGCTGTTGGCGTCGGATCGCTGGAATACGGGCTCTGGCGATTTGGTCCACGAGGCGCGCTTCAACGGGTCGCCGCCGTTGTAAGTCAGCATCCCCAGCTTGTAGTTAGGCCCCCAGCACGCGCTGGCCGAGTAGATGATAAAGGTCTGCCCGTCGTGCTGTAGGACTTCTGGCCCCTCGTTGACCCTCCCGTCCTGTATCTCCCAATCATAGGTGGGGGTGGAGATCAAAACCCGCCGACCGCTAATAGTCCAGGGATCGCTCATAGGGGCGATGTATATATTCTGGTTGCTGCCCAGCCATGCTGAGAAGAGGAGGTAGAGAGACCCGTCCAACTGCAACACGGTGTGGTCGATGGCCCAACCGTCGATCGAGTCGTGGAGGCGGGCCTTGTATGTATACGGTCCCATCGGGTCCGTGCCGGCGCTCTCCAGCACGTGCATCCGCTGGCCGTCACAGCAGTTCAGGGGTCCCCCGGAGTAGTAAAAGTACCAGCGCGGGCCGTTAGGGCCGTCCAACAGATGGAACTCGGGGGCCCAAAAGTTGCAGCAGCGCGAGGTCTCTGTATCGGTATAGATGCTCACCGGGGAGGCGTCTATCAGGCCCTGGATGGTGGTGGCGCTCTTCATGGTGAGCCCTGTTTTGAATGAGGGCGACCACGTCGTCGCCGCCAGGTAATACTTGCCCTCGTAATAGACCATCCACGGGTCGGACCCGTGGCTCTGGTTGAGCGGGTTGCGGAAGGTGACCGGTTCGGGGGAAGGGCGATTGGCAAGGACGAGCGCCAAAACTATGCCGATCAGCGCCAGCAACACTGCGCCGATCAGGACGAAAAGGAGGGTGCGCTTGGGCCGGGTGGGTGATGTCTCGTTCATCTTTTCATCCTTCCATCTTGCCATTACACGGAGTATCACAGAGCTTGTCACAGAGGCCACAGAGATTTTTTATTCATTCTCTGTGAAACTCTGTTTGCTCTACGTTTCTCTGTGTCCAAAATTGAGGCAGCCTGAACGGTTTGCACTGTCGATTGCGCGCTCACGTGACGATCAACCACCGATGGTGGTGACCCCGATAGCCACCGGTTCGCCAAAGTCCGGCGTGCCGTCGTCGTTCCAGTGCAACTGCTGCACCCGCGTGTGGCGATTGGGATCGTTCAGCGGATCGCCCGAGATTTCCTCGTAATCGCGCCCGTGGTACACCAGGATATCGTACGCGCCGTCCGCCGACACCGTGAACGAGTTGTGGCCCGGTCCGTATACGCCGTTCCCGCTCTGAAAGACCGGGGTGGGCGACTTGCTCCACGAGCTTGCGTCCAGCAGGTCGCTATCCTGCGAGGCCGTCAGCAGGCCCATCGCATAGTTCGCGTCCGTGGCGCTGGCCGAGTACGAGATGAATATCCGGTCGTTGCGCTTGATCACCGCCGGCCCTTCGTTCACCAGGAACCCTATCTTTTCCCAATCGTATTCCGGCCTGGAGATCATCACCTGGTCGCCGCTGATCGTCCAGGGGTCGCTCATCTTGGCGATGTACAGGTTGGTGTTGCCGCCGAGTTTCGGGTCGTGTTGCGCCCACACCAGGTAGCGGGTGCCCTCGTGTTCGAACGTCGTCGCATCGAGGGAGAAGGACTCCCATTTGGTCTTGATCTGGCCCCGTTCCTCCCACGTGCCCTCCAGGGGGTTTGCCGACGCGTTCTCCAGTGCGTACATGCGGATGGCCCACACGTTCTGGGTGCTGCCGGCGGCAAAGTAGATGGTCCACTTGCCGTTGACAATGTGCAGCTCCGGGGCCCAGATGTGCGCGCCCATAATGCCGCTCTCGTGTTTCTCCCAGATGACGGTCTCGGAGGCCGAGGCGAGTCCTTGGATGGTGGCGGCCCGCCTGAGGATGATGCGGTCGTACTCTGGCGCGGTCGCGGTAAAGTAGTAGTACCCATCTGTATGGCGATAGATGTAAGGGTCCGCCCGCTGTTCAATCAGGGGGTTGGTGATTTGCACTTTTGTATCAGATTTTTCCGGCATGGCTCCTGCTCCATCTTCTATAGCCAATGTGGGCCAACCATCCGCATCCCAGTATAGGGGCCTTATTTGCAGAGTGGGCCGGCCAAAGGTCTCGCTATCGTAAGCATGATTGACCAATATCGCCGAGTGTCCCTGCTGGTAGACGGCGTTGTGCCCGGGTCCTTTCCAGCGTTCATCCCCTTTGTCGATCAGCGTCCCACCGCCTGCTATCATGGTCTTGCCGTCCTTGTCCATGTAGGGGCCCGTGATCTCCTCGGAGCGCCCGACCACGATGCGGTACGTGCTGTTTACTCCTCGGCAGCAGTACTCGTGGGAGACAAAGAGGTAGTAATACCCGCCCCGCCCGATGATGAAAGGCGCTTCTATGGCCGTATTGCCCGGCTTGGCCGCGATTGAGTGCAGCGTCGCGTCTTCCGCCGGCTTCATCGTCTCGGGGTCGAGCTGGACCAGCTTGATCCCGCTCCAAAAGGAACCGAAGCTGAGCCATAGGTTCCCCTCTCTGTCCTGCGCTACGTTGGGGTCGATCGTATTGTAGTCATCAGTGCTCGTGGAGCTGATAACGACCCCTTCGTCCACCCAGGCATAGCCAGGATTTTTTGGGTCTAGGGTGACATTAGTCGCCAGGCCGATCGCAGATATATTGCTCCCGAAACTCGAGACCGAGTAGTAAAGGTAGTATTTTTCTTGGTAGTAGAATATATCGGGCGCCCATAGATTCCCATCGTTGAACGGGACCATCTGTTTATGCCATTCCGGCTGCCGACTGAACACCGGGATCATGCTCTCCCAGTGGATGCCATCTTCAGAGTATTTCCTGGCTATGCCGGTGCCGGTGGTGAATATGTACCAGGTATCTCCCTCCTTGATGATCACCGGGTCGTGGGCGTGGAGGTTCCCGGACAGCGTCCAATCGATGTCGTACAGCTCGCCGGTAGTTATGGGCGTCGGGGGCGGCGGCGTGTCAGTTGGCGGTGCCGGCGTTGGTGGCGTACACGCGCACCCGGCCAGGAAGACGACGAGTAAATAGACGAACGCACCTGCCAGTGCCAGATGCGTTCCCTTTGTACACAGGTTGCTCAAGCCCATTTTTCCCTCCACAGGCACTCAAGTCACGCGTGGCGTCACCGTTATAGGCGGAGCGTCATCGCCGCTGCCGAAAGCGGTGGGAGTTCCACACTGGCCTTGCCTTCGCCGATACTCGCGTCTTCGAGCGGCTGCGCCTTGACCAGGTCGGGCTGCTCGAACGAGTTGGCCGCCTTTGCGTCCGGTCCGGTGAGCAGCTCGGCGTCGCTCAACGCGGCAATCTCGCGGTCGGCTAGATCGACGTGCACCACGGCGGATTCGTCGACGCTGCGATTGACGGCGAAAACGTGCAGCTCTTGCCCAGTCAGAATGGCGCTGGCGTCGATGACGGTCACCTCGCCGTTGGTCTTGCCCTCGTACGTGGGGCCCTGCACCACGGGGGTGAGCGAAATCCCATCGCGCCGCTTGGCGACCATCTCCAGTGGATAGAAGATGGACTGGATGAGCATGTCATCGCCCCGGGTCAAGATCGGCGCGATGACGTTGACGATCTGGGCGATGTTGGCGATCTTGAGCACGTCGGCGTGGCGGATAAAGCTGTTCAGGAAGCCGGCCACTACCAGCGCGTCTTCCAGGTTATAGACCTCCTCGATCAGGTGCGGCGCGAACTTGCCCTTGCCGTCCTGGTGCTCGTCCCCACGGGCGCGGTACCACACGTTCCACTCGTCAAAGCACAAATAGGCCCGCTTCTTGCCCAGCCAGGCAGATGCAAATCCCGGCTTTCCCTCGACGTAGCGGCAGACGGCGTCCATCTCCTCGATCTGCCGGTCGATGCCGTTGCTGATCGCCAGAAAGTCGGGCGTATCGTCGTTCTCGTTGCCCACATAGCGGTGCAGGCTGATATAGTCGGCGTAATGTCCCACGTACTCCAGCACCTGCCGATCCCATTCCAGATACGTGGGTAGTTGTGTGGTGCACGAACCGCAGACGACCATCTCGATCGTGGGATCGGTGTCCTTCATCATCTTGGCCGCCTGCTGGGCGCGGATGGCGTACTGGTCTGCGGGCACGTGGCCGAGCTGCCAGGGGCCGTCCATCTCGTTGCCCAGGCACCACAGCTTGACTCCGTATGGCACCTCGCTGCCGTTGGCGACGCGCAGGTCGGCATACTTGGTGCCGGCGGGCGAGTTGCAGTATTCCACCCAGTTGTGCGCCTCTTCCGGCGTGCCGGTGCCCAGGTTGACCGTGAGCATCGGCGTCCAGCCCATCTTGCGGCAGAGGGCCATGTACTCGTCGGTGCCGATCTGGTTGGGTTCGGTGGACTGCCAGGCCAGGTCGCGCACGGTGGGACGCTGCTCGCGGGGGCCCACGCCGTCCATCCAGTGGTAGCCGGAGACGAAATTGCCGCCCGGATAGCGCATCACGGTATACCGCAGCCGCCTCAGCGCGTCCAGCACGTCGGTGCGGTAGCCGTCCTCGTCGGCGTGCGCGCTTTTCGGGTCGTATACACCCTCGTAGACGGCGCGTCCCATGTGTTCCAGGAAGCCGCCAAAGATGCGCGGGTCAACCCGCCCGATTTGAAAGCCAGAGTGCAAATGAATGGTGGTGTCTTTCATCGTTCTTTTTACTCCAGGCGGAATGTGAACGCCGTGAAAGAGAGCGGCGGTAGCAGCACCGTGGCCTGGCGATCTTTGACGGTCGGTGCGGAAATTCCATTGGCCACCAGGCGGTTGGGTTCGTCCCAGGTGTTGGCTTCTTTTGGATCGCTGCCGGCGAGTTGCCACACCTCGTCAATGTGGATGGTTTTCCCGTTTTGCCAGACGAGATCGGTGACGACCGCTTCGGTCTGGCTTCGGTTCACTACAAAGAGCGCGCCTTGCTGCGCCTCGCGGTCATAACTGGCAGAGACGTCGAGCGCTGGCACGACACCGTACTGCTTGGTCTCCAGCCCGGGCGCCTTGACCAGAGCCTCGAGCGCCTTGCCGCGGGCGTGATTGCTGACCAGTTTGAAGGCGTAGTAGGAAGGCTGCTTGAGCAACCCGTCGCGGCGTGCTTGCAGCCACGAAATCACGTTGACGATCTGCGCCACGCACGCGATCTTGAGCACGTGGCTCTTGCGCAGGAAAACGTTCAGCCACTGGGCCACGACCAGCGCGTCCTCCAGCGTGTAAACGTCCTCCGCCAAGCGGGGGGCCTCCGTCCAGCCTCCCTCCAAGGGAGTGCCTATCGAGTGCCAGACCTGCCACTCGTCCCACGAGAGATAGACGTCGTGCGCGCTGCGCCGCTTGGCTTTGACGTAACGCAGCGTTCCCTCCAGCGTGTCGACAAAGCGCTCGAAGCGGGCGGCGCTGGCCAGATAGCTGGCCGTGTCCTCCTCGCGGTTGTTGATATAGTAGTGCATCGAAAGATAGTCCACGTGCTCCCAGGCTATCTCGAGCGCGGTGCGGTCCCACTCGGGGTAGGTCGGCATGAGGTCGTTGGACGATCCGCACAGGATCGTTTCGATGGTCGGGTCCTGCCATTTCATCATCTTGGCCGCTTCCAGGGCTTTTTTGCCATAGGCCACGGCGTCCAGGTGGCCGATCTGCCAGGGGCCGTCCATCTCGTTGCCGACGCACCAGTAGCGCACGTTGTGCGGATCGCGGAAGCCGTGGCTTGCCCGCAGGTCCGACCAGTAGGTTCCGCCGGGCACGTTGCAGTACTCGACGAGATCGGACGCCGATTGGATACTGCCGGTTCCCATATTGACGGCCAGCATCGGCGCCACGTCGACGGCTGTGCAGAACTCGATAAACTCGTTTGTGCCGAACTGATTGGTCTCAAGCGACTGCCAGGCCAGATCGCGCCGGCGTGGCCGCTGCGCCTTGGGGCCTACGCCGTCGAGCCAGTTGTAGCCGCTGAGAAAGTTACCGCCCGGATACCGGATGACTGTGTAGGATTGGTCGCGCAGTGCCTGCATGACGTCCTTGCGCAGTCCGCGCTCGTCCGCATGGGGAGACTCGGGGTCGTATATCCCTTCGTATATGCAGCGCCCCATGTGCTCGGCGAACCCGCCGAACAGCAGGGGTGAGATGGGAGCGATGGTGCGATTTGTATCTAAAAAAACCTGCGCCGTTGTGATGGACATATGTGTGATCCTCGCGTTTTTTGTGCTTGGGGGAGACGTCGTCCCGGTTTTGTAGACGGCTATGATGTGGCCGGATGTGTTGCTACTGGCCGGCCATCCCGGCCATCGTGATGCCGGCGATGATCCTGCGCTGGAAAATAGCGTAAAAAATCAGGACGGGCATCGTCGCGATAAACGCTCCGGCATAGGCCAGTCCGCGCTGGATGTAGCTCCCCTGCTGCAGCACCAGCAAGCCGATGGGGAGCGTGAGCTTGAACTGTCTGGTGAGGACGATCAGCGGCCAGAAAAGGTCGTTCCACAGGCCAAGGAAGGTAAATATGGCGAGCGCGGTGAGCGAATTGGTCACCAGGGGCAGGCAGACCTGCCAGAAGGTGCGGAAGCGCCCTGCGCCATCGATTTGCGCCGCGTCCTCCAGTTCGGAGGGGATCGAATAAAAGTGCTGGCGCAGGAGAAAGATGCCCGTCACCGAGGCGGCGGCCGGCCACCAGATGGCGTGGTAACTGTCAAGCAGGTCCAGTGTGCGCAGGAGCAGGAAGGACGGGATCAGCGTGATGGCCGACGGGATCATGAGGCTAAAGATCAGCAGCGAGAACAGAATATTCTTGCCGGGAAATTCCAGGCGGGCAAAGGCGTAGCCGCTCAGGGATGAAAGGAGGAGGATGTTCACGGTGCCGACGCTGGCCACGAGCAGGCTGTTGAGAAACCAGCGATCTATCGGAAGTAGCGGATCGGCAAAGATCCGCTGAAAGTTATTGAGCGTTATCGGCTGGGGAATCCACCTGATGGGCAAGACGAACTGGTACAGCTCTGCCGTAAATGCCATCGTGATCATGTATAGCACTGGAATGAAAATGATGAATACCAGCGGGAAAAAGATCAGCCACATCAGAATCGACCGTCTGACGTGCCTGAGCCTTGAGCGTCTGCTCGCTGATAGGAAGGAATTGGATGCTTGAGCCATGGTTTTCTCCTGTGGTCGTCTTCGACCGCCCGTGTTTCGCGGCATGTGCTAATACTCTGCGCGGCGGCGCATGAGCGAGAATAGAATGATGGTCACCACAATCATTACCAATGCCAGCACCACTGAAATCGCCGACGCATAGCCAAAGCGAAAGTACTTCCATGCCGTCTCGTAAAGGAGTTGAACTACCGTGCGGGATGCATTGCCCGGGCCGCCAGCCGTGATGATGTAGGGTTGGGCAAAGACCTGCATGTGGGCGATGAACTGCGTGACCACGACAAACAACATCGTCGGCATGAGCAAGGGAATGGTGATGCGGAAAAACGACTGTATCGGCCCAGCCCCGTCGATCTTGGCTGCTTCGTACAGCGCCTCAGGGATACCGTGCAGCCCGGCGATGAAGATGAGCATGGGGAATCCAAAGGTCCACCAGACGGTTGTCATGGAAAGGGCGGGCAGGACGAGGCGTACATCGCCCAGCCAAGCGATGCGGGGTCCCCCGAGGATATTAGCCAGATAGTAATTGATGATGCCCAACTGTGATTCCCAGATGCGAATGCCGATGATACCCAGCACGGATACGGAAAGAATGCCGGGGGCGTAAAAGATCACGCGCAGGAGGTCGCTTCCCAAAAAGCGGTGCTTCAACCCGCTTGCCACCAACAACGCCAGCACCACGTTGGTAATCACGGTCATGACCGTGAACCAAACCGTATTGCCCAAGACCTGCCAAAAGGTCTTGTTGTTCAGCAGCGTCTCATAGTTGACCAGCCCGACAAAGGGCTGCTCCTTGAGCATGATCTTCCAGTCGTAGAAGCTGATCTGCAACCCGCGGAATATCGGGTACAGGAGAAAGACCGCGAAGAAGAAAAAGTGTGGCAGGATGAAGAGATAGTTGGGCAACTGCTTGCGCAGATCCTTCCAGCTCTGAACCCTAGGTGCTGCGGGGACAGTTGATGTAGCCATTGTGATCCTCCCTAGGTACAGATGTATGGTACGCAGGTCGGTGGCGACGGTATGAGGTGGCGTGGCACACCGACCTGCGTCAATTATAGTATAGAGATTACGGGCGGTCCAGGATCTCTTGGATCACTGCGTTGCCGTCCCCGAGAGCCGCGGCCACGTCGACGTCCGGGCCGGCGACTGCGGCGCTCACGGCGGTCTCATAGGCCGTCTGAATCTCGACGAAGGCCTTGTGAGTAAAGTCCGTGCTGCCGATCTCGTTGAACTGCTCGGCTGCCTTGGCGACCGACGCGACAGCCTTGACCTCATCCGAGGCCTGCACCGACTTTAGCGCAGGAACCTGGCCCGACGTCGCCCAGTAGGCTCCGTTCTCCAACAGGAATTGAATCATGGGGTAGAGCTGGGTAAACCTCTCCTCAGATACGCCCGCCGGGATAGAAAAGACGTGCGAGTCGAACTTGACGGCCTGTTTGCCATCCGGGGCAAGCGAGTTGAGGTAATCTGGCCGGGTCACTGCCGCTACTTCGGGTCGGTCACGCATGTAGCCACCGGTCCAGGTGCCTTCCCACCACAGGGCAATGCCGTTAGCCTGGTACATTTCACCGCCATATGCCAGGCCGGGCAATCCGGGCGGGCAGACGTAGTACTTGTACATCAGGTCATGCCAGTACTGGATAGCCGCGATCGACTCAGGGTTGCCCAACGTGGCTGTTGTGGCATCTTCGTTGATGACGGCGCTGCCATACTGCCACAGCGTAGAGGGCACAGTGTAGCGCAGCCACGTCCAATAGATCGCCCACACGGCGACGTTGTCCTTATCGAAGCCGTCGTCAGTCGGGTGCTTGCCGTTGACATCGGTGGTGATTTGCTGCGCCCACGGGATGAACTCCTCGCTGTTCTTGGGCAGCTCGTTGGGGTCAAGCCCAGCGTCCGAGATGACCTTCTCGTTGACCCAGTTCAACCAGCCGTGATTGTCGAAGGGCACGGTCATCGTGTTGCCGTCGATCGTGATCTGGTCGATGAGCGACTCGTTGAACTGATCCTTGCCGATGCCGGAGGAGGCATACCAGTCGTCCATGGGCTGTACCAGGCCCTGAGACGTCATTTGCATGACCTCGGCGGCGTGATAGATGACCATATCGGGCGGGTTGCCTGCCATGACGGCGGTGGGGAACTTTTGGAAGAAGAGGTCCCACGCGATGCCTTGGGATTCAAAGCACACGTCAGGGTTGGCTTCCTTGTACATCTGGAGCATTTCGGCAAAGACGGCGCCATCGGTGCCTGTTAGACCGTGGTACAGGATCAAGGGTTCGGCGCAGTCCCCGAAGGCATTGACGACCGGGGTCGGCTCTATCTCGACCGGGACCTCAGTGGGCGCTGCCGGTTCCGCAGTAGGCTCCGCAGTAGGCTCCCCAGGTTTCGGGGTAGGCACCTCTGGTTTCGCGGTGGGCGTGGCAGGGCAGCATGCGGCCAGGGCTGCCGCGCTAGCGAGCAGGCTTCCAGCCTTGAGAAAATCTCGGCGGGAAATGGATTTCTTTGCAGACATGGGAAATTCCTCCTTCTGATATTGATTGGGTGTGAAACGGAATTGTACTGAAATCGGTTTCCTTGATTCTTGTGAGTGGGCAAGCGCCCTTGTTAGTAAGGTATCTGTGGGTTACTATCACCCCCTTTCTTTGTTGGTGTGCGATTTATGTGGTGAATATAAGGGTTGGTAGTGTCCCTGTAAAGTGTTGTTGATCAGTGTTGCGCAATTTCTTACCGCAGAGCCCGCCGAGTTTCTCTCCCTTTTTCGAGCGAGGGAGACTGCTCGGGCGAATAGCCTGAGTAGTTACTTTTTGAGATTCTCTGCGCACCCTGCGTGCTCAGCGGCAAAATCGGGCCAACAACGCTCAACAGGGGCACTATCCAAGTCTCTAGGCCGACTCACGCTCGACAAACCGGCAGGGTATCTCGAAGGCACATCGCTGTGAGTCGTTCTTCCCCTCGATGCGCTCAAAGAGCGCATCGGCCAGCTTCTGCCCCATTTCACCGGGATATTGGGCGATCGTGGTCAGCTTTGGGCGGACCCATTGAGCTTCCGGGATGTCGTCGAAGCCGATGATGGCGATATCTTCGGGCACGCGGTAGGCCATCTCTTCGACTGCCTCGAGCGCGCCGATCGCCAGGGTGTCGTTGGCGGCAAACACGGCGGTCGGCGGCTCAGGTAGCTGCAGGAGAGAACGGATGGCGCGCTGTCCATGTTCAAACGACCAGTCGCCGCACACCACGTATTCCTCCGGCACCGATAGTCCCGCCTCCTCCATAGCCCGCTGAAAACCGCCGTGGCGACGCTTGATCACCGGAAAATCTGGATTGGCGCAGATCATGGCGATCCGTCGGTGCCCCCGCTGTTCGATCAGCCAGCGGATGGCCCTGTAGCTGGCCAGGCCATCGTTGCCCCAGGCCATGTCGACGCCTGGATGTTGGATGTGATTGCCTATTGCGCCTATCGCCACGCCCGTGCGCGCGATCAGGTCGTCTAGGTCCTCGTCGGTGAGATGGTATGGTATGATGATCACGCCATCCACCGGACGGCGGACGATGGATTCGCAGAACAGCAACTCTTTCTCACGCGTGTGGTCCGAGTTGGCGATCATGACGTCGTAGTGATGTTGAAAGGCCACATCCTGCACGGCGCGTACCAGCGGATGGTAGAAAGAGTTCCTGATGTCTGCGATCATGATGCCGATCATGCGGTTCTTCTGGCCGCGCAGGCTGCGAGCGTACTGGTTGGGATGGTAATCCAGCTTTTTGACCGTGGCCAGGACTCTTTGCTTGGTTGCTTCGCTGATCGGTATGCTGGAGGGCGCGTGGCTTAGCACGCGCGACACGGTGCTTTGTGAGACGTTTGCCTCGTGCGCCACATCGCGCATGGTTGCGCGTTTTGATTGTTTTTTGAGAGCATCCGAAGGTGCCATCGATTACGAGTTTTCGCTTTCGTGCAATCGTATGCGGTGTTGAGTGAGAAAACGTATCTACTCAGGCTGTTCGCCCGAGCAGTGGCCCTCGCTCAAAAAAGGGGAGAGATGGGGGGTGCGAGGGCGGCGAAGCCGCCCTCGAACCCCCCGCCTTCCCCCTCTTTTTGTCGCGAAAGGCAACTGCGAAGCAGGGCTGAGTAGTTAC
>JAFGED010000026.1 GCA_016931785.1 Anaerolineae bacterium
CGGGTATCGCCATCGCCAGCGTCGTCCCGCCGCTGACGCCGGTCTTTCAGCGGGCGTGCCGCGATTACGTGGGCCCGGAGCCGCTGGTGGTGGACGCGGGTGTCAAGACCGGCGTGCGCCTGCGCTACGAGCCGCGCGAGGTGGGCGCCGACCGGGTGGTGGATGCGGCGGCGGTCAAGGCGCTCTACCACCTGCCCGCCTGCGTGGTCGATTTCGGCACGGCTACCACCTTCGACGCGGTGGCGGAGAACGGCGATTACCTGGGCGGGGCCATCGCGCCGGGGATCGGCATCGCCGCGCAGGCGCTGTTTCAGCGGGCGGCCAAGTTGTACCCCGTCGACCTGACCCGCCCGCCGTCGGCCATCGGGCGCAACACGCCGCACGCGATGCAGTCGGGTCTGCTCTTTGGCTACGTGGGGCTGGTGGAGGGCATGGTGGCGCGCTTCAAGGTGGAGCTGGGGCCGCAGACGCACGTCATCGCCACAGGGGGACTGGCGGAGATCATCGCCCGCGAGACGGATGTCATCGATGTGGTCGATCCGTGGCTCACGCTGCACGGGCTGCAGATCGTTTACGCGTTGAACCAGTAACTTTCTCGACCAAGTGGGGTAGGGTGACAATCAACGATTGTTTGGGAGGGGGTTACTCGATGTAGCCCAGCCCGCGCAACCGCTCCGCGACTTGCTCGTCTTCCATTTCCAAGCGCGCGGTTTCCAGGTTGGCCGGCCGTCGTTTTTCGGCCGCTGCTACGAACGAGGTCAGCAGTTCGTCGAGCTCCGACGCCACCTCGGGCTTTTCGCCGATCAGGTTATCCATCTCGTTGGGGTCGTTGACCACGTCGAATAGTTCGTCAGGCTCGTCGCCGACGGTGATGAGCTTGTAGCTATCCCGATAGGCAGCGCGGCGCATCTGCTTGCAGCGGAAGACGTCGATCAGCTCGGGCTTTTCGCCCTTGATAAGAGCGATCAGCGTCTCTGGGGTGTAGGCCTCGGTGAAGACGATGCCTCCTTCTTTGTCGGTGCCGTTGAGCGTGCGCGCCAGGCTCGTCGCCGACAAGTTCACCAGTGAATCAGTCCAATCAGCGTCGTAGCCAATAGGCTGGATATTGGCGGCCTCCAGGGCCGTGTGGAAAAAGCGCCGCGTCGAGACGGGGGTAGAGATGCGCATACCTTTGTAGCGTTGCTGTGGGAAGCGGACGATGAGGGGCACGCGCACCAAGTCGTCGTAAGCCACCAGCGAGTGGCCCACAAAGTCGTGCCGGTTGAGACCCTCGCCGTGATCTGAGGTGATGACGACCAGCGTGTTGTCGCGCACCTCGGGCCGGTTGAGATGGGCAAAGAGGTGGCGCAGCAGATGATCCTCGTAAGCGACCTCGGCATCATACAGATCGTTGAGCACCCGATCCTGCAGTTCGGTCAACGGCTCGGTGAGCGGCATCATCCAGCGGAAGGGCAGGCGATTGTAGTGGCGCATGAAATCACGTGCTTGGCGGTCTTTGCGGTAATAGGGGGCAAACCTGCGAATGAAGCGCGGCGGCGGGCCGAAGGGAAGATGGGTCTCCATCAAGTTGGCAAAGACGAAGAGAGGCTGTTCCACTCCCTTATGTCTGCGGGTGCGCAAGTAGCCCACCATGTCACGGAGCGATAGCGCCGTGTTGCCCTTAAAGTTGCCGTACCGCTGCCAAAGCGGGACCAGCCAGGGAATGGCCGCGATGCGCAGCATAAAGTTATCGCGGGCGAATCTGTCTTGGAAGAGGGTCATGACGCGCCGCAGCTTGCGTCCCAAGTACTGTGTCAGTCGGCCAGACTGGCGCGGGCGAGCGTCGGCGACAGCAGGGCGGTTCGGCAGCGCGCCACCATAGTTATAGACTTCCTCAAACC
The DNA here is from genome assembly GCA_016931785.1 of Anaerolineae bacterium. Taxonomy (GTDB): domain Bacteria; phylum Chloroflexota; class Anaerolineae; order B4-G1; family B4-G1; genus JAFGED01. The sequence continues at coordinate 1,881 of JAFGED010000026.1, forward strand.
CCCGGTCCAGGTCATTATCCACCACGCCTAGAAGTGGGTTGTTGCAAAAGCTCACCGTGCGGTATCCCTCGCGGCGTAACACCTCGGCCAGCATGATCTGATCGCGACTGTGCTTGTCATAGATCTGGGTGGTCAGGTGTGTGGACGGATATTCGCCGGTGAAGAGGGAGGCGTGCGCCGGGATCGTCCACTGTGCCGGGGAGATGGCCCGCTCGAAGACGGCGCCATCCTTGGCGAAAGTGTCGAGGTTCGGGCTGGTCTCGCGAGAGTAGCCATAGCAAGAGAGCCGATCCGCCCGCAGAGTATCCAGGACGACGAGTATGATATCCGGTTTGACTTGTGCTTTCTTCATCTGCTGATTCCCGCCCCCTAAAAAATCCCTCCTCTGTTCAAGAGCCTCAGCGGGCATTGCCTGAAGCGTATGCCTGAGTGGTAACACGGTTTCCTTTATTATACCGCATTTTAGCTAGCAGCGTGTTAACAAAAGATGGAGAAAAGATGTAGACTTGGATCAATCGTAGATCATTTCTATTGAAGCCTTGATGTGATCGACCTCGGCTTGGATCTGTCTCAGGACGGTGTCCTTGACGAGGGGAAGGCACAGCAGCCAGTCACCCAGGGCCGTTGTCCCCCCAACCTCCAGGCTCAGGTTTGTGATATCGGCAGTGTGTTCCTCGATGGCGAAGGCACACCAGATGGGCAGCGGTGGGCGAAGCAAGCGAAAGCGGAAGTAGTGGTCGCTCGTCTCTGTTAGCTCAAAGTGCAGGTTGGCCCGCAGGCCGTGGAACTGCTCCCAGGTCTGGAAGCGCGCGCCGACCTGGCCAAAGTTGCCTGCAGTGAAGGCGAATCCGGCGTGGGTCTCGAACTGGTAGCGTTCGGGGTGCGTTTCCAGGTCTAGGAACCATTGCCGGGCCTGCGCGGCGCTGACGTCGACTGACGCGTCTGCTTGGATGGTGGCTGCGCGTTTCATGCGCTCCTTGTGGGGATTATACCTTCTTTAGGCTGTGGCGCAAGGCGGACGTGGTTGATGATTCACCACACATTGATCTGATCAAGCACACTGAGCTTGTCGAAAGGTGCGACTTTGCAAAACCAGCATCCTTCGACGATGCCCCTCGACGGCGGACCTCCGGTCCACGCTCGGGGGCACCTTGCCCGCCTCATCGATGGAGAGTATAATCCCAGGCGCGTGATGGGGGGTAGGGAGGTCGTGCCATGGAAAAGATCGCTCTTCTCGAAAACAGACGCATTCTCCTGGGCGTCAGCGGCGGGATCGCGGCCTACAAGGTCTGCACGCTGGCCAGCCGCTTGGCCCAGGCCGGGGCGCAGGTGGATGTGGTGATGACAGAGGCGGCGACGCGCTTTGTCACGCCGCTCACGTTTCAATCGCTCACCGGGCGCCCGGTCTATACGACGATGTGGGGCGCGCTCGACGCTGCGCTGGGCGAGGACGCGGTGCTGCCCACGCACGTCGTCCACGTCGGGCTGGCCGAGGCTGCCGACTTGCTGGTGATCGCCCCGGCCACGGCCAACACGATGGCCAAACTGGCGCACGGCCTGGCCGATAACCTGCTCACGGCGTTGGCGCTGGCCGCCCGCTGCCCGACGCTCCTCGTCCCGGCGATGGATGTGGAGATGTGGGCGCATGCGGCGACGCAGTCCAACGTCGCCACGCTGCGTGAGCGCGGAGCACGCCTTGCCGGGCCGGCCCGTGGCAGAATGGCCTCCGGCCTTGAGGGTGAAGGGCGCATGGTCGAGCCTGAAGAGATTCTAGGCCACATTCGCCTGGTGCTGGGGCGAGAAGGGGCCTTGGCTGGGCGGCGCGTCGTCGTCACCGCCGGTCCTACCCGCGAGCCCATCGATCCCGTGCGCTTTGTCAGCAACCCCTCAAGCGGGCGGCAGGGTTTTGCGTTGGCCCAGGCTGCGCTCGACAGCGGCGCGGAGGTCACCCTCGTCACGGGCCCCACACACTTGCCCACACCGGTGGGCGCGGAGCGGGTGGAGGTCGTGACCGCCCAAGGCATGCACGACGTTGTACTCGCCACCACCGGGGCTGCCGACGTCCTGCTGATGGCCGCTGCCGTGGGCGACTTTCGTCCGGAGACCATCGCCTCGCAAAAGATCAAGAAGGGGGAGCATGACCTAGGTGTGCGGATGGTGCGCACGCCGGATATTCTCGCGGCCGTCGCTGCCCGCTGGCCGGATTCCGGCCGCCCGCGCGTGACGGTCGGCTTTGCTGCCGAGAGCGAGAATTTGCCGGATAACGCCCGTGCCAAGCTCGTCGCCAAGAATCTCGACCTGATCGTCGCCAATGACATCACCGCCCGGGACGCAGGTTTCGCCGCCGAGACCAACCGGGTGGTGCTGTTGGATCGGCAGGGCGGCTTGGAGCGACTACCGCTGATGAGCAAGGCTGCCGTAGCCGAGGCCGTGTTGGAGCGCGTCGTCGCCTTGCTGACCGCCAAGGAAGTGATTGATGGTGATGCTTGACAAGTCGCTGAAAGTGTGGTATTTTGCCCCTCGTTGCTTCGGCAGTGGAAAGATGCCTTGAGAGAGGGAGAGGCTAAGCAGGCTGATCTGCCCGAAGCCGAGAGCACGAAGCCAGTTTTAATAGGAGGCAGGAGAATCATGGAGGAAAATGCTCGTGTTACAGGGACTGTCCAGTGGTTTAGCCGTGTGAAGGGGTACGGATTTGTCCGCCCCGATGGGCAAGAAGAGGACGTCTTTGTTCACTACTCTGTTATTCAGGGTGAAGGTTACAGGAACCTCAACAAGGGGCAGCGCGTAGAGCTGACCGTGGAGGACTCGCCCAAGGGTCCACAGGCCGTGAACGTGGTCGGCTTGGATGAGGTTGTGGAAGTCGCTTCAGAATTCTAGATCTAGCACAAAATAGTGCCTCTCCGGCCCCGGTGGCGCGTAGCCCCGGGGCTTTTTGGTCCCTGGGGCCGTTTGACTTTTGGCTGGTTTAGAGGTATCTTATAGCTGAATCGGACAAGATCTCCAGAGACGATTTCAAAGGTGCCCCTGGAGAGGAGGCTGCGTATGTCAGAAGAACAGGAACAACTGCCCGATTGGCTTCTCAGTATGCGCGGGCAATCGCTAGAAGAGCCGCCTATACAGCAGGCGAGTGTGCCGCCTTTTCCGAAGGAACCTCCAAGAAAAGAAGCCGCACCCCCATCCGAGTCCTTGTTCGAGTCGGAGGGAGAACCGGAGCTCGTGCAGGAGCAAGCCAAGCAGTCAGATTCGGACATGGTCGATCTCCTGCGGGACATGGTTCAGCCCGACGAGGAAATTAGCTATAGCTATGGGAAAGAAAAAGTCAGCGGAGTGATCCCCGGCATGAAGCCGTGGCAGTCGCTGGTGTTGGCCGGTCTGTTCTTCCTGGACGTGGCAGTGTGCGGTTGTATGGCGCTGGCGATGTTGGGGCGGATTGGGTTCTAGTTTAGCTATCCGGTTGGGTCGGTTTTTGGCTTGTTGGATTATACGTGATGCTCTATCTGCGGCCGTAAGGCCGCTTTTGTCTCTTGAGGTGACGTGAGCGATGAAACGTAAATCGGCCGCAATCGTGCAGGACGCAGAGCCTCGCCAGACGGCCCAGGTGCGCCTGGCCGATGGACGCGTGCTCGAAGCTCCCGTGGGAACGCCTGTGGAAGCGTACTTCGACGTGGCGTTTGCAGATAGCCCGGTTCCCGTCATCGCGGCGTTGGTCAACGGCGAGCTGCGCGAGCTGGCCTACCCGATCCAGCGAGATTCTCGAGTGGACGCGCTGCTTCTTTCCGATTCTGACGGCGTGCGTATCTACCGGCGCTCCCTTTCCTTCCTGCTGGTGGCCGCCGTACGCGATCTGTTTCCCGACGCGCAGATCTTTGTGGAATACTCGTTGCCGTTTGGGGGGTTTTTCTGCCAGGTGCGGGGACGAGCCCCGTTCTCTGTGAAGGAGCTGGCGCAGATCGAGACCCACATGCGCCGAATCGTCGCCGAGGACACCCCGATCATCAGGGAGCGCGTGCCGCTCGACGAGGCCATCGCATTGTTCAACGCCCGCGGCGAGGAGGAGAAGGTCAATCTGCTTTTGCGCCGCCGGAAGGACTATTTGATCCTGTATAACCTGCGCTCCACCCGCGATTATTTTCACGGCTACATGGTTCCTTCGACCAAGTATCTGCGTTACTTTGCCCTCTATCCGCACCCGCCGGGATTCGTGCTCCAATATCCGCGCCGTCACCGTCCAACCGAACTCCTGCCAAGGCACGACTATCCCCAGTTGACGGCCGTCTTTCGCGAGTACGGCGAGTGGCTGCGCCTGCTGGGGGTGGATTCGGTGAGCGCGTTGAACGATGCGATTGCCAATGATCGCATCCGCGAGGTCATTCTCGTCTCGGAGGCGCTGCACGAGGAGCGCATCGCGCGCATCGCCGGCGAGATCGTTCGCCGGAAGCGCGAGGCGCGGTTGGTGCTCGTCGCCGGGCCGTCTGCCTCCGGCAAGACCAGTTTCTCCAAGCGGCTCGCGGTCCAGTTGTTGGCCCACGGCGCTCGGCCTTTTGCCCTGGAGCTGGATAACTATTTTGTCGACCGGGAGCAGACGCCCCGGGATGAAAACGGCGAGTACGATTTCGAATCGCTGGGCGCGCTCGATGTGCCGCTTTTCAACCAGCATCTCCTGGCGCTGATGAACGGCGAGGAGGTGCAGCTTACCCGCTTCAACTTTCACACCGGCCAGCGCGAGCCGGGCAAGGCCGCCCAGCTCGGTCCCGATCACATCATCATCATCGAGGGCATCCACGGGCTGAATCCCCAACTTGTGCCTGCCGTCCCCGAAGAGTGCATCTACCGCGTCTATGTCTCGGCGCTGACGCAGCTCAACATCGACCGCCACAACCGGGTGCCGACGACGGACACCCGCCTCCTGCGCCGCATCGTGCGCGACGCCACCTACCGGGGGTATAGCGCCGAGGAGACGCTGAACCGCTGGGAGAGCGTGCGGCGCGGGGAAAAGTGGCACATCTTTCCCTACCAGGAGAACGCCGACGTGATGTTCAACTCGGCGCTGGCTTACGAGCTGGCCATACTCAAACCGCTGGCCGAGCCGCTGCTGCTCCAGGTCGAGCACACCAGCCCGCGGCACGTGGAGGCCAAGCGGTTGCTGACCTTTCTCCGCTGGGTCGAACCCTGCGGCCCCGACCTGATCCCCGATAATTCCCTCCTGCGCGAGTTCGTCGGCGGTTCGATCTTGCGGGATTACGCACCGTAGGACCGTACCCCAGTCGTCGCGTGCTCGTAGGTCTGAAAACAGGTCGCGGTTTGCCGCCCGTTGAGAGTGGGCGCGAGAAGTATGCTATAATGATCGCAGCTTGCGTACAATGGCGCGCCCAACCAAGGAGGGGCCAAATGTTTCTTTCCCTTAAATCGGCGCTTCGCTTCGGGCTATTTGCCTTGAGCCTGTCGGCGGTTCTAGTCTGCACGGTTTGTTCGGGCTGCTATTTCGCGGAGCAGGTAATAACCCCGGCCAGGTCTGAACCTGTCTTGTCTGACTCGGGCTGTATCAGAACCGTTATGTGGGCCCCAGACAGCCATCTGCTCGCTGTAGGCGCGGCGAATGGCGTGCGGCTGTACGATGCGGACGCACCCGATACAGCGCCGCGGCGGCTGCGGGGTGAAAGCGGGCGGGTGACGAGCCTGGCGTTTGCTCCCCAGGGGCGCTCGCTGGCTGCGGGGTTTGAAAACGGCGAGGTTTTGTTGTGGTCGCCGGTGGAAAGCTATTATCTGCGCGTGCTTGAGGATCACGTGCTTCCCGTCTGGCACCTCGTTTTCAATCCGGATGGTACCAGGCTGGCCTCTGGCGGCGGCATGACGCCCGGGCGAGTTGCGGGTTGTACGTCTGATGATGATTACCAGGATACGGACGTGCGTATCTGGGACGTCGCCACCGGAGAGTTGCTGGCGAAGCTGGATGGATTAGGGGAAGTGCGGGCACTGGCTTTTGATTCGACGGGCGACATCGTGATGGCGGGCACCAGCGAGCACTGCGCCGGTCGTGACATGATGAGGGGCTCTATATTGCGTTGGGACGTTCAGACCGGCGCGAGGTTGAGTGCCTGGAGGGTCAGGGACCCGATCGTCTTTAGCGGGGACGGGCAAGCTGCGGCAACCAACAGGTTCGATACCCCTGGCTTGCAGGTGCTAGAGCTCGAGACCGGGGATCGAATCTGGGCAACGACCGACTCGAGTTTTTTCAGGGATCTGCAGGTTGATCTGGACAACCACGTCGTGGCTGCGGCTGCTGGTCAGTACATGGGGTTCTGTACGGCCGTGCAGGTCTGGGACGCTGCGACGGGGGACGAGCTATTTGCGGTACCGGCTTGTAACCCGATTGCGCTCGACCCACGGGGGCGCTTTCTCGTCACCGGCCGCGGAGAGACGGAGCCTACGGATGCCGGTCAGCAGTATGTGGATAACACCGTGCGCTTTTGGAGCATCCCGGGGGGGGAATTGATCGCCACCCTGGACGGGCGTGATGGTTGGGTATCCCAGATTGCCCTCAGTTCCGACGGTGTTTTTATGGCCCTGGTGCTGGAGCCTGATCCCTACGGAGTCGGGCTCTGGGAAGATGCTACGGTTGAGGTGTGGAATATAGACGTTTGAAGAGCCCTCCTCTGAATGGAGGAATGGAACGATTTCTTGTATCACCGCTCCCGGGAGAGGCTGGGCTTTTCATCGGTTAGCCGTCGTGTGCTCGTAGGTCAAGCGACGCACCCAAGTTCGCCATTCGTCTAGATTGCCTGTGTAAAATGTGCTATAGTATGCGTAGATAAAGACATCCAGCTCTCGCATACTTTATGGAGGGAACCGCCGATGAGCCGCCGTCGAGTTGTCCTCACTTGGTCAGCTCGCATCATCATCACCGCCGCCATCCTTTTGGCGCTGGTGATGTTCGGGTTGGTCAACTGGCTGACGGTCGACCTCCCCTCGCCAGACTGGCTGTACGAGCACGCCGCCGCCCCCTCCACGCGCATCTATGACCGGAACGGGCGGCTGCTGTACGAGATCCTCGACCCGCACGGCGGCGCACACACGCCCGTGCCGCTGGACGGGATTCCCCGGGCCTGCATCGACGCGACGATCGCCACCGAGGACGCCAGTTTCTATTCCAACCCTGGCGTCGACGGATGGGCCATCGCCCGCGCGGTGTGGATCAACCTGCAGGGCGGCGAGATTCTCTCCGGCGGCAGCACCATCACCCAGCAGCTCGCGCGCAATCTGCTGCTCTCGCCGGAGGAGCGGACGCAGGTCACGCTGGAGCGCAAGCTGCGCGAGTCGATCCTGGCCTGGCGCATCGCGCGCACGTACGGCAAGGACGAAATCCTGACCCTCTACCTGAACGAGACCTACTACGGCAACCTGGCCTACGGGCTGGAGGCGGCTGCCAAGACCTATTTCGCCAAGAGCGCCGCCGAGCTCGACCTGGCTGAATGCGCGCTGCTGGCCGGGCTGCCGCAGTCGCCCGCACCCTACAACCCGTTGGAGAATCCCCAGGCCGCGCAGGAGCGCCAGCAGGTGGTGCTGGGGCTGATGGTCAAGCACGGCTACATCACGCAAGAGGAGGCCGACCGGGCGGCCGGCGAGGACCTGCAGTTCGCGTCCGTCGCCTTTCCCATCGAAGCGCCCCACTTTGTGATGCTCGTGCGCGGCCAACTGGAGCGCGAGTTCGGCCTGGAGGCGCTCTATACGCAGGGCTTGCAGGTCTATACCACGCTCGACCTGGACGCGCAGCACGCGGCGGAGCGCATCGTGCGCCGCCGGCTGGCGCAGTTGGCCGATACGCGCCCGGGTGCGCCGCCGCGCAACGTGAACGACGCCGCCGTGGTGGCGCTCGACCCGCATACGGGCGAGGTGCTGGCGATGGTGGGCAGCCCGGACTATTTCGACCCGAAAATCGACGGCGCGGTCAACGTCGCCGTCGCCACGCGCCAGCCGGGCTCCTCCATCAAGCCCATCACCTACGCCGCGGCGTTCGATCCCACGCGCCCTCAGCCACTCACGGCGGCGACGATGATGGTGGACGTGCGCACGGTTTTCATCACCCGCGAGGGGGACCCTTATGTCCCGCACAACTATGACCGGGAGTGGCACGGCCCGGTGCTGCTGCGCCAGGCGCTGGCCTCCAGCTACAACCTGGTCGCGGTCAAGGTGCTGGATCACGTGGGCATCGACGCCATGGCCGCCCAGGCGCGCGCGATGGGCATCACCACCTTCGACGACGTCGGATCGGAAGACTCCAGCGACCGCTTTGGCCTGGCGCTGACCCTGGGCGGCGGCGAGGTGCGCCTGCTGGAGCTGACGGGCGCTTACGGCGCTTTCGCCAACGGCGGCTACCGGGTGGAGCCGGTGCTCATCACCCGCGTGGAGGATTCCAGTGGGCAGGTGCTCAAGGTGTGGGAGACCTCGCCGGGGGAGCGCGTGATGGACGAGCGCGTGGCCTACCTGATCAGCGACATTCTGAGCGACGATTTTGCCCGCATCTCGACCTTTGGCGAGTGGAGCGCGCTGAACCTGACGCGCCCGGCGGCGGTCAAGACCGGCACCACCACCGACTGGCGCGATAACTGGACGGTGGGCTACACGCCCGACCTGGTGGTCGGCGTGTGGGCGGGGAACGCGAACAACGAACCGATGGAGCACGTCAGCGGGGTGACGGGCGCCGCGCCCATGTGGCACGACGTGATGGAGGAGCTGCACAAGGGCCGTCCGGTGCGCGAGTTCGTGGAGCCGGAGGGGATGGTGCGGGTGACGGTGTGCGCCGATAGTGGGCTGTTGCCACAAGAGAGATTGGAGATTGGAGATTCAAGATCGGGGCGGCAACCGGCGCGGTGTGCGCATACGATTACCGAGCTTTTCATCGCGGGCACCGAGCCCACGCGCGTCGACGATTGGCACTGGACCTACACGCTCGACGCGCGCAACGGGCTGCTGGCCGGAGGGGCTTGCCCGGCGGAGGCGACGGTGCAGGCGCGCTACACGCTCTATCCCGCCGAGGCGCAGGATTGGGTGGGCTGGCAGGGGATACCACAGCCGCCGCAGGCTTATTCGCCGCTGTGTCCTGGCTCCGGGGAGACGGGAGATTGGAGATTAGAGATTGGCGAGCGACCAATCTCTGGTCTCCAATCTCTAGTCCTGACCAGTCCAGACCCAGGCGGGTGCTATCGTCTCTCGCCAGAGATCCCCGCCGCGTCGCAGCAGCTTTTCGTGGCGGTGCGTCCCGCCGAGGGCGTGGCGCTGCGCCAGGTGACGCTGTACGTGGATGGTCACGCGCTGGCGACGCTGGCCGGGCCGCCGTACCAGGCGCGCTGGCAGATGACGCCCGGCACGCACACCTTCTGGGCGGTGGGTGAGGACGTGTGGGGAAACAGGGTGGAGAGCGAGCGGGTTGTCATTGAAGTCGTGGAGTGAACTGGGAGAATAGAGATTGGAGACTAGAGACTGGAGATGAGGAGGGGATGATGGCGACGGAACTTGAGGAGTTGCGGGTGCTGAAGGATGCCGAGACGGTGGCGGATGGGATATAGAAGTTGATCGTAAAGTGGGAACCGTTTGCGCGGGATGTGGTTGGTGGGCAGTTGGCCCGCGCGGCGGATTCGGTTGGGGCGAACGTCGCCGAGGCTTATGGGCGGTTCCATTATGGGGAAAAGCTCCAGTTCCTGTATTATGCGCGCGGCAGTCTGTTCGAGACCAAGTATTGGCTAAACAGGGCTTTGACGCGCGGGCTGATGTCGGCGGATCAGGTGCAGCATTACGCCCTCCAATTGACCGAGGTAGCGCGCCAGTTGAATGCATTTGCCGGCAGCATCAAGAAACAGCGGCGTGGCAGGCCCGCGCAGGCTAAAGTACGCGAGGCGACTGGTGGATATGTAGCTGATGCACGGCTATTTAGCGAAGTTGAATTGGAGTGGCTGCAGGCTGTCTAGTCTGCAGTTGGCTGGCCCTATGATACGCTATATCGACTACAAAAGGCGAGTCAGGACAGAACGCGTGGTTCTGTATCTTTCCATTCTTGCTGGCATTGTGCATCTTGCCTTTATGCTCTTCCTGCGCGTGCCGCTGTCCGAGTTTGTTGCAGATCGATTGGGGCAATGCGCTTGGAACGATCGAGCATGGCTGAGTGTGTATGATTTGTATAGGGAAGGGGGACAATACCGTTTCACTAATTGCATTCCTTGCTGTGTATATCTTCCGGCTGGCCTGCTCCTGTCTAGCCTGGCTCCATCTGGCAAACTCAACTCCATTCTCAGGAGTAAACAGTTCTGGCGATCGGTTCAAGTTGTGTTGATCGTTATAGGGGTTCTGACCATGCTTTATGTGTTCTTCTGGATTCTGATCGCAATTGGATGTCCAGGCGGGAGTGGTCTGGTCATTTAATCTCCAATCTCTAATCTCCATTCACAGGAGGAGTTGAAATGAAACACCAAAACCGTACGATCATCTCAAGCATCATCAGCGCCGTCGCGGTGCTGAGCCTGGCCTGCCAGTGCGCGCTGCCGGCCGTGTTCACCGAGCCGACGCCCGCGCTGACCGCGACGCCCGAGGGCGAGCCGCTGCCGCCGCAGGTGGTCTACGTCTCGCCGGCGCGGGGGGAGGAGCAGCAGCTCGACGCCCCGGTGCAGTTGGTCTTTGACCAGGCGATGGACGCCGACTCGGTGGAGAGCGCCTTCGCCATCGAGCCCAAGGTGAGCGGCAGCTTCAGGTGGGTCACCGAAAGCACCGTGCAGTTCGAGCCGCGCGCGGGCTTTGACCGGGCCGAAAAGTACACCGTCACCATCAGCGACAAGGCGCGCAGCGCGCGCGGCGCGCGGTTGCGGGATGATTTCCAGTACCGCTTCATCACCGTCGGCTTCCTGGAGGTGGGGGCGGTCTATCCCGACGACGGCACGACCGAGGTGGCTGTCGACGCCACGGTCACCGTGCTGTTCAACCGCCCGGTGGTTCCCCTGGTCGCCATCGAGGATCAGGATAGCCTGCCGCAGCCGCTGGCGTTTGACCCGCCGGTGGAGGGCACGGGGGAGTGGGTCAATACCTCCATCTACGCCTTCACCCCCGAGGAGGGGTTTGCGCCCGCCACGACCTACGAGGCGCGCGTCGCGGCCGGGCTTGAGGATACCACCGGCGGCGTGATGAAGGAGGATTTCTCTTGGAAGTTCACCACCGTCATGCCGGGCGTCGTCGCCACCTACCCCAGTGCGGACACCGTCTACGTCAGCACCGAGCCGGTCATCTACGTGGCATTCAACCAGAAAATGGACCGCGCCTCGGTTGAGGCGGCCTTCGAGCTGGCCGAGCTCACCACGGGCGATGCCGTCGCGGGCACCTTCGAGTGGCACGACGCCGGGCTGATCCTGCCGGAGCGCGATACCTACGAGCCGTACGCGTGGTCGTGGAGCTCGGGGGCGGGGCCGGAGCGCGTCGGCGTGGAGACGATGGGCTTTACGCCCAGCGCGCCGCTCGATTTTGGCACGCGGTACCAGGCGAGTATCGACAGTGGCGCTAAAGGGGCCGCGGGGGGCGCGGGTGATTTCAGGACGTACCGGTTCACCTTCAGCACCATCGTGTACCCAAAGATCGTCAGCACCACGCCGCGCGATGGGGCGAAGGACGTCGAGCCGGGCGGCGGCCTGCAGGTGAACTTTACCAGCCCGATGGACCCCGCGTCCTTCGACGGCAACTTTACCATCAGCCCGCCCGTCTCGGCGACGCAGGTCTATACCTACTGGTGGGATAGCAACACCCAGCTCAGCATCTCCTTCCCCGTACAGCCCAACGCCGACTATGCGGTGACCATCGACGGCGACGTGCAGGGGCGCTACGGGCACAAGCTGGGGGAGGACGTCACTATCCGCTGGAAAACCAAGTCGCTGGGGCCGATGGCCTACCTGAACACGCTCGGCACCGTTGGCACCTACAACGCTTACTCGGAGACCGTGGCCTACGTGACCGTGCGCAACGTGGGACAGGTGGATTTCAAGCTCTACCGCATGCCGGCGGGCGATTTCATCAGCGCTAACGAGGGCTGGGAGTATTGGGATAGGTACACGGGTAAGGAAGAAAATCTCATCCGGCAGTGGTCGATGGACGTGGCGCCGGTGCTGGACAAGCGCGCCATCTATGGCACCCGGCTTTCCGATAGCGGCTTCTTGGAACCTGGCATCTATTACCTCGAAGTGTCGGCGCCTGCGAGCGCGGTCTATCCCGAGGCGCAATCCTATCCGCGGCTCGAGAAGCACAAGCAGATACTCGTCGTTTCCCGGTACAACGTGACCCTGAAGAGGAGCGACTCCGGGGTGCTGGTCTGGGTCACCGATCTGCGCTCCGGCGACGTGGTGCCGGACGTGCCCGTCGCGGTGCTGGGTAGAGGGCGCAGTGTGGGGCAGGGCAGGACCAACGTGGACGGCGTCTTTGTCGGCGAGTATGCCCTCTCCGATCGTCCGACGGTGTACGCTTTTACCGGCGACCGGGATAACCCCGGCGCGGATTTTGCCGTCGGCATGTCCAATTGGAGCAACGGCATCTCGCCGTGGGAATTCGACCTGCCGGTGGCGTACTACGATCAGCCTTACGAGACCTACTTTTTCACCGAGCGGCCCATCTACCGCCCCGGCCAGACGGTCTACTTTAAGGGCATCCTGCGCGCAGACGACGACGCGCATTACTCCCTGCCGCCTGCGGGTCAAAAGATACAGGTCGAGATCTGGGACGCGCAGGGTACGCAGGTGTACAGCGAAGCATTGACCGTCAGCGAGATGGGGACGGTGGAGGGCAAGCTCGATCTGGGCGAGGAGGCCTCGCTGGGCAGTTACTCCCTGCAGGTGACCTACGGAGACGACTATTACTACGGCACCTCCTTCCTGGTGGCCGAGTATCGCAAGCCCGAGTTCCAGGTGGAGGTGCAGACGGACGCGCCGGAGTACGTGCATGGGGACGAGATCAAGGTCACCGCCCAGGCGGCCTACTTCTTCGGCGGTCCCGTGGCCGCTGCCAAGGTGCGGTACGCCGTCATCTCGGCCGACGCCTATTTCAACTACACCGGCGGCGGGTGGTGGGATTTCACCGACGTGGACTGGAGCTCCTGGTGGACCTGGGAGGAGCGCAGCAGCTACGGCGAGCTGATCGCCGAGGGGGTGGGGACGACCGACTCGGAGGGGCGCTTCACCTTCTCCGTGGATGCCGACATCGCCGAAAAGGTCAACAGCCAGCGCTTTACGCTGGAGGTGACCGTCACCGACATCAACGACCAGGAGGTCTCTAACCGCACCACTGCGGTGGTGCACAAGGGCGCGTACTACATCGGCCTCAAGCCCGAGCGGTACGTCGGCGTGGTGGGGGATGAGGTCGGCGTGGACATCATCACGGTGGATTGGGACAGCGAGCCTGCGCCGGGTCGAGAGCTGACCGTCGTCTTTGCCGAGCACAACTGGTACAGCGTCAGGAAGCAGGCCGAGGACGGGCGCTACTACTGGGAGAGCGTCGTCGAGGATACGCCGGTCTATACCGTCACGGTCACGACGGATAGCGGGGGGAAGGCCACCGCCAGCTTCGTGCCGGAGAAGGGCGGCTCCTACAAGGTGTTCGCCATCGGGGCTCCTCCCACATCCCCTCCGCGGGCGGGAGGGAGCAGAGGAGGGGAGGTGCGCAGCGCCACCTACTTGTGGGTCAGCGGGCGCGACTATATCAGCTGGCGCGTGGATAACAACGACCGCATCGACCTGATCACCGACAAGCGCGAGTACCAGGTCGGCGATACGGCGACGATTCTTATCCCTCATCCGTACCAGGGCGAGGTCAAGGCGCTGGTCACCATCGAGCGAGGCAGAGTCTACGATCACTGGGTGCAGACGCTGGAGACCAACTCGGACCAGATCAGGATTCCCATCACCGAGAGTATGATCCCCAACGTCTACGTCTCCGTCGTCATCGTCAAAGGGGTGGACGAGACCAATCCCTATCCCAGCTTCAAGGTCGGCTACGCGCAGCTCTCCATCGACACCGCGGAGAAGGAGCTGACCATCGAGCTGACGCCGGACAAGGGGCCCGACGAGCACTATGGGCCGGGCGAAAAGGTGACCTACGCCATCCACGTCTCCGATAGCGCCGGGAATCCGGTCGAGGCCGAGCTGGCGCTCAGCCTGGTCGACCTGGCGGTGCTGACGCTGGCCGACCGCCGGCAGGTAGACATCGTCAGCTACTTTTGGCGCGAGCGTGGGGTCGGCGTCGATACGTCCAGTGGCCTGGTGCTGTCCATCGACCGCATCACCCAGGAGGTGGGCGAGGAGGTCAAGGGCATGGGCGGCGGCGGCGGTGGCGGGGAGGAGTTCGGCCCCGTGCGGCAGGACTTTCGCGACACCGCCTACTGGGACGCCGTCGTCAAGACGGATAAGAATGGCAACGCCAAGATCAGCGTCACCCTGCCGGATAACCTCACCACCTGGCGTCTGAGCGCCTGGGGCGTCGACGCCGAGACGCTGGTGGGCGAGGCGCAGGTGGACGTGGTGAGCACCAAGGACCTGTTGGTGCGGCCCGTGGCCCCGCGTTTCTTCGTCGTCGGCGACGAGGCGATGCTGGGTGCGGTGGTGCACAACAACACGGACGACGACCTGGAGGTGACGGTAGCGTTTGAAGCCGAAGGGTTGCGCGTAGGGGCGCATCGCGATGCGCCCGTGAGCATCCCGGCGAACGACAAGGTCAGGGTCGAATGGCCGGTGGTGGTGGAGGATGTCTCGGAGGTCAAGCTGTTGTTCGGCGCGCGGTCGGGCTCTTACGCCGACGCGGTCGAGATTCCCCTGCCGGTCTATAACTACAGCACGCCCGAGGTGGTCGCCACCTCCGGCGTCCTCAAGTCGGATGGGGAGCGGCTGGAGGCGGTGGCCCTGCCGCCGCGCTACGATCCGACCCAGGGGGAGCTGACGGTACACGTCGATCCGTCGCTGGCGGCCGGCATGACCGACGGGCTCGACTACCTGGAGCACTACCCCTACGAGTGCACCGAGCAGACGGTGAGCCGCTTCCTGCCCAACGTGGTCACCTACCGGGCGTACAAGGAGCTGGGCCTCGACCGGCCCGACCTGGAGGCGCGGCTGCCGGGGCAGGTCAGCGTGGGCCTGCAGCGGCTCTACAACCGGCAGCACTATGACGGCGGGTGGGGCTGGTGGATCAACGACGACTCCAACCCATACCTGACCGCATACGTCATGCTGGGGCTGATCGAGGCGGAGCGGGCCGGGTTTACGGTCGACGAGGAGGTCATGCGGCGCGCGGCGGCCTATCTCAGGACCAGCCTGCGCGGCGCGCGCGACGTGAAGGATCACTGGGAGGCCAACCGGCGCGCCTTTATCCTCTACGTGCTGGCCGAGGCCGAGAGCCCGGATACGGCGCGCATGGTCAATCTCTTTGAGCAGCGCGCCAAGCTGGATACCTTTGGCAAGGCCTACCTGGCGATGGGCTTTGGCCTGCTGGGTGAGGACTATGAGGCGAACGTGGACACGCTGCTCTCCGATATCACCAGCGCGGCCATCGTCAGCGCCACCGGCGCTCACTGGGAGGAGGCGCGGCCCGACTATTACGCCATGAACACCGACACCCGCTCCACTGCCATCGTGCTGGCGGCATTGGCGCGGCTCGATCCCGATCACGCGCTGGCGCCCAACACCGTCCGCTGGCTGATGGCCGCCCGCAGGGATGGCTACTGGGAAACGACGCAGGAGACCGCCTGGTCGCTCATCGCCCTCACCGACTGGATGGTGGCCACCGGCGAGCTGGAGGGCGCGTACAGCTGGCAGGTGGTGGTCAACGGCGAGAAGCTGGGTGAGGGCAGCGTGGCGCGGGAGAACATCGGCGAGACGGTCAAGCTGCAGATCGCGGTGGCGCAGCTCCTGGCCGATCAGGCCAACCGCGTGACCATCGCGCGCACGGCGCCCGAGGGTGAAAAGTACGGCAGCGGCGTGCTCTACTACAGCTTATACCTGCGCACCTACAAGCCGGTGGAGGACGTGACCGCTCTCAACCGGGGCATCATCGTCAGCCGGCAGTACACGTCCGCCGACTGCAACCCAGAGGAAGAAAAGTGCCCGATGATCTCCCAGGCGCGGGTGGGGGACGTGATCCGCGTCAAGCTGACCATCATCGCGCCCAACGACCTGCACTACGTGGTGGTGGAGGACCCCTTCCCCGCCGGGGCCGAGGGGGTCGATCAGAGCCTCAAGACGACGAGCGTGGCGGGTGAGGACCCCACGCTGACGCGCACCGACCGGCGCAACCCGTGGGGCGCCTGGGGCTGGTGGTGGTTCAGCCACACCGAGATGCGCGACGAGAAGGCGGTGCTGTTTGCCACCTATTTGCCGCGCGGCACGTACGAGTACACCTACTTTATCCGCGCCAGCCTGGCGGGCGAGTTCCGCGTGATCCCCACTTTGGCCTACGAGATGTACTTCCCGGAGGTGTTCGGGCGGAGCGATGGGGGGGTGTTCACGATCGTCAAGGCGGCTGACGAGGAGTGAGCGTAAGGCGTGATCCGTGATGCGTGATTCGTGATGGGTTCTGTCACGTTTCACGCATCGCGCGTCCCCCCCTCGATCCCCCCCCGCTTGGGGGGGGGAAGCCAAACTCTCCCCCCAGCGGGGGGGGTTGGAGGGGGGAGAAAATGTCTGTAGCGATTTTCTGACACAGGGGTTCAAAAGTCGCCCTTCGATAGACTCAGGGTGACTTTTGCTTGCGCTGAAAAGTGCGGGGTTAGTTTTGGATAGGTTCATAGTGGGAGTTGATGGGATGAAAATCTTGCAGTGTCGCACGGGGTGTGTTTGTCTGGCGTTGGTCATCTGCCTGGCGGGGTGTTGTGCGCCTGCGACTGTTCCTTCGCCGTCTGTCGTGCCGCGCTCTCCTTCTGCGGTGCCGACCGGCGTTTTCACCCTGGCCCCGACAACGGCTACCCCTGACCCGACCCGCGTGCCTGTGCCAACGTGTCCGGTTCCGCCTACGTTGACGTCAGATCAGGAGCGCTCTTACCCAAGGGATATGCTTGCCACGAATGGTGGCTGTGAGTTGCCGTGTTGGTGGGGAGTCACGCCGGGGCGGAGTGATTGGCGGTGCGTGAAACAGCAGTTCGACGCATATGATGCCTACTATTTCAGTGTAAAGCGCTCCGGTGGCTACTGGGTCTATTACATCTTGAATGAATTCACCGAACAAAATGGCATAGTCCAATCTGTGCAGGTAAGTAGTGAGTTCATGGGATACGCTGGAGACGACAAGGATGAGGATGAAGCGTATGCTCAATTTGCTCAGGACTGGGAGCGTTACTCGGTTGACCAGGTGTTGGCTCGTTACGGACTACCTTCGAGAGTGAGAGTCTGGCTGGGGGAGAACGCCGGTGGGAGTCTGCTATACTCCTTGTACATTTTCTACGACGACCTAGGGATTGGCATTAGATATGGAGGGCCTGCCTATGCGGCGGGCGAGTCGTTGCGCACCTGTTTCCTATATGATCACATCAGGCTATGGCTTCAGTCTCCAAAGAGTAGTGAACCACTTGATCGGCATATCACTGCGGATGAGTGGTCTGTGTCCGATGATATAGAGAAGGCGATAGGTATGAGCGTGGAAGAGTTCTACGAGACTTTTCGATACCCAGGTACGTGCCTTGAGGTTCCAGGAGAAGCGCCATAGTGAACGGCGGTGAGGCGACAACGAGCGACAGGAGGCGCAAAATGGGTGATAGTTGGCGTTCGGGGCAATGGGTAGGCGCAATGGTCGTCGCGGCTGTGTGTCTCGCCGGGTGTCTCTACCCCGCTCCCACTCCTGAGGCAACCTCTCTGCCTGATACTCCCATGTCTTCGCCCACGCTTGAGGTGCTGGCCGGCACGCCCACGCCCAGCTCGATACCGCCGACGCGTACACCACGTCCCACGCCCGTTCCGACGATGACGGCGGATGAGGAATATGGCTTTTTCTTGGAGATGCTCCAGAATAACGGGGGTTGCCAGTTGCCGTGCTGGTGGGGCTTTACTCCCGGGGCGACTTCTTGGCAAGCTACAAGGGATTTTTTCACCTCGCTTGGAAAAGAAACCAGGGGTGGTGGCGACATTCAAAACTATACCGTTGTCTTTGATATGCCCGGTCATTATCAGAGCTATCAGAGCTACATTGGAGACGAAGATGGCATCCTGAAAATGATTGAGATAAGTGCGGCACCTGCAGTAGGCGAAGATTGGTCATTCACCTATGATCACCCTCAGTTTGCCGAGGATTGGAAGGCCTATATGCTTCCCCATATGCTCGAGGTCTACGGACCACCATCGCAGGTTTTACTGGGTATGGGGAGCGGCGCGCCATGGTCGCCGTTTGATTTGCTTCTGTTTTACCCTGAAAAGGGGTTTCTGATGCAGTACTCCGGCGAAGCAGAGGAGAGGGAAGGGGAAACGTGGCTGGTGTGTCCACACCTGGTAGAGCTTACATTGTATCTCTGGTCGCCCGAACGCATTATGAGCCTAGAAGATATTCCAGGTTTCACTGTGTGGGGACCGCATTCCCTGGAAGAGGCGACCGGGATGAGCATCGAGCAGTTCTACGAGACCTTCGTACAGCCCGATACTGAAACTTGCCTGGAGACGCCGGCGGATCTGTGGTGATGAAACCCGCTAGGTTTCGTCCATTCACCATCCGGGGAAATAGTGCAGCTCTCCATAGATCGGCCCGATGCGCTGCCGCTTTTCCTCAAACAGGCGCTTGCGCTCTGGATGATCCAGCAGGTCGCCCCAATAGGCGTCGTTCTCCCACAGGTTCATGTACCAGAACGGCCCATTGCTCCAACGCGAGAGCGCGCAGCGCAGGGCGTCGAACGCTTTTTCCGCCTCTCCTGCTGCTGCGGCCTCGCGGGCGATGAGGTACCAGCCTTCCATCTCATACGAATCGATGGCCCTGACGCCGTCCTCGTTGGCGCGCCGCACCAGGTCCGGCGGAGATGGCTCGCCGCGTATGGCGGCAATATCGATCAACATGGGTTCCAACTCGAGGTCAGATTCCTCCACCGCACGCAGGATGAGCTGTTCTGCCGTATCCAGGTCGCCGATATCGATGTAGCCCCAGACGTCAAAGCGAAGTTGATCCCACCGGTAGCGCGCTTTCTCCGCTTCCTTTCCCGGTAAATCCTTCAGCAGATTCCAGGTGGCCTGCCCGCATTCGCAAAGCTCGTCGAATCGACCGGTCGCGCGAAAGCTCCTTAGAATAAAGAGGCGAAAGCTCTCGAGTGTCTCTAGCTCGCCGGCCGCGGCGCGCGCCCGCGCCCATTCGAGCCAGTCGGGGAGAAAGTGAGCCAAGTCCTCCACCCAGGCGCGGATGCACAGCGCCGTTCCCTGCGC
>JAFGED010000235.1 GCA_016931785.1 Anaerolineae bacterium
CGCCAGGATCGTATCGGAGCCGGTGCCCAGGTCGGTGGCGCCGATGAGGAGGTTGAAGGAGCCGTCGTCGTTCATCTTGATCGTCGCGGCCCCCATATCCAGCCCGGCCACGCCGCTACCGTGCAGCATCACCGCCATGCCGATGCCTCTCCTCGTCCCCCCGACTCCCTGTCTCCAGCTCTCGTTGCCGCGCTTATCGGTCCAGTCGGTCACCTCCAATCCGACCCGCACGCACTCCTCCAAGCCGCTCGACTGGATCGTCTGCTCGTACCCCTCGCGCCCTTCGCCCAGCGCCTTGGAGAGCAGCAGCACCTCGCCCTCCTTGATCCAGTTCTTGCGCTTGAATTCGACCACATCCCAGCCCATCCGGTCGGCGATCTCGCTCATCAGCGTCTCCAGCCCGAAGAAGCACTGCATCGCGCCGTAGCCGCGGAAGGC
Source organism: Anaerolineae bacterium (assembly GCA_016931785.1). Taxonomy (GTDB): domain Bacteria; phylum Chloroflexota; class Anaerolineae; order B4-G1; family B4-G1; genus JAFGED01. Next base: position 439 of record JAFGED010000235.1, read on the forward strand.
GCCCGCCGGAGGCCTGTTGGTGTAGACCGCATCGCAGGTAAATTTGGAATACGGCGTGTTGTAGAGCGTGAGCGCCTTCTGCCCCGCCACCATCTGCACCGTCAGCGCGTGGGTGCCGTAAGCGCCCGTGTCGCCGATCAAACGCAACTCGGTGGCGACCACCTCCATCCCGGCGGTGACGCCGATCCTGTAGCGCATCACCTGCGGGTGGCGGCTGCGGGAGCTGGTGAACTCCTGGCGGCGGTTGTACATCATCTGCACCGGGCGGCCCGTGGCGACGGTCAGGTGAGCGCACAGGTCCTCCAGGATCATCTCCTGCTTGTTGCCAAAGCCGCCGCCGATGCGCGGCTTGACCACGCGAATCTGCTTGACCGGCAGGCCGATCAAGGGCGCGAGTATGCGCCGCACGTGGAAGGGCACCTGCGTGCTGGTGCGCACCACCAGCCGCCCGTCTTCGTCCCAATAGGTGATGCAGACGTGCGGCTCGATGTGCGCGTGCTGCTGCTGCGAGGTGCGGTACGTGCCCTCAAAGACGTGATCCGCCCTGGCCCACGCCTCGTCTGCATCGCCGACCTCGGCCTCGATGTGGTGCACGATGTTGCGCTGTGCGTCGTAGATCTCCTCGGTGTCCGCCTCGTCGTGGACGACGGGTGCGCCATCCTGCATCGCCTTCTCACAATCGAGCACGGGCTCCAACACCTCGTACGCCACCTCGATCAGGCGCAATGCCTTTTGGGCCAGCTCCGGCGTCTCGGCAGCGACTATGGCCACCCGGTCGCCGACGTGGCGCACCTTGTCATCGAGGCACACCTGGTCGAAGGGCGGCGGCTGGGGGTAGCTCTGCCCGCCGGAGGCGTACTTGACGCGGGGCAGGTCCGCGTGAGTGAGCACGGCGTGGACGCCCGGCAGCGCGCGCGCCTCGCTGGCGTCGATGCGCGTGATGCGCGCGTGGGCGTGCGGGCTGGTGAGCAACGCGCCGTAGAGCATGCCGTCCAGTTGGATATCATCGGTAAAGACGGGCCGCCCTGCAGCCAGCTTGACGCCATCGACCTTGGGCTCTCCCTTACCGACCACCTCCAGCTCCGCCATCTCTGGCGGGGTAATGACGTGCGTTGGGGCAAAGTGGTATTTTGCCCCACGCATTATCGCCGCAGCCCGCTGCACTGCCTGCACGATCTTGACGTAGCCGGTGCAGCGGCACAGCACGCCGCTCAGCGCCTCGCGAATCTCGGCCTCGGTGGGATCAGGGTTACGGTCAAGAAGCGCCTTGGCGGTAAGAAGCTGGGCGGGGGTGCAGTAGCCGCACTGGATGGCGCCGGCGTCGATAAAGGCTTGTTGAAGCGGATGCAACCCCCCTCCTGGCCTCCCCCCATGCAGGGGGGAGTATAATCCCTCGACGGTGGTGATCTCGCAGCCCTCGGCGGCGGCAGCGCGCATCTGGCAACTGTGCACGGGCTGCCCATCCAGGAGCACGGTGCAGGCGCCGCAATCCCCCGTGCCGCAGCCGTACTTGACGCTGGTATACCCGGCGCGGCGCAGCGCGTCCAGCAGGCGCTCGGCGCGCGCCACATCCAGCGTACGCTCCTCGCCGTTGATGGTCAGTTTTACAGACCTAGGTTCCCGCTCATCACCCGCAGTCGTCTCTTGATGGAGGTTATCCAATGTGATGGACGCGACATTGCCCTCAAAACCTGGCAGGTCTCGAAGGCTCGAAAGCGCCTGCCGGGTCAGCGCACCCGCCATCGCCCGGCGGTACTCGGCGCTGCCCATATAGTCCCCCGCAGGATCGACCTCCCGCTGCACGGCGTCCGCCACGGCCTGGATACGCTCCGCATCCAGCGGACCGCCGACCAACTGCGCCGGGGCCTCGGCCAGGCGCACCACCTCCGGCCAGACGCCGGTAAGCGCCACGCGCGCCTCTTTCACGACGCCATCTTCCAGCCGCACCGCCGCGACCGCCGCGACGATGGGCTCGTCGGCGGGGGTGCGGGCCACGCGGGCCTCGCCCCAATGCATGCCATCCAGCTTGACCGACAGCGTGCGGGCCTTGGCGATATTTGTCTCTGCCAACGGGATCTCGCCATCCTCGGTGACGGCCGTCGCGCCCAGCGCCAGGAGCGCCGCCACCCACTGCGGCGCGATACGCGGCGAGGCCAGCGCCTTGCGTACCGACGTCTCGTTGCGCGCCTGCCAGGAGAGCGGGCCAGAGAGCGCCCGGCGCAGGGCCTGCGGACACGCCGGGTCATCGAACACCGACTGAAGCGACCTATCGACGTCAAGCTTGAGCATCGTCGTCCTCCTCTCGTTCCAGGCGCACCGTTTTGCCTTCGTCCTCCATCCGCAAGCGCACGGTTTTGCGCTCGTCCTCACGTTCGCCCTCTGATACCAACCGCACCGTCTTGGCCTCCTCCGGCTCCAAGCGCACAGTCTTCTTGGCACCCTCCGGCTCCAGCCGCACCGTCTTGGCCTCCTCCGGTTCCAAGCGCACCGTTTTTCTTTCCTCCTCCATTTCCAGACGCACCGTCTGCCTAGCTCCTTCTAGCTCCGAGACTTTCGCCACTGCCTCTTCCGTCGCATCCACCTCCGGCGGCGACGGCTCGTCAAGAGACTCGGCTGCATCACGCTTCCCCGCCACCAGCGCCAGTCGATCCAGATAAAAGACCTGGAACAAACCAAGGATCAGGAAGAAGAACAGGAACACGGGCAG
>JAFGED010000236.1 GCA_016931785.1 Anaerolineae bacterium
CAACGGCACTTTTGAGCCGCAGTTTCGGCGGCGCGCAGCGCCGGTGAAACTGCCATGTCTTTCGCGCTGTGTGCGAAAGACGCATAGACCCTAACCCCGCTGGCTCAGATATGTTCATAACCAAGACCTTGTGCAAATGAAGCAAGATTCTATAGTGCCTGACTTGCAAGCGACAGTTTCGGCGGCACATAGTGCTGGCGAAACTGCGGGCCGTTCGCGCTCTGCGCGAACGGCCCTCGTCGTCGGCTCCGGCCTGGCCGGGATGACGGCCGCCCATCACCTGGCCGAGTGGGGCATGCACGTCACCCTGGCCGAACGCGAGCCGCACCTGGGCGGGGCCTTTCTGCTGCTCGATCACACCTTCACCACCGATTCCTGCGGCTTGTGTCTCGCGCTCCCGCGCCAGCCATCCTACTGTCCCACCATCGCCAGCACGCTCCATCCCCGCATCACGCCGCTGCCCGGCGCTACGTTGGAGGCTTTGGAAGGGGAACCCGGCGATTTCGCCGCCATGGTGCGTCGGGCGCCTCGCTTTGTCAATCCTGCCCTATGTGATAACTGCGGCATCTGTGCTACGGTTTGTCCGGTCTCCCGCCCGCGCTCCCGCTGGGGCCGGTTCCTGTTCGAGGAGCCGCAAAGGGCCATCTACCCCCCGCCGCCGCGCGCCGTGCCGTTCGTCTACGCCATCGATTCCGAGGTCTGTACCCGCTGCGGGGCCTGTGCGGCAGCCTGCCCCCGTGGCGCCATCGACCTGGAGGCGGCGCAGGACGAGGTGCGGATCGAGGTCGGCGCGGTGGTGCTGGCGCCGGGTTTCGCCGCCTTCGATGCCGCCCGCGCCGCTGAGTACGGATGGGGGCGATGCGCGGACGTGGTCACCGGCCTGGAGTTCGAGCGCATGCTCAACCGCTCCGGGCCGACCGGTGGCCGTCTCCTGCGACCCTCCGATAAGCAGCCTCCCCGCCGCGTTGCCTTTATCCACTGCGTCGGCTCCCGCAGCGAAAAGCTGGGCCGTCCCTATTGCTCCTCCTCATGCTGCATGATCACCGCCAAGCAGGTTGGCCTGCTCAAGGAGGTCGCCCCGGAGACGGGGGTGACTGTTTTCACGATGGACGTGCGGGCTTCCGGCAAGGGGTACGAGCGCTATTTCCAGCGGGCGGCGGCTCTGCCTGGGGTGGCCTACCGGCAGGGGCTGCCGGCGGCAGTGCTCGAGTCGCCCGGAGGGCAAGGCCTGCGCCTGCTGACGCCGGACGGCGAGGAGGCGTTCGACCTGGTGGTGCTGGCCGTGGGGACGGGGCCGGCGGAGGGCGCGCGCGAGCTGGCCGCCCGCGCGGGCGTGGCCCTCGACGAGTACGGCTTTGTCCTCTCCGGCGAGGACGGCCCCGGCAGCACCTCGCGCCCGGGGGTATTCGCCGCCGGGTCCGCCCTGGCCCCCGTCGACGTGCCCAAGATGGTGACCCAGGCCGCGGCGTCTGCTGCGCAGACGATATCTGCGGCGCTGGCGATTGGGGGATTGCCCTCTATCCCCTCCCCCGGCCCCTCCCCTTCCTCCCGCAGACGGGAGGAAGGGGAGGAGGGTGGGGGAGGAGGGTTGTTCGACCAGCCTCCTCGTATCGGTCTCGTTCTCTGCAACTGCCGTGGCGCACTGGATGACGCGCTCGGTTTTTCCGCGCTGGCCGCCTGGGGCGAGCGGCAGCGCGCCGTGGTCCATGTCGAGCGGGTGGAGGCGGCCTGCGAGGAGTCAGGCTTATCTGCGATCGAGCAGGCCGTGGCAGAACACGGGCTCAATCGCATCGTGATCGCCGGGTGCTCGCCGCGCCTCTACACCGGCGAGTTCGACGCGTTGATGGCGCGCCTGGGCTTGCCGCCGCTCCTGCTGGCCCGCGCCGATATCCGCGAGGGCGCCGCGTGGGCCCATGCGGGCGATCCTGCCGCCGCGACCCGCGTCGCTCGGGGCGCGCTGGCGATGGCTGTCGCCGGCCTGCGGGAGACGCCCTACCAGCCCTTTGACGTCAGCCCGCAGGAGGATGCATCCGATCGTGTGCTGGTACTGGGAGGCGGTCTAGCCGGGATGACGGCGGCGCTCACTCTTTCTGCCCTGGGTGTAGCGTGCGATCTAGTGGAGCGAGAGGCTGAGTTGGGCGGCAATTTACGAGAGATTGCGCGCACTCTGGAGGGCCTCGACACCCAGGCGCTGCTGGCCGAGACTGTGGCGCGCGTGCAGGAAGCGGAGGGGGTGCGCGTCTGGACAGGTGCGGAGCTGCTGGCCTGGTCCGGCGTGCGCGGCGATTTTGCGGCAGAGATTCGGCTGGGTGAGGAGGTCAGGCGGGAACGCTACGGCGGCATCATCGTCGCCACTGGCGCGCGGCAGATCGAGCCGCGGGACTACTTGTACGGCAAGCATCCGGGCGTCGTCACGCAGCGCGAGTTGGAATCTCAAATCTCTGGTCTCCAATCCGCCAATCCACAATCGGTCGTGATGATCCAATGCGTCGGCTCCCGCGATGACGTGCACCCCTACTGCTCCCGCGTCTGCTGCGCCCAGGCGGTCAAGAATGCGCTGGCGCTCAAGGCGCTCGATCCCGATATCAAGGTCACCATCCTCTTCCGCGACGTGCGCACGATGGGGATGCACGAGCTTGCCTATGAGCGGGCTCGGCGAATGGGGGTAGTTTTTCTGCAATATGATCTGGAACACAAGCCGGAAGTGGAGATCAGAGACTTCGTCGTGAGCGCTCAGTCGAAAGATTCGAGATTGCAGGTGGCGGTGTGGGAATCAACACTGGGCGAGGAGTTGGTTCTCACTCCCGATCTGGTGGTGCTCAGCGCCGGAATCGAGCCCCCTGTGGACAACGCGGCCCTGGCCGAGTTGATTGGGGCGGCGCTGGACGAGGACGGGTTCTTTGCCGAGGCCCATCCCAAGCTGCGCCCGACCGACCTGGCCCGGCCTGGCGTCTTTCTGTGCGGGCTGGCCTACGGCCCGGGTTTTATCGAAGAGTCCATCGCCCAGGCGCGGGCGGCGGCGCTGCGGGCCGCGCTGGCCGTCGCCCGGCCGCAGGAGCCGCGCCGTGATGTCGCCTCCGTCGTGCAAAAGCTGTGCAGTTTCTGCGGCCTGTGCGTGACCCACTGCCCCTACGGCGCGCGCGTCCTGGATGAAGAGGAGCGCTTCGCCCGCGTGCTCGATCACCTGTGCCAGGGCTGTGGCGTGTGCGTGGCCGTCTGTCCCAACGGGGCCAGCCGCCAGCCGGCCCTCGAGCCGGTGCAACTACTGGCGCTAGTGGATGCGGCGCTGGTTGAAGAATAGGAGTCCCTATGGTTGATTTTGAACCACGTATCGTCGCATTCTTGTGTAACTGGTGCGCCAGCACCGCCGCCGACCTGGCGGGCACCTCCCGCATGCAGTACCCGCCCAACGTGCGCATCATCCGCCTGATGTGCAGCGGGCAGCTCGATCCCATCTACGTGGCCAAGGCGGTACTGGAGGGGGCCGATGGCGTGCTCATTGGCGGTTGCCACCCGGGCGACTGCCACTACCAGTCGGGCAATTTCAAGGCGCGCCGCCGCGTCGCTATCCTGCACCGGGTGCTGGGCCAAATAGGGCTCGAGCCCGAGCGCGTCTGGCTGCGCTGGATCAGCGCCTCCGAGGGGCAGTACTTTGCCGACACGGTGACCGAGATGGTGGCCGCGATCAGGGAACTGGGCCCCTCCCCTTTGCGCGGGCAGTGGAGTATCTGAGATGCAGGGCTGGCTGAATGGACACGGGAGCACGGAGGAGACGATCCGCCATCTGCTGGCGAGCTTGTTGGCGGGCGGTACCGTCGATGCGCTGCTGGTTGGGCTGCGGACCCCCGACGGTCGTAATGTGGTGCCCACGTTGGTGCGCGACGCTGCCCTTTTGGAGCGGGCTGCGCCCCTGGCGCCGGTGCTGCCGGTCAACGCAGGGATGGTGCTGGGACTCGTTACCGCCAGTGGGGCCTTGGGCCGCGTGGGCGCAGTGATGCGCAACTGCGAGCTGCGCACGGCGGTCGAGCTTTCTAAAGTGAAGCAGGTGCTGCTTGACGATGTGTTGTTCATCGGCGTGGACTGCCTGGGGGCTTATCGCGTGGAGGATTACGCCCGCATGGCCGAGGAGGGGTTGGACCCGGTAGCCCCGGCGCTGGTGGCCGCGCGCCAGGGCCGGGTCGAGCCGCTGGATGGTTTCGCGTTCCGCCCGGCCTGTACGATGTGCGAGCGCCCCATCCCCGGCGTGGGTGAGAGCTACGCGCCTCACATTGCCCTGGGATTGCTGGGCGTGGAAAACGACCAGTGGCTGTGGGTATCGGTTCAAGACGATCGGTTGGCCGAGATGTTGGGTGTGGAGCTTGCCGAGGAGCCGCGGTCGCGCGTCGCAGCGGTGCAGGCGCTCGTCGCCGCCCGCACCGCCGAGCGGGACCGCCGCCTTGACGAGTTCGCCGAGCGGGCGCACGCCCCGCTGGCGCTCCTGGCCGAGTTTTCCACCTGCATCCGCTGTCAGAACTGCATGGTCACCTGCCCCATTTGCTACTGCAAGGAGTGCATCTTTCGCACCGACGTATTCGATCACCCCTCGCCCCGTTATTGGGATTGGGCGGAGCGCAAGGGTGGGGTGAGACTGCCCTCGGATACGCTGCTCTTTCACGTGACGCGCATGCTGCACATGGCCCACGCCTGCGTGGGATGCGGTATGTGCAGCGACGGTTGCCCCGTGGGCATCCCCGTGGCCGACATCTTTCGCGCCGTCGGCCGGCGCGTGCAGGAGAGCTTCGGCTACGTGCCCGGGCGCGATCCCGGCGAGGAGATGATCATCGCCACCTTCCGCGAGGACGAGCTGGGCGAGATGGGAAAGTAGGGGTGAGACCTGGGAGGTCTCTTGGATGTTCGTGGAAAAAGATTTGCTCTCATGAATGAGGTGACGGCTTTTGGGAATTTATCACGAGACCTCCCAGGTCTTGTTCCCCGCGTCCTGATCGTCGGCGCCGGCATTGCCGGCATGCAGGCTGCCCTGGATATCGCCGCTGCCGGCTACGAAGTGCTCCTGGTTGAGCGGCTTCCCTCCATCGGCGGGCGCATGGCGCAGCTCTCGGATACTTTTCCCACGCTCGACTGCGCTCAATGCATCCTCACCCCGCGCACCGTCGAGGTGGGGCATCACGAGAACATCCGCTTGCACACCTATTCGGAGATCGAAAGCGTCGCAGGCGAGTTGGGCGATTTTCGCGTGCGCATCCGCCGCCGCGCCGCCTATGTGGACTGGGAGGCCTGCACCGGCTGCGGCACGTGCCAGGAAAAGTGCCCCACCAGCGTGGATTCCGATTTCGAGCGCGGCGTCGGGAGGCGCAAGGCCATTTACACCCTCTCGCCACAGGCTGTGCCGAACAAGCCCGTGATCGACCGCGAGCACTGCCGCTACTTTCAGCAAGGCAAATGCGGCATCTGTGCCAAAGTGTGCCCGGTGGGCGCCATCGCCTACGACCAGGAGGACAGGATCACCGAGGAGCGCGTCGGCGCGGTCCTCCTCGCCACCGGCTACGACGTCTACGGCCTGGAACACATGCCAGAATACGGCGAGGGGCGCGTGCCGGACGTGATCGATGCGCTCACCTTCGAGCGCTTGCTCTCCTCCTCAGGCCCCACCGCTGGCCAGGTGCGCCGCCCGTCCGACGGAAAGGTTCCCCGTGAGGTGGTGTTCGTCCAGTGTGCCGGTTCCCGCGACCCCGAAAAGCACCTGCCCTATTGCTCCAAGGTCTGCTGTATGTACACGGCCAAGCAGGCCGTGCTCTACCGCCACCGGGTTCACGAGGGGCAGGCTTACGTCTTTTATATCGATATCCGCGCTGCCGGCAAGGGGTACGACGAGTTCACCCAGCGGGCGATGGAGGAGGAGCACGTGGTCTACTTGCGGGGCAAGGTATCGCGCATCTTCCGCGAGGGCGAAAAGGTGGTGGTGTGGGGAGCCGACACGCTCAGCGGCCGTCAGGTGCAGATCGAGGCCGACCTGGTGGTGGTGGCCCCGGCCCTGCTCCCGCGCCCCGAGACGCGGCGACTGGCCGGGATGCTGGGGCTGGCGACGGACGAGCACGGCTGGCTCGTTCCCCTGGATGCGAACACGCACCCGGCAGAGACCGTCCGGCCTGGCGTCTTTTTGGCCGGGACCGGCGCGGGACCGATGGATATCCCCGAGACGGTCGCTCACGCCAGCGGCGCGGCTGCGCAGGTGCTCAAGTTGTTCTCCCGGTGGGGTAAAGACCCGGAATAGTCCATTCTAGCCAAGGGGATTTCCAAGCGCCCTTTCGACCGCCTGGACGACGTTTCCGGAAGAGACCTCCGAGGCCGCGCGCGCTATGTCGGGGTACAGCACTCTATCTCGATGCCGGTGTTCGATCAGGGCGCGGATGCGCTCGTAGGCAGCCTGCGTCCCGGCCCCAAGTGTGGGAGCGACAGCGCTCTCAATCTTTCTCCAGCCTTTTTTGACCGCGTCTGCCTCGCAGTATTGCACGTACTCTTGTCCCTCCAGTCGAAAGTCGATGGCCTGCGCCGCACACAACATCTCGATCCCCACGATCTGCTGCACGTTCCAGATGATCTCGCGGGCGTGCCGGGCGGCGTTGGGCGACATGCTGACGTGGTCCTCTTGATCCTCGCAGGTGGGGATCGAGTCGACGCTATCGGGGTGTGCCAGCGTCTTGTTCTCCGAGACGAGGGCGGTAGCCGTGTACTGGGCGATCATAAAGCCGTTGTGCATGCCAACCTCGCGCTCCGCGCTGCGGATCAGCATCGCCTCCAGGTTGTGGTTCAGCGCCCCGGTCAGCAGGCGAAAGATGCGGCGCTCGGCGATGTTGCCCAGCTCGGCGATGGCGATCCCTAAAAAGTCCATGGCGAACGCCAGCGGCTCGCCGTGAAAGTTCCCGCACGAGACTGCCTTGTACAGGCGCGGCAGGTAGTAATCGTCCGCCGCATCCTCTGAGGCGAATATGAGCGGGTTGTCGGTGGCGGCGTTGAGCTCGTTCTCGACGATGGTGCGCACCCACGCCAGCACGTCCCGGACCGCCCCAATGACCTGGGGGGCACAGCGGATTGAGTAGGCGTCCTGTGGCGGGCAGCGCTGTGGATCGGTGGACTGATCGCCGTCGAGGAGGTTGCTGCCCTCCAACAACCGCAGCGCGTTGGCCGCGCTGGTCATCTGGCCCTGGTGGCCGCGGGCCCGATGGACTTGGGGGAAGAACGCGTCGCGGTATCCCCTCACCCCCTCGACCGTCATCGCCAGCGCGATCTCGGCGCTCTTGACCAGGTTCTCTGCGTCGTGCACGGCCAGCGCCGCCAGTGCGGCGGAAAAGGTCGCCCCGTTGTTGAGGGCCAGCCCCTCCTTGGCCTGCAGCACCCAGCGCATGATGCCGGCTCTTTCTACGATATCCTTGGCGCGGGCTCTGATCTTGAGCGCGCTCTGGCCACCAGCGCTTTCGACGGCGACGCACTCGGCCGGGTCGTGCACCTGCGGGTCGAAGGGGAGGAGCACCTCTCCACTTTCCTCCTCCAGGTCGGGGCCGTGTGGCGGGCGGCATAGCATCAGCACCAGGTGAGATAGGGGAGCCAAGTCGCCACTGGCGCCCACCGAGCCCTTTTCCGGCACCGCCGGATAGATGTCGGCGTTCAGCGCCTGGATCAGGGAATCGATCACGCCCGGCCGGATGCCGGAGAATCCTTTCGCCAGGGTGTTGGCGCGGATGAGCATCGCGGCGCGCACGACGTCCTCCGAAAAGTACCGCCCCACGCCCGCCGAGTGGCTGGTGATCAGGTTGCGCGAAAGCCACTGGGATTGCTCGGGCGTCTCAAAGACGCTCTCAAAGGCGCGGGAGCCGAAGGGCGTGTTGACGCTGTACACCGCCAGTGGATGGCCATCTTCGTCGTGCAGCCCGCCGTCGGATACCCGTTTCACCCACTGCCAGCTTTCCACGGCGCGGTCGCCGGGCTGCAGCGGCGCCACCCTGGCCTGGCCGCGGGCGACCGCGACCACGTCCTCGATCGTGAGGCTATCTCCCGTGAGCGTGATCGGGCTGTGACTTGCGTTCTTCTCGTTCATCTCATGCTCCTTTCAAGACATCCAACCTGTGGATGATTGTATCATTGGTGAGATCTCTGG
>JAFGED010000237.1 GCA_016931785.1 Anaerolineae bacterium
CCCCCGCCCCCTCTCTTTTCACACGCGAAAGGCGACTGCGAAGCAAGGCTGAGCAGTTACAATCGAAAAAGATGCAAGAAGCAGGATGCAGGACAATTCCTGCCTCCTGCATCCCGCTTCCTACCTCACATCCGCTCCGGTGCGTTCATGCCCATCAAATGCAACACGCGGGCGAGAACGAGCCTGGCAGCCCGCACGAGCATCAAGCGCGCGCGTGTCAGGTCGGGCGCCTCGGCATCGACCACACGGCAGTCCCGGTAGAAAGCGTGAAAAGTCGAGGCCAGGTCCTTGGCGTAAAACGTCAGATGGTGCGGCGCCAGCTGCGCCGCTGCCAGCATCACGATCTCGGGAAGCTCCAGCATCTTGCGGATCAGCGCCAGCTCGCTCTCGTGGGTCAGCAGGGAGACGCTGGCGGGCGCTTCCGTATCCCAGCCAAGATCGGCGGCGTGGCGCAGGATGCTGGCGATGCGCGCGTGAGCGTACTGCACGTAATACACCGGATTCTTGTCCGATTGCTCGACCGCCAGATCCAGATCAAAATCCAGTGTCGAATCGGCAGTGGCCGTGAGGAGCATAAAGCGGATCGGGTCCGGGCCGACCTCGTCGAGCAGCTCGCGCAGCGTGACAAACTCCCCCCTGCGCTTGGACATGCGCACGTCCTCACCGCCGCGCTTCAGATTCACCAACTGGTACAGGATGACCACCACACGCCCCGGATCAAGGCCCAGCGCCTTTGTCGCTGCCTTCACCCGAGGGACGTCCCCGTGATGGTCGGCCCCCCAGACGTATATCGCCCGGTCAAAGCCTCGCTCAACCAGCTTGTTCCACACGTATGCGATATCGGAGGCGAGATAGGTCGGACGCTCGCCCGGTTCCGCTATCACCTGGGGAGAGCGAACGACCACCGCGTCTACATCCTCCTCAGGGTAGGTGAACCACACCGCATCATCCCGCGCGGTGATATACCCGTCCCCACGCAGCCTGTCCAGCATCTGGTCGAACAGGCCAGATGCATGCAGGCCCTTCTCGTGAAACCAGGCATCGTACGTGACCCCAAGGTCTGCCAGGTCCTGCTTCGCTTCGGCGATGACCTGCGCGATTCCCTCTAGCCCCAAAGCGCGCGTAGCTTCCTCACGCGGCGTGCCGAGAAACCGATCGCCATGCCGCTGAGCGGCACGCCGCCCCATCTCTACAACATAATCACCCTGGTAGCCATCCTCCGGGAAAGGTTCATTCCGGCCTAGGGCCTGGGCATAGCGGGCATAGACGCTCTCCCCGAACTTGCGCACCTGGGAGCCGGCGTCGTTGACATAGTACTCCCGCTCAATCTCGAATCCCGCCGCCGCCAACACGTTGGCGATGGTATCTCCCAGCACGACGTTGCGGGCAAAGCCGACGTGAAGCGGCCCCGTGGGATTCGCGCTGCCAAACTCGACCTGATACCTCTGCCCCCGGCCGATATCCAGGTCGCCGAAAGCCTCCCCGGCCTCCAAGATCGTCTCGACCTGCACGGCCAACCAGGACGCATCCAGGGCGACGTTGATGTACCCCGGTCCCGCCACCCCGGCCTGGCCCACGAGCGGCGATGGCGGCACGTGCTCGACCACCCGCGCAGCAATATCGCGCGGAGACATGCGCGCGACCTTTGCCAGCCTCAGGCAGACAGGGGATGCATAATCGCCGTGCTCGGATTGGCGCGGGTGCTCGACAACCACCGCCGGCATCTCAAAATCCGGCAACGCGCCGCTCGCCTGCGCGGCCTTTAATCCTGCGGCAATCAGCGCCGCGACCTGATCTTGAACCAGTTCCGTCATCATCCTCCTCTACCCAAACCTAAACCGACCCAAGTCGCGTTCCCCGTCGAGCATCCCAAGCTCCTTGCGAAACCAAGCCGCCAACTGCTCTCGCTCTCCTGGCAGCAGGAATGCGCTCTCGGCGGCCATCACGATCGTGCGCTTGATCTGCTCAAACGTCATCCCCAGTGCCAGCATAGCAACCACGTACTCGTCGGTGAGTGTCGTATCGCTGACGCTGGGATCATCGGTGTTGATCGTCACGCGCAGATCGAGCGCCAGCAAATCCAGCAGCGGGTGTTGCCCTACACGACGCACGGCCCCCGTCTGCAAGTTGCTCGTCGGGCAAACCTCCAGCGCAACCTTACGTTCCCTAAGCAGATCCACCACATACGAGTTTTCGATGGCGCGTATGCCGTGCCCGATGCGCTGAGCCTCCAGCAGAACGATTGCCTCGCGGACATTATCGGCCCCTCCGGCCTCTCCGGCATGCACCGTCACATTCAACCCTTCCCGATGTGCCCGCCGGAAGACATCGGCAAAACGACCCGCCGGATACCCTATCTCGTCGCCGGTCAAATCCAGGCCGACGACGCCATCGTCCAGGTGAGCCACCGCCACATCGGCGATCTCTGCGGCAACATCCAACCCGACGTCCCTGCGAATCGATAGGATCAGGTTAACGCGCACGTCCAAGTCGCGCTGGGCCTTGGCGACAGCACCGCATATCCAGGTGGTCACTTCGTCGAGCGAAAATCCCTGAACTCGGGCCTGGGCCAGCGGGTTAAAGCGCAGCTCCAGGTATCTGATGTTATCGGCCGCCGCATCGGCCACCGCCTCATACGCTATCCGTTCCACAGCGGCCTGGGTGGGATAGAAGCGCTGCAGGAGGCGGAACTTTTCGAGAAAGCGATGAAAGTCCGGCTCATCGTTCGCCACCGTCACGAAAGGCCGCAGATACTCGATATCGTAACTGGGAAGATCAATCCCGTGCTCCTGCGCGATCTCGGCCAGCGTCTGGAGCCGCAGCGAACCCTCGAGGTGGCGATGCAGGTCCACCTTCGGCAAAGCGTGCAGTTGTGCCCGAAGACTTGACATCTCCTCTAGCTGTTCTAGGTGATACCTATTACGAGTCCACATCAATGCATCGCCAAAGCCGCTGCCATGACTAACCGTGCGGCAGCATTGATCCCGAAAAAACTATCACGCCACCGTCTTGTCGGTCGCAAGCGCCTGCTCTTCAGCCTGATACTTGGGGATCGTGAAGTAAAACGTGCTCCCTTTATCCGGCACGCTCTCTACCCAAATTCTTCCCCCATGGGCTTCTACGATGCGCTTGGCTATCGTCAAACCCAACCCAACGCCGGCAAAGTGCCGCCGCGCGGAACCATCCACCTGGTAGAACCGCTCAAAGATCCGCTCATGCTGATCCTCGGGAATGCCAACCCCTTCGTCAGAGACGGACACCTGCAGCAGCTCCCCAACGTCCCTCACCGCCACGGTGATACGCCCACCATCGGGACTGAACTTTATGGCGTTGCCCAGCAGATTGTCGAACACCTGCTGGAGCCTGCCCGCATCCCCGGCTACCGGCGGCAGATCGCCCGGTATATCCTCCACCAGGGTCAGCCCGGCCTGTTCCGCTGTAGCGGCGCATCCTTGCAGAGCGCGCCTTGCCAGCTTGGCCAACGAGACGGAAGTCTTTTTAGGCAACTGATCGGCTTGCTGCAAGAACATGATGTCACTCACCAGGTGCGTGACCGTATCGGTCTTGCCGATCACGACGTCGAGGTACTCTTTCTGCAAGTCGGTGAGCGGACCTGCATCACCAGCCAGCAGCAGCTCCACATAGCCCTTCACAAAGGTCAAAGGCGTTCGCAACTCGTGAGACACATTCTGCACCATCTCATCTCGGAGCCGGTCGACCTCTTGTAGCTCAGCGTACGCCTCTGCCAAATTCCTGGCACGCTGCTCGAGGCTGGTATACAACCGCGCATTCTCGATGGCGATAGCAGCCTGGGCTGCCGCAATGGCGAGCAAGCGCTCGTCCTCTGTGCTGAAAGCATCGGGGGTTTCGCTATCGACACTCAACGTGCCGATAATCCTACCCTGCACGCTCAAGGGAACAGTCAGCAGCGAACGCACAGAGGGATCAAAAAAGATAAAACTTTCCATCTCCAGTGTATCGGACACGTACATCGGGGCTCCCTCAAGCGCCACCCGCCCGGCCACCCCTTCACCCAGTCCTAGCTTGAAATCGCTTTGCCACTTGCCCTTGATACCCGCCGCCGCTCGAATTTCCAGAACGTCGTTGATCGGGTCCAAGAGCGCGATGGAACACGCTCGACACCCCATCGCCTGCTTCAGCGACTCGACGATAGAGTTCAAGCGCTCCTGAACGTCCAGGCTCGTATTCACCTGACGGGCCAATTGGTAGAGCATCGAAACCTCGGCGAGCCGCCGCTCGGTCTCCTGGTAGAGACGCGCGTTTTCGATGGCGACGGCAAGCTGCCGCGCGACCGTGGTAAACAAGCGCTCGTCGTCAGCGCTGAAAGCGCCAGAATACGAGCTCAACGCCTGCAAAACCCCGATCACCCGACCTCCAACCGCGAGGGGAACCACCAACGCCGAGCGGATACCTGGAATGGTCTGGAGGTAGCGCGCGTCCTGAGAAACGTCGTCGATCCGCAATCCAATACCACATTCTGCCACCCAGCCCACCAGCCCTTGCCCCACAGGCAGTTTCGAAAGCCCGCCTTGCGCCTCTGCATTGCGCCCGACGAGTTCCAGCATGCCGTGTTTTTCTTCGACCAGGTACAGCTTCTGATGTTCAAAGCCCAAACCCTGCTCGACGACGGCGATGACGCTTTCGGCGATCTCCTCCACAGACAGGGTAGAGGCCGCGGCCAGCGCCACCGCGTGCAGCATCGTGAGCTCCTCCAACCGCTGCCGCGTCTCCCCGTACAGCCGGGCATTAGTGATTGCAACCGCCGCCTGCGAAGCCAAAAGCCCCAACGTGCGCAACTCATCCGTGCCAAAGATGTGTGGGCGCAGATAGGTCACCACCATCACCCCGACCACGCCGGCAGTCCCCAGCAACGGGAAGCCCGCAATGGCCTCGACGCTCGCCCTTTGGCTCTCGACCAAGGACTTTTTCTCGGGCAAAGCAAAGTACGGGTGCTCCCGCGCGTGATTGATGACCAACGAACGACTGGAGTTGAGCACGGCGCGGGTAAAGCGGTCGGGCTGCTTTTGCACACTCACCGCAGATGGCTCGCTGCGCCACAACGCCGTTCCAAAAGAGAGGCTGCCGTCCGCCGGGTTGTGGAGAAAGATGTAAACGTCGTCGGCATCCCCCAGCTCTATCACATTGCGCGCCACGGCATGCAGAACCTGCGGGGTGTCGAGTTCCGACACTACCCGCAGGTTGGTCTCTTGAATAGCCGTCAGCTCTGCCACACGGCGTTGGGTTTCCTCGTACAGCCGGGCATTATCGATGGCGATGGCCAACTGATCGGCCAGCGCCTCCATGGCCTCGACGTCATCCTGGCCAAAGGCCCCCCGCTCCAGATTGCGGATATCGAGAACACCGATGACCTCATCGCCCCGCACGATGGGCACTGCCAGTTCTGAGCCCACCGGCTTGATGGTTGGAGAGATGGGACGATAGCGGGGCTCTTGGGCGATGTCGTTAACCAGCAGGGTTTCGCCGGTCTTGGCCACCCACCCCACAATACCCTCGCCGATGGATTGGCGATAGCCCCGCCGCATGACGATCGTATGGCCACCGGCGATGGAGCACAGCTCCACCTGCTCAGCCGCACGGTCCACCAAGAAGAGCGCGATGTTAAAGTAGCCAAAGCCGCGCCGGATGGAAACTGCGGCCACATCCAGGATCTCGTTCAGGTTGAGCGTAGCCGTCGCCTGCCTGGCGACCTGGTTGATCAGAGCTAGCTGGGTAGAACGGCGCGTCTCGCCGGCAAAAAGACGGGTGCGTTCGATGGCGATAGCCGCCTGCTCGGCCAGCAATTCTGCAATGCGCAATTCGTGATCGGAAAAAGAACGCGGTGCATCGAAGACAATTGCCAACACTCCCAGAACACGCGTCGCCCGTTTCAGCGGCAAAGCGAGCAAAGCCTGCATACCACTGGCTTGCCATACACCAGCGCCCGCCTGTGAAGCGAGGTCCTCCAGCACCACCTTATTGCCCGTGCGAGCCGCCTGGGCAACAGGCCCGGTGTCCGGGAGAGGATCGCGGCTGCGTGCCCGCGAGTCATCTTTGCCCAACGCCGTAGCGAAGGCGAGCTTGTCGCTTTCCCCTTCGTACAAGTAGATCGCCGCTGCCACGGCATCGATCAACTCCACAGTAGACGAGACGATCGTTTCCAGCACCGCCCACAGATCGAAAGTAGACGCCACCTGCGTGCTGATCGCTTGCAGGGTGCTCAGCTCCTTAACCCGGCAACGAGCCTCTTCGAACAAGCAAGCGTTGTCGAAGGCGACGCCAATTTGATCAGCGATGGCGGAGATGAACGTGACCTCGTCGGGGCTAAAACGATATGGGGTGTAGCTCATGACGCCCAAGACGCCCACCACGCGGCCGCGGGCGCGCATCGGGGCCAAAGCCATCGCCTGGACAGGTTCGTCGCGGAACTCGGAGACGGCTACCCTCGGATCGTTGCGCACATCCCCCGTCACCACCGGCTGCCCCGTAGATACAGCCAGGCCCGAGAGCCCTTGATCGGCGGGGACCCGCACGCCCTGGGAGACAAAATCGTGCACACGCCAACCCTGCTGCACGCGGAAAACCAACTCGCTCGTGTCCTCGTCGAGCACCGATATGGCCCCCGCCTCGACACCCACGACTTCCAGGGCCTGCGCAAGGGCCAGCCGCAGCACCTCAGCGACGTCCAGCGTCATACTGGCCGTCGCCGCCACGGCATTCAGGGCAGCCAACGCGCGACTGTGGATGCCAACCTCCCGCCCCAGAGATGTACGCTCCACATCCTGAGAAAGAGCCAGTTGGTCCAGGGCCGCCTGGTCTCTCACTCGATCTTTTCTTTCAAAATCCATCCCCAATAATACCACACGAGCACGAGAGCAAGGGCCCCCCCTGCAGCTAAGGGAACATAAAAACTCAGTCGGGCAAACCACGGTTCGCCAAGAAAGGTCGGCGCTTCGCAGGCCAAATCGGCGGTCGCCCGGATGATCTGGCTCGTCGCTGCCACGGCGACAAGCCCGCTGGCCAGAGAGAACCAACGATAATGATCCTTCATCTTTGTCACAGCGCCCAAACGCCGGCTGAAATTGGCAAACAAAAAGCACATATAAACCATCGCCAGCAACCCAATAGCTCCTAGAGGCGCCGTTATGACTTTCATCGCCGTTCTCCTGTCATCAACTCCTGCAAACGGCCACCGAAAACAAAGAACAGGATGCCACCGCCAAACAACAACAAATCGGCGGCAGGCTCTCCAGTAAACTCGACGTCGGCGAGGAGATACCACACCGCGCCACCTACCAACAGCAATGCCGCGATGACGAGGAGATAGTGCCCCACCCGTTGTCCCGACGTCTTTTGATAAAAGTACGCGATGCGCCACAAAAAGACGAGCAACACGCCGATAACAACCCACGACCAGATGGCTAACACGTATTCCAAAATCATAGACCGGCCTCCAGTCTAGCGCCGTACAAAAGCCTGCACAAACGAGTCCATCATCCGCCTGGGGCTGCCGCTCATGATACCCTCCCGTCCTTCGAACGGCGTACTAACCTCAATGCCGCGAGACGTGATATCGAACTGCCGGATGCCCTTGTCGTGATTGCTGCCTCGCATTTTGAGAACCAGCAGGGCCTTGCGCACGGTGCTCTCTATCTCGACGTAACGAAGAAGGGTATAAGAATCAACCAGAAAAGCAAGCGCATCATCGGCGCCCTCAGCCTCACCCAACAGCGCCATGCTCTCCCGCGTCAATATCGCCGTGAGTCCTTCGCGCTTTAGCGCGTTGACAAATCCATAGACGACCGCGCGCAATTCGGAAGGGGACTTGGAGAGGCGTTCAAAGTGCGAAAGGCTGTCCACGAGAACGCGCTTGGCCCCAACCTCCTGCACCAACCCCTCGATACGCCCGCCAACCTGCTCCAAGTCGAGCTTGCTAACCTCCGGGCTCGTCATCACCACCCGCAGCTTTCCCTCCCGCTCCATCCGGCGGAAATCCCACCCGAAACTGGCTGCATCTTCATAATACTGCTGCGGGAACTCTTCGAACGTCAATATCAAGCCAGGCTCTCCACAAACCGCAATGCCATGGTAGATGAACTGCATTCCCAGCGTCGTCTTGCCCGTGCCCGGCGCTCCCTCCACCAAATTGGCCGTCTGGGGCAAAAAACCCCCGCACAATATCTCGTCTAGACCAGGTATACCCGTTGCCACTCGCTCCATTGGTCACCTCCCTGAATACATGGTAAAGCATAAAGGCCCGAGGTGCACAGACGTGATTGGCGAAACCCGCCAACCCCATCACACGTCATCGCATCCCGCGAATGATGTGATAGATCGCCTTGACCCGGAACTGCCGATCATCGGACGCCTTCACAAACCGCTCCAGCATCTCCCTGACCCCGGGGTCGGAGGCCAACGAATAAACTGTCATACCTCCCAGGCGGCTCTCTTCCAGCACGCCATCTCGCGCCAGCTCTACGAGTTCAGTGCGGATGGTTTCAACACCGCGACCGGCGTAGCGGGCGATATTCTCGGCCGTATCCGTCGTGTGAGGGCTGTCATAGAAAAAATTGACCAGATCCCACTTGACGAAGGAGTTGACCTTTGACTGCAAAAACTCTAGCAGTCGAGGGTCCATGTCTGCCATGAGACG
The DNA here is from genome assembly GCA_016931785.1 of Anaerolineae bacterium. Taxonomy (GTDB): domain Bacteria; phylum Chloroflexota; class Anaerolineae; order B4-G1; family B4-G1; genus JAFGED01. Next base: position 8,672 of record JAFGED010000237.1, read on the forward strand.
ACCTGTCAAATCGAGTTCCATGTCCTCCATAAGTCTAACCTCCTATTGCTACCCTCGCCGCCGTTGTTTTGCGCGCCCCCCGGCGGCTTGGGGGCTACGACCAGGCTCAGCCCGGCTTGTTCTCGTCCCTCAGATACTTGTTCCCAACAGCCAAGCATCAATGCGCTGCCAGGCCGCCCCTACTACCCAATCATCTATCTCCGCCGCTTCCCCTTGCGCCGATGACCGCCAGACGATGCCTTCGGCGCAGAAGCGGCACTATCCTGACTGCGGGATTGCCCCAGATCACTCTGCATGTGACAATGCTTGTACTTTTTCCCACTGCCACACCAACAAGGATCGTTCCGCCCCACTTTGATATCGCTCTCGCGCTTCACGCGGACCCCATTTGCCGTCACCACCTGATGCCCCCTGGCCGCCTGATCGCGGACGCGCAACTGCTCCCGCTGGCGCTGAACAAAGCTGTGATAGTTCGGCAGCTCCCTGAAGAATCCTTGGACGATCTGCCGTTGGACCTCCTCGCGCAAGCGGTCGAACATCTCAAAGGCCCGCCGGCGAAACTCGACCTGCGGCGACCTTTGGGCATAGGCCTGCAGGCCTATCCCTTGTCGAAGCTCGTCGAGGGCTTCCAGGTACTGGATCCACTCATTGTCCATGCGGGCCAGTACCAGCCAGCGGAAGAATTCCTCCAGCTCCAAACCGGCGAGCCTTCCGCCAGCGGAGGAAAGAAACGCGCTCAGGTGCTCACCCAGGGTCTCCCGAGCGCCATCCGGCAACGCACTGCCCTTAGCCCTCCAGTTACGCACCACCTCGCCAGCCAGCCAGCCGGCGAAAGCGCCCTCATACTCCGTCAAAGAGCCCTCCGATGCTTCCCCAAGCAAGTCCGACCGATAGGCACGCTTGATAGACTGCCACTGCTCGGCGATCAGCAGGCTTTCTGCCTTCACCTTCGAGGACAGCCAAGCATCGATCTCCTGCGCCATCTCCTGTTCGATCTGCGCCGGCCCGCGCAGCCAACGCTCGTCCTCCCGGCTTGCAGAGACGCTGAACTGCTCCAGAAAGCCGCGCATCGCACGATGAGCGATATAGTCTTCCCAGCGCTCCAAAACGCGATCATAGTACGCCATCAACGTGGGGACCACCTGCTCCTGAGGCAAAGCTTCGACTAACGCCACCAGTCCATCTTCGATATTCCCGGAGAGCAAATTGCCTACAGCGCCAAGCTGCCGGTCGCGCTCCCCCTTGGAAGGGCTCTTCACAGCCAGGTCGCGCAGACGATCAAAGCTCTGCTCGATGGCAGCTTCCATCCGCCGCTCATATTCTTGACGCAGCGCCGTAAATTCCTCATCCCCCAGCAATGCATCCAGAAAACCCGCCAGGCTGGCGCGATAGTGCGTCTTGCTCTCATCCACCGCGGCAGGGATGTCAAGGCTGACCAGAGTCGTCGTCAAAAAGCCCAGCCCCTCCTGCTGGGCCGCATAACGCTCCTTCGTCTTTTCCCACTGAGAGCGTTGCTTCCCTCCCTCCACAAAGTTCGGCAGAGGGAACTTTAGAGGCATCAACGCCGCCACAGAGCGCACGAACAGCCGCACGTGATACTGCTGCGCGACCATCTGGCCCGCCAATTCCTCCAGCTCACCTTGGAGGATCTCGACCTCCTCGATCTGCGCCAGCCTTTCGCGCAACGCCTCGGCATCTGGCGTAGTCCCATCCTTTTCATCGCGCGGATCCAGTACAGGGAGCAATCCCCGCAGGCGGCGCATCACGGCCGTCACATTGACCGGCCCTTCCTCCAATTCGGGGTTGCTGTACTCGGCTACAACGGACTGGATCTCGAGCGCCATCCACGCCTCGGGGGCGCTCAAGAACTGCTCGGCCAGCCGGGCCATCTCCTGCTCAAAGTAGCCGCGTATCTTTTCGCCCAGGTCGGCGTGACCCCCCGTCAGTATCTCGCGCCGCTCCGCATAGATCAACTCGCGCTGGCGGCTGACCACCTCGTCATACTCGAGAAGATGCTTGCGCATGTCAAAGTAGTAGCCCTCTATCTGCTGCTGTGCCGACTCGACGGTCTGCGTGAGAATCTTGGCCTCGAGAGGCACGTCGTCGGGCCACTGAAACCGCTCCATGAGGCTGAGGACACGCTCCCTGGCAAAACGGCGCATCAGCTCATCGTCCAGGGATAGATAGAAGCGAGAGGTGCCGGGATCGCCCTGGCGGGCCGAACGGCCGCGAAGCTGGTCGTCGATGCGCCGGGCCTCGTAACGCTCCGTGCCAATCACGTGCAGCCCACCCAATTTCCAAATCTGACGCCGGTCCTCTTCCAACCTGTTCTGAATGGACTGAATGCCCTCGATCAGCGCATCGCTCAGAGCGGCCGTCTCGGCCACAATCTGTCTTGCCATGGCCTGATCACCATCCAACATGGCCCGTACCAGCGCCATGCGGGCGTTGTAATGACGATTGAACAGCTCGTCGATGAGGAAATCAACCGGCCGGCGGTCATAGCCATAATAGTCCGCAATCCACTTGATGATCCAATCGACCTGCTGCGACGACAGGCTCAGTTTTTCAGCTTGTTCCCGCGCCGTGCGAAAGCGTCCTTGCCGAACGTAGGCCACCATGCCCTTGATCGCCTCAGCGTACTCCCAGTCCGACATGTCGGACGCGGCACCGAACGCCTGCACTACCTCGGGCACAATGGCTGCCAACATGCCCCTGCTCTCGACCCGCTCTGCACGATCGTCGAACTGGCGATGCACCTCTTTCACCCAGGCCAGCGCGTTCGGGCCCAGGCGATCCGCGCCTGCCCCTTGGACGAACTGCTCGGCCTCGTGCAACTTGCCATCGACCACCAAACGCACGAGCTGGCCCAACTCATTCCGATCAAAGCACTGCTTGCTGACGTAATCTGCCGCCAGTCCCTCTGGGTTGCCCCCCAGGATGATATCCGTTCCTCGGCCCGCCATACTGGTCGCAACGGTGACCGCCCCCAACTGCCCGGCCTGGGCGACGACGAGCGCCTCCTCGGTATGCCGTTTTGCATTCAACACCGTATGCTTAATCCGCGCTTTCTCAAGCAACCGGTGCAGACGCTCCGAGTTTTCGACCGACGTCGTTCCCACCAACACGGGTCGATTCTTGGCGGTCATGGTCTGAATCTCGCCGACCACCGCCTGGAGCTTGGCATCCTCGTTCTGGTAAATCACGTCCGGCAAGTCGAGGCGCTCGAAATAAGCAGGGCCGTCACCCTCCGCCTCCTGATACGCAAGCACGCCGGTGTTATCGTAACGAGGTTCTACGCCGGCATACTCGACAACCTCCCTGACCTGGCCCAGACGAGGCGTCTGGGGCGTCAGGTCGCCAAACTGACCGCGATAGGCGACGTTGGTGGGCAAGGCGACGACGTCCAGATCGTAAATCTGGCGGAACTCTTCCTTCTCCGTCGCCGCCGTGCCCGTCATACCGGCCAGTTTTTCGTACAGGCGAAAGTACTTCTGAATCGTGATCGTCGCGATGGTCACCGTCTCGCTGCGAATCCGCACGCCCTCTTTGGCCTCGATGGCCTGGTGAAGCCCCTCGGAGTAACGCCGACCGGGCATCAACCGCCCGGTTCGGCTATCTACCAACACGACCTCTTGATCCCCGGTCACGACATAGTCTTTGTCACGGGAGAAAACGTGACGGGCCTTGAGCGCGTTATCCAGATAGTGCACCAACTCAAAATGCTGCGGATCGTAAACGCTCTCGCCCTCGTGGATTTCCCGGACCCGGCGCAGTTCCTCTTCCACGCGGGCGATCCCCCGCTCGGTCAAAGAGATCGAGAGCGTCTTCTCATCCAGGTCAAAGTCACCGTTCGGCGGTTGCTCCTCCGCCGCGGTGTTGCGCCGGAGATTTTTGACCACCGCGTCGAAAAGCTCGTACTTGCCCGCTCCCAATCCCACGGGCCCCGAGATGATCAACGGCGTACGCGCCTCATCGACCAGGATGTTGTCCACCTCGTCGATGATCGCAAAATGGAGCTCGCGCTGGACACATGCCTCCAGGTCGCGGGCGGTATTATCGCGCAGATAGTCAAAGCCGAACTCGTTGCTGGTGCCGTAGGTAATATCCGCCTGATACGCCTCCTGGCGAGGCACCGGCCGCCAGTGCACCAGTCGCTCATCTCCCAGGTGACTGGCAGGGTCGACATAGTCATAGTCATACAAACCGGAGAACTGGGGGATGATCAGCCCGACGCTCATGCCGAGGGCGTCGAATATCTGCCCCATCCAGCCCCCATCACGGCGAGCCAGATAGTCGTTGACCGTCACGAGGTGCACGCCCCTCCCCGTCAGAGCGTTGAGGTAGAGGGGCAACGTGGCGACGAGCGACTTGCCCTCGCCCGTCTTCATCTCGACAATGTCGCCCCGGTGAAGGATCATACCGCCGATCAACTGCACGTCGTAATGGCATATGCCGATGGCGCGCTTGGCCGCCTCGCGCACCGCCGTGAAAGCCTCGACCTGCACGTCGTCGAGCGTTTCGCCACCCTCCAGGCGCTGGCGGAACTCTTCCGTCTTGGCCCGCAGCCCGGCATCGTCCAGTGCTTCAAAGGCCGGCCCAAGCGCGTTGATCTGCTGGACCGTCTTTTGCAGTCGGCCGATCTCGCGCTTGTCAAAACCGCCGGGACTCTTCTTGAATAACCCTCGCAGCATTAGGCCCCTTGCCCTCTCAAGCGATCATAGCAGGTGCGACGAAAGTACCACACACCCGCGCTTCATTATACCCGCAGGCGGCGCAATTGCAAGCAAAACAATTAACAATGCGCACATGAAGCAATTAACAAGCACTTGACACCTTGCCTGTTTCGTGCTATCATATGATAAGTCTTATATAGGATAAGTCAATTAAAGGAGCTGTCTTATGTCACTAGAACACGCGATCCTCGGTTTTCTCAACTATCGTCCACATTCGGGGTATGATCTGAAAAAGGATTTCGACATCTCGGTGCAGCACTTTTGGCCCGCCGACCAGAGCCAAATCTACCGCACGCTCTCCAGATTGGAGGACAAGGGCTGGGCAGAGATGGAGATGGTCGAGCAGGATGACCGCCCCGACCGCAAGGTATACCACATCACCGCAACCGGCCAGGAGGAGCTGCGCCGCTGGCTGACAACCCCCCTACCCTCCAAGGCCGTGCGCTCGGCGCCACTGATCCAGGTCTTTTTCGCCGCCCAGTTGAGCGACGACGAAATCCTGGCCATATTCGAGCGTTGGGCCGAGAGCGCGCGAGCACTTCTGGCGCGTTACGAGCAGGTGCCCCAGGCAAGCGCCGAATACGAAGAGATGAATGGAACGCCGCGCGACTCGTTCTTTTGGATGCTGACGCTGGAGCTGGGCATCAAATCGGCCCAGGCCCAACTCGAGTGGTTCGAAAGCGTCATCCAACGCATTCGAGACAAACAACACCCCGCCAACTGATGGAGGTATAGAAATGGCACTCTACATTCAGGAAACCGGCGCCGTCGGCGCACAGCCAATCCTGTTCCTGCATCCGGGCCTGGTAAGCGGCTGGATGTGGCAGGAGCTGGCCAAGGAATTTGCGGACTATCACTGCCTGATGCCCGATCTGCCGGGACACGGCAACAGCAGTCAGGTGGAATGGATTTCGTTTCAGGATACAGCCAACCAGGTCGCCGAGGTTCTCAGAGAGCGGGCCCCCGGCAAGCGCGCTCACGTGGTCGGCTACTCCCTCGGCGCGTACACCACGGTGCACCTGCTGGCCGCGGCGCCGGAACTTGTCGATCACGCCATCATCTGCGGGGCCGCCGTCCGCCCGCTGCCTGGCTCCGCGCTGGTTATGAACCGCCTCATCGTGCGCTTCATCAAGAGCAAATTCCTGTGGAACGGCCTGGCGCGGATGTGGGGCATCCCTCCCGAAGAACACGACGCGTTCATCCGCATCGGTCTTTCCGTATCACAGAGTTCGTACGGGCGCATCAACGACGAGCTGGCGAATGTGCAGTTACCTGTAGGATTGGCGGGCGCCAACTGCCCCACGCTGATCGTCGCCGGGGAGAAAGAGCCAAAGGCCGTCGTGGAGTCCATCGGGGACTTGATGGCCGCCCTGCCCAACACCCAGGGCTACCTGGCCCCCCAGGGCGATCACTACTGGGGCTTTAGGTATCCCGAGATGTTCGTCGGAATGGTGCAGGCGTGGGTCAAAGACGGGCCGCTGCCCCAGGAACTGATCCCCGTGACCGCACAATCCTAGTAAAGGCGATCGAAGTGAAGCAAACCACACAAGCCTACGAACAGTTGATAGCGCGATTCGTCGCGTGGGCAGAAACCCAGGCGGGCATCCGCGCCGCGCTCATCGTGGGGTCCCGGGCGCGAGAGGACCGCCCGGCGGACGAATGGTCGGATCTGGACGTCATCCTCCTCGTCGCCGAGCCGGAGAGATACCTGGCCAAGACCGACTGGCTGGAAAACATCGGCCATCCCTGGATCACCTTCATCGAGAGGACGGGAACGGGGGATGAAAAAGAACATCGCGTCCTGTTCGAGGGCGGGCTGGACGTCGATTTTATCCCACTGCCGGCGAAAAAGATGCGGTCTCTGGCCCGTCTATTGCAAACCCGCGAGAGGTTTCCAAAAACACTCAGCCTATTGCCCCGCTCACTGTCCAAAGAGGCCGCACAGGGGATCGCCGCTTTCTCCGAAGTCGCTCGCCGCGGGGTAAAAGTGCTCGTGGATAAAGACGGGATCGCCGAGTCTTTGCTGGCAGCCATCACTGTGGCACCGGCGCCTAATCCCCCTACCCAAGACAAGTTCCTCAATCTCGTCAACGACTTTTGGTACCACGCGGTCTGGACGGCCAAAAAGCTGCGGCGCGGCGAACTGTGGACCGCCAAGGGATGCAGCGACTCTTACATGAAATGGCAGCTGCTGCGGATGATCGAGTGGCACGCCCGCGCGAAAAGCAGCTTCGAGTACGACACCTGGCACGGGGGCCGCTTTCTGGAGAGATGGGCGGACCCACGCATCGTGGATGGCCTGCGCGACGCGTTCGCCCACTACGACGAGGACGACCTCTGGCGCGGGTTGCTGGCGACGATGGACCTGTTTCGCTGGGTGGCCGTCGAGACGGCGGAACTGCTGGAACACGCGTACCCATCCTCAGCCGACGAGCACGCGACCGAGCTCGTGAAGGGCCTTTCGGCAAGGAGGTTAGAGTAAATGCTAGACCGACTCCAGCACATGATCCAGCGGCTGGCCAACGGCCGCGCCATCCTCATCCTGCTCGCCGCCGTGATCGCGCTGCGGGTGATCATGGGGCTGCCCAACGACCCCTTCGGCCTCAACCCCCGCCTGACCCGCCTGGGAGGAGCGGCAATCCTGGATATGCAGATCGGCTACACCCCTAAAGACGCCTACGCGCTGCTGGAGGGGCTCGGCGCAGAGGGCAGGCAGGCCTACGCGGCCATGCTCCTGATTGGCGACACGCTCTTTCTCATCTCCTATTCCCTCCTCTTTGCCGCCGTCGCCGCATGGCTGCTGGCCCGCGTCGCCCCACCCGACCACTGGGCGCAAAAGCTGAGCCTGATCGCCCTCGTCGGCGGCATATCCGATATAGCCGAAAACCTGAGCATCCTGACGATGATCCTTGCCTTCCCGCAGCGGCTAGATGGCATCGCATGGTTCTCCAGCTTGATCAAGATCACAAAATTCGGCAGCGCCGCCGTCGGCGCGCCCCTCATCATGGTTTTTGCGGTGATGCTCGTGTGGAAACGCACCGTTGGGCGTCGGAGGCAGAGCGTCTAGATCATTGGACTTTGATAGCCCTTCGTTAGCAGGATGATAGGCACTATGCTTGAGAATGATGTATCCTATTCGTGCAAAATCATTCGAGTGTGGAGGCAAGATGCCCAAGTCCGTCCAGATAGCTATTTCGATCGTCACGCTTTTGACGCTGTTGCTCACGGCGTGCAGTGCAGAGAAACCTGTGACCGTACCCGAAGGCGCACAGGCTGGCGATCTGATTCTAGAGCCATGCACCTTTGAGGCGGAAAAGGTCAAATACGCAGTAGATTGCGGCACGCTGGTCGTGCCGGAGAACCGTAACAAGCCCGGCTCGCGCCTGATCGCCATTCCGGTCAAGCGTATCCACTCCTCATCGCCAAATCCCGCCGAGCCGATTTTCCAACTGGATGGTGGCCCGGGCGCTAGCAACATGGACTTTGAGCCTCCGTCCTGGCTGCTGGCGAACCACGATGTCGTCCTGGTTGGCTATCGTGGCGTGGATGGGACTCCCAAACTGGACTGCCCCATGTTTGCCAAGGCGATCAAGGGGCGTGGCGACGACCTGCTCAGTACCGAGTCGCTGGACGCTATCGGGAAAGCGGCCGGTGACTGCGCGGCTCACCTTCAGTCTGAGGGGGTGGACCTGGCCGGCTATACCATTCCAGAAGTCGTTGAAGACATGGAATCTGCCCGCGACGCACTGGGTTACGAGCGCATCAATCTACTCAGCGAGAGTTATGGGACGCGCGTTGCCCAGATCTATGCCACTATGCACCCTGAGAGACTTCTGTATAGTGCCATGATCGGCGTCAATCCACCCGGACACTTTCTCTGGCTGCCAGAGACGGTGGACTCTCAGGTCGAGTACTATGCCGAACTCTGTCGCCAGGATGCCGAGTGTGGTGCTCGCATGCCCGATCTGGCTGCGACCATGCACCACGTCAATCAATCCCTGCCTTCACGTTGGATGGGCATTCCCATCAACCCAGGCAAGGTCAAGATGATAGCCTTCGTGTTGCTCTATCACCGCAGCACTGCCCCTCTCATCTTTGATACCTACCTGGCAGCCGAGCAGGGCGATCTCAGCGGGCTGGCGTTGATGTCTATGGCCTACGACCTCATCATGCCGAATATGATGACCTGGGGCGAGTTCCTCGCCCTCGGCAGCAGTGCAGACTTTGATCCCGGTCGCGACTACCGGGCCGAGCTCACCACCCCTGACGCCACGCTCGGCGCCCCGATGTCGCTCCTGATTTGGGGCTCAGCTCCCGGCCACTGGCCATCCATCACAATGGCCGACGAGTATCGCCGGGTGCAGCCCTCCGATGTCGAGACCCTGCTCATCAGCGGTAGCATTGACTTTTCCACGCCTGCTCAGTTTGCCGAACAAGAGCTACTGCCATCCCTGAGCCGGGGGAAACACGTCGTCATTGCCGAGCAGGGTCACACCAGCGACTTTTGGCAATTCCAACCCAAAGCCACCGAGCGGCTGCTGACCAGCTTTTACGACACCGGCGTGGCGGATGACTCGCTGTTCACCTACGAGCCGATGGATTTCCACGTCGGGAGGGGCTTCCCGGCACTGGCCAAGATCGGGCTGGGTGTCGTGGTGGCTCTGGTTCTCCTCGTAGGTGTGGTGATCTGGCTCGTCGTGCGGAAAATCTCACGGCGGCGCGCAACCAAGGTGGCAGCATAACGTATACCATAGCGATTGGCTTGGTAAGGAGATGCGAATGAAGATCACGATTCTAAACGGTAATCCCGATGGAGGGAACACAACCTTTGATACATATTTAGAGCGTCTTGCCGGCACGCTCGCTACGACACAGCACCAGACAACCGCGCTCACGCTGCGCGACATGGACATCAAATACTGCACGGGCTGCTGGAGCTGCTGGGTCAAGACGCCCGGCGAGTGCATCGCCCGCGACGATTCGGTGGACGCGTGCCGCGCGGTCATCAATGCCGATTTCGTGCTGCTGGCCTCGCCCGTGACGATGGGCTTTCCCAGCGCCGTGCTGAAGAAAACGGTCGAAAAGTTCATCCCCCTCATCCATCCCTACGGCGCGGTCGTCCAGGGCGAGGCCCACCATATGGCACGCTACGACAAATACCCGCTGATGGGGCTGCTGCTCGAAAAGCACAGCGATACCGATGATGCGGATATGCAGATCACCGCGGACATATTCAGCCGCACCGCGCTCAACTTCAAGACCCAGCTCGCCCTCGCGGAACTGACGAGCACTCCTGCAGATGTGGTCGCAGAGACCATCGCCAATGCCAGACCGCTTCCCAACTGGACGACGCCCCTCCAGCCGACGGCGATCGTGCCCGACGTGCGGCGCTACGCCGGTCCGCCGCCCACGCGCCTGACCGTCTTTAACGGCTCGCCACGCGGCAAGACGGGGAACACGCAGATCATGCTGGAGCAGTTTGCCGGCGGGTTCGAGGCCAACGCAGGACGCAGCCACGAAACATACTACCTGAACCGCGCAAGCAACGCCGAGCGCTCCCGGCAGGCCTTCGCCGAGGCCGAGCACGTGCTGCTGGGCTTTCCCCTGTACGCCGACGCCATGCCGGGGATCGTCAAGGCTTTCATCGAGACGCTGGAACCGTTCTGCGGGCGGGAAAACAATCCCTCCATCGGCTTCCTCGTCCAGTCGGGCTTTCCCGAGGCTATACACTCCCGGTACGTGGAGCGATACCTGGAAAAGCTAAGCGTGCGTTTGGGCTGCCCGTATAGCGGCACGATTGTCAAGGGCAATGGCGAGGGCGTGCGCTACACACCGCCGGAGAAGAACCGCGCGCTCTTTGAGACGCTACACCAGCTTGGAGCCACTTATGGGCAGACAGGCCAGTTCGACCCCGTACTGCTCGGAAAGCTCGCCAAGCCGGAGCGATTCCCCAAGTGGATGGCGCCCGTGTTCCGAGTGATGCTCAAGACCAAGATAGCAAACATGATGTGGGACAACTCACTCAAGGAGAATGGTGCGTACGAGCGACGGTTTGCCAAGCCATACGCTCAATAATCCAGGCAAGAAAGGAAAAAACATGAACAAATCAATTATCATTATCGGCGCCGGCATCGCCGGCCTTTCGGCAGGATGCTACGGCCGGATGAACGACTACCAGACGCAGATTTTCGAGCTGCACGATAAACCCGGCGGGCTGTGCAC
>JAFGED010000238.1 GCA_016931785.1 Anaerolineae bacterium
CACATCGGCCTTTCGAGCCACAACCTGGACGTGGCGCTGGAGGCGGTCAGGTCGGGCCTGTTCGAGACGATCCAGTTCCCCTTCAACTATGTCACCCGCGAACCGGCGGACGAGCTGATCCCCCTGGCCAAGGAACACGACGTGGGCTTTATCGGGATGAAGCCCTTCGCCGGAGGCATGCTGGGGAAGGCCGAGCTCTCCATCAAGTACGTGCTGCAGTTCGACTCGGTGGTGCCCGACCCGGGCGTACAAAAGGTAGAAGAGATCGAAGAGATCGTGGCCATCGTCGAGAGCGGGGATTGGGCGCTCACGCTCCAGGAGCGCCAGGAAATCGAGGCCCGGCGCGCCGAGCTGGGCACAAAGTTCTGCCGACAGTGCGGCTACTGCCAGCCCTGCCCGGAGGGCGTGCAAATCCCAATGGTGATGATCACGCAAGGAATGTGGAAGCTGTGGCCGCGGGAGATCTTTTTCGGCTGGGTGGGCGAGGTCATAGATGGGGCCAGGAACTGCATCGCGTGTGGCGAGTGCGAGACAAAGTGCCCCTACCATCTGCCCATCCGCGAGATGATCGCTGAAAATATCGCGTTCTACGAATGCGCGAGTCAATCATAGATAGGAGGTATCTACTCAGGCTGTTCCCCCGAGCAGTGGCCCTCGCTCGAAAAAGGGAGAGATGGGGGGTTCGAGGGCGGCTGCGCCGCCCTCGAACCCCCCGCCTTCCTCCTCTTTTTGTCGCGAAAGGAACTGCAAAGTAGGGCCGAGTAGTTACGAGAGGAGAATAAAGATGGGAACATTACTCGTTCTTTACCATTCACAGGAATATGGCAACACCGCGGCGATGGCCGGGGCCATAGGCGAGGGCGCACGGGCCGCAGGCGCCGAGGCGACCCTGGTCAACACGAACGAGCAGCGGCTGGATATCGAGCAGTACCGCCGCTTTGACGCGGTGGCCTTTGGCTCGCCCGACTACTACAGCTACATCGCCGGCGGAATGAAGACTTTCCTGGACGACTGGTACATCGCACAGAAATCAAACAGCCAGGGGCTAAAGGACAAGCCCTACGGGCTGTTTCTTTCCCACGGCGGCGGCGGGCGGGCGCGCCGCCCGCTTGAGGAGCTGTTCGGCAGGATGGGCACACAGGTCGGTGGGACCGTCACGTCGCGCGGCAGGCCGAACGACGCCGTGCTGGAAGCATGCCGCGAGCTGGGGCGACAACTGGCGGACGCCATATAAAGGAAAAGTGGGTAGATTGACCGCTCAAGCATTGCCCTACATTTTGTCGGTCGGATTCATCTTTGGCACCACCATCGTAGCCGCACGCTTCAGCGTGGGCCAGTTCCATCCCGTCACCTACCTGGGACTGCGCGCGGTACTGGCCAGCCTGAGTTATGGCGCCGTTTACGTCCTGAGCCCGCGTCGCCGGGTTTGGCCCAAGGATCCCCATCTATGGCGTCACGCGACGGTGCTGGGGATTTTTGGCACCGCAGCGCCGATGACGTGTTACATCTATGCGCTGCAGTACTTGTCGTCGGGGATGGCATCCATTCTGCTCACCGCCGGCCCGGCAGTAGCCATCTTGCTGGCCCACTTTTTCCTGGATGACGAACGGCTGACGGCGCTCAAAGGCGTCGGAGTGATGCTGGCCCTGGGAGGGGCCGTGTTGATGGCCCTACGCGGTGAAAGCGGCCTTGCCGGCGTCGGGCGGGCCAATCCGTGGGGGTATGGGTTAGTAGTTGTGGCCCTGATCATCGGTAACGGGATGACCATCTATGCCCGCAAGTTTATGCGCCGGTTCGACGCGTTCGACGTGGCCAGCATCCGTATGCTGGTCACCGCGATAATCGTGATGCCGTTCGCCGTTCTGTTTACCGGAATAGACCTTGAAGCGATCAACGCGCCAGGTGCCCTCACGCTGGTCTATGCCGCCCTGGCCGGCAACTTTGGCGGCATGTACCTGGCCTACCGCAACGTGACGCGCTTTGGCGTCACCATCACGGCGATGACCGACTATGTGATCCCGGTCGTAGCCAGCCTGGGTGGCGTGCTCGTCCTGGGCGAGCAGATCACGGTCGGTATGATCGCCGGAATGGCGCTGATCATCCTGGGGATCGCCCTCATCAATTGGCGCCGGCGCGTTACCCGAGGGAAAAGCAATGGACAGTGTTGAATTTGGCAAAACGGGACTGCGCGTCTCGCGCCTGGCCTTTGGCACGGGCACCCACGGCTGGGCAGGCCGGTCGCAGCAGACCGACCTGGGGGTCGATGGACTGGCGGGCCTGCTGCGCCTGGCGTACGACCACGGCGTCACCTTCTGGGACGCGGCTGATGCATACGGCTCGCACCCGCACATCGCCAAGGCGCTCGCCGGCCTGCCGCGCGATAAAGTGGTGATCGCCACCAAGACCACCTCGCGAAGCGGCGCGCAGGTCACCCAAGACGTCGAGCGCTTCCTGCGGGAGCTGGGCACCGACGCGCTCGACGTGGTCCTACTGCACTTTATGACCCAGGCGGACTGGCCGCGGAGCCACGCCGACGCGATGGAGGCCCTCTCGCGGGCCAAGGCGCAGGGCAAGGTGCGCGCCGTGGGCGTCTCATGTCACGGCCTGGGGCCGCTGCGTGCGGCAGCGGAGACGGACTGGGCAGAGGTGGCGCTGGTACGCATCAACCCGGCGGGGGTAAACATGGATGCCTCTCCCACTAAAGTCGTCCCCATCATCGAGAAGCTGTACGCTGCGGGCAAAGCGGTCTATGGCATGAAAGTCCTGGGCTGCGGGCAACTGGCGGGGAAAGCGCGCGCCGCGATCCAGCACGTGCTCGGGCTGGGCGTCGTCCACTCCCTCGTCATCGGCACCAGCGCCAGAGAGCAGCTCCTGGAGAACGTCAAGTTGGTTGAGGAGTTCGCACCGCAGTATCCGCTGCGGTAAAGAAACAAGGCTTTCAATCTCGTTTTTTCTCGACAGGGTTTACAAGACATGCTCCAACGATACTTGATCAATCAGGGGAAAATCCTGTCCAAAAAGCCGCTGCGGCTGAACGCTTACAGAACAAGAATATAGGAGAAAAGAATGCAATACCGACAATTTGGACAATTGGATTTCAAGGTCTCCGCCCTGGGCTTTGGCGCCATGCGCCTTCCCACGGTGGACGACAAGATCGACGAGGCCGAGGCGACCGAGATGCTGCATTATGCCATCGACCACGGCGTTAACTACGTGGACACGGCCTACCCCTATCACGGCGGAAAGAGCGAGACCTTCCTGGGCCAGGCGCTCAAGGGCGGGTACCGGGAAAAGGTCAAGCTGGCGACCAAGATGCCCAGCTGGGAGATTCAGACCGCCGACGATTTCGACAAGTTCCTGGACATCCAGCTCGAACGGCTGCAGCTCGACACTATCGACTTTTACCTGCTGCACTCGTTGAACAAAAACCATTGGCCCAAGCTGCGCGACCTGGGCGTGCGCGAGTGGGCCGAAAAGGCCATCGCCGACGGACGTTTCCGCTACCTGGGCTTTTCGTTCCACGACGACTATGCCGCCTTTAAGCAGATCATCGACGAGTATGCTTGGCCGATGTGCCAGATCCAGTACAACTACATGGACGTGGAGAACCAGGCCGGCACCAAGGGATTACAGTACGCCTCCTCGAAGGGTGTCGCCGTGGTGATCATGGAGCCGATCCTGGGCGGCAAGCTCGTCGGGCCGCCGCCGCCGATCCAGGCCATCTGGGACCGCGCCGCGAAAAAACGCGCGCCGGCCGACTGGGCGTTGCAGTGGCTGTGGAACCAACCCGAGGTCTCGATGGTCCTCAGCGGCATGAGCGCGATGCAGCACGTGGAGGAGAACGTCGCCAGCGCCGACGTATCCGGCGTTGGCACGCTGACGGCGGATGAACTGGCCCTCTACGCTCAGGTGCGGGCCAAGTACAAGGAGCTCATCGCCATCCCCTGCACAAGCTGCGGATACTGCATGCCGTGCCCGCAGGGCGTCGACATCCCGGGGAATTTTGGCAGCTACAACGAGGGCATCATGTTCGACAAGCCCGAGTCCTCCCGCGGCCACTATGGCTGGCTAAAGTTTGCCTACGAGGAGCAGGGCATCTTTGACCACGACGTGCGTGCCGCCCAGTGCATCCAATGCGGAGAGTGCGAGACCAAGTGCCCGCAAGGTATCCCCATCAGCGAGTGGATGCCCGTCATCCACCGGGCCCTCGGGGAGAACGGCCCTTACGTCACGAAACTGGGATAACAAGCTGGCCTGGGTATGGGCGCGCAGCGAGCGCGCGATCCCCATCCCCGGCATCAGGACAGTGGCACAGGCGAAGGAGACGCGCGTGCGATGGCCTTCGGTCCGCCGAGCGCCGCGCAGATGGCAGAGATCGACCGGCTGCTCGGCCGGTAAAGAGCGGCAAAATTCCCTGAGGGAGGAGCGTTCTATCACCACACGCGCGAACTTGACCTATCCCAGGATATGTGCTATCGTTACGCCCTAGAGGCAAATCGAGATGAGTGCAGAAAAAAAAGGGGGCAGCCGCCCTCTTTCTCTCTTGGTGTGGGTTATCCTGGCCATCGCGCTGGTAGCAGCCGCCTACCTGGGCGGCTCAACCCTGGCCGAGGAGTACATCCTGCCCCCCATACTTCCTGTCTCTGCTCCCACCGACGCTCCAATACAGGCCACCTCCGCTGTGGCCGCGGCGTGGATCAGCTCCGGCGCGCCCGTCGAGGGCACGCTGAACGCAGAGAGCGCGGATGAGTGGCAGTTCGACGCGCGCGGCGGGCAATCCGCCACCATCGAGATGTGGCTCCACCCCGGCTCCGGCTCAAGCGCCGACGCAGAACTGGCCGTGCGCCTGATTGCCCCCGATGGCACCACCCTGGCGGACGAGGTCGGCTCCGCCTTCCTGCTGCCCTACGTCTTTGCGCCGAGCCTGCCGGATACCGGCACCTATCGCTTACAAGTGATGCCGACATCGGGCATGCCCGGACGCTACTCCCTCGTCCTAAATCTTGCGGAAGCGTCCGCGCCAGATATCCCCGTAACCTCCGATCCGCGAGAGCCGACCGCCATCGCCGTCGGCGGGCCCGTCGCCACCATCGCCGAAGGCACATTCACATGGCCCACCACGCGGCGCGAGATCTCCGGCTGGGTTTTCCACGATCCCGGCAATCCCGGCCACATCGGCCTGGATATCGCCGCCCAGATGTGGGACCCCATCGTCGCCATCGCCGATGGCACCGTCGCCTTTGCCGAATGGGGCGGCGGCTATGGTAACCTGGTCATCGTCTATCACGCCGGCGGGTGGAGTTCCTACTACGCGCACTTGGACGAGTTCGCCGTCAAGACCGGGCAAGAGGTGCGCCAGGGAGAACTCTTGGGCGGTGCGGGCACCACCGGCTACTCTACCGGGCCGCACCTGCATTTCGAGATCCGCTACTACGGCCGCCCCGTCGATCCTCACATTTACCTGCCGTAGACTGTAGCCCGACCGGCAGGCTGGCAGCCTGCCCTACAGCTACGTAAAAACCGAGAGCGCCTGGCCGGAGGTAGGTCTGGCCGTGCTGCCGCTGTTGCTCTTCAGTTGGCTGCCCACCGTACTGCCGGTGCCCGTCTGCGGCCCACCTATCCCTACACTCTGCGCTACTTTTTCCTCACCACCCCACCTACCATAGCCTGCCATTTCTGCTATTCTTCGTGCTGAAGTCTATGCCGGCGCTGGTGGCCCTGGCGCAGACACTCATCCGCCGTCGACCACCATCCCGCCCGCTCACCAGCAGCTAGAGGTAGCCTTCGCGAAATCTCCGCACTGGTATGACGGAATCTCCACATTGATATGTTAACCTGCATGTAGCTGGAAATTTTGGAGAGGCCTATGCTTTCTTATGCCCGTAGTCTTGTGGAATCACTGGTTTGGAACCAATCCATCACCATCGTAGCTTCTATCACCGCCCTTGCCTTGGGCAGCATCGTCGCCAGCGCCGCAGCCTCGGCACTGCTGAGACGTCACTGGAAGATAAACCTCCCGGCAATGAGCCGCCTTCCACTGGCCCTGCTCCTGTTCTGCCTGTGCGATTGGGTGTTGCTGCAGGCACTACCCCGGCTGCGACTTTCCTTCTCCAAGGACATCTCGTCGTGCTTGACCGCCAGCCTCGTCGTGAGGCTGCTCCTCTTCTTTGCATTGATAGCTGCAGCTCTCCCGGCCTGCTGGTTAAAATGCCGCCAAGGCAAACGGACACGAGGCACGGCCGCTCTGTTCATCGCCGTCAACCTGGCGTTCAGCGTCATACAGGTCGATGCGTACATCGTCGAGCCGCTGCTGGTGACGACGACGGAGATCGCCTTGGCTTCCGCCGATCTCGACCCCGCCGCGCCGCCGGTGCGCATCGTGCACCTCACCGACACACACATCGAGCGGCTCAGCTACCGCGAAGAAGCGGTCATCGATAAGGTCAACGCCCTCCGGCCCGACATCATCGTCTTTACCGGAGACTATATCAACACGACCTACTTTGGCGACGCCACGGCCCACGAACACTTTCGCGAGTTCGTCGCCCAGCTCCAAGCGCCATACGGCATCTATGCCACGCGCGGGACGGTAGAGCCATCGCCCGATTACATGGCAAACCTGATCGAAGGGACGGAGATCGTGTGGCTGGAGCAGGAGGCAGTGACGGTAAACGGGCGCGGCCAGCAGGTGACGCTCGTCGGCGTGAACTGCGACCACGACGACGGAGACATAGCGCGACTGGACCAGGCGATGGCCGGCATCCCCCGCGACGCGTTCACGCTGCTCCTCTTCCACTCGCCCGACCTGATCCACGAGGCCGCCGCGCACGGGATCGACCTATACCTGGGCGGCCACACCCACGGCGGACAGCTTCGCCTTCCCTTCTACGGCGCGATCGTCACTGCATCCAAGTACGGCAAGCGATATGAGGCCGGCCTGTTCCAGGAAGGCGGCACGACGATGGTTATCAGCCGCGGGATCGGGTTCGAGGGGTACAGTATGCCACGCGCGCGTTTCCTGTGCCCGCCAGAGATCGTGAGCATCGAGTTGGCCGGTCAGGAATAGCTCGCATAACCTTCCGATGGGCAAAAACCAAGTGATAACCCTTCAAGCTTCTCACGTATAACAGGCGTCAGGTTCCCGTCTCCAAAACAATGCCTCTCCGTCCAGCAGCGCGCCTTGGGCTATGGTATCTTGACCTCATCGACCCCTGACACAGACACACCGTCAAGCACCCAAGTGCAATATTTGATGGACCCGAGAGGTAGATAGCGCCAGCCACTTTCGATATAATAGCAGAGACACAATCAGGAGGTGTACAATGTCAATTTCCCGCTTGATCGCGATCGTCTTTATCTTTGGATGCGTGACAATGGCCTGGGCCATCCTGGCTACGAGCGTCGTCGTGCGCACCGATCCCAATGGCCTGAACGCTACACTTTACAGACAGGTGGAAAAGCTCTGGGGTACCACACATCTACAAAAGGCGCCGGCAGTGACACTGGTCACTCAGGATGGATCGACCTCGAATGTCGAGCTGGAATCCAGCGAGATCGACGTAGGCTTGAAGCTCAAACACCGCCCCAAAGGACTGCTTTGGTACGCCACCTACGACGTGGACTTTGATGGCACCTACACTTTTCTGAACCCGCTGGACGAACCCGTGACCGCCACGGTGACCTTCGAGTTCCCCGCAACTAGCCCGGCCTGGGATAATTTCGAGTTCCGCGTCCAAGACGTGCATGCCACACCCAAGGGCAACACCGGGAACAAGCTCACGGCAACCGTCGAACTGCCTCCCAAAAAGGAGGCCGACATCCACATCTCCTACAAGTCCCGCGGTATGGACAAATGGATCTACAGCTTCGCCGATAGCATCACCGCCGTCAAGAATTTCCATCTAACAGTGAACACCGACTTTGGCGGCTACGACTTTCCCGAGGGCACGATCTCCCCTTCAGAAAAGTACAAGACCGAAAGCGGTTGGGAGTTGGCGTGGAATTTCACCAGCCTGGTATCCGATTTCGACGTGGGAGTGACGATGCCCACCAAGATCAACCCGGGGCCGCTGGCCAGCCGGATGAGTTATTTCGCGCCGGTCTCGCTCCTGTTCTTCTTCACCGTGCTGGTCGTCCTCGGCGCAGTGAGAGACGATACCAGCCTGCACCCCATGCACTATTTCTTCCTGGGCGCCAGCTTTTTCTCCTTCCACCTGCTCTTCGCCTACCTGGTGGATCACGTCATGCTGGAAATTGCTTTCATCATCTCCGCCGTCGTCTCGCTGGCGCTGGTGATCGGCTACCTGTGGCGCGTGGTCGGGTGGCGTTTCGCGCTGCGTGAGGCGGGCATCTCCCAGTTCCTGTTCCTGATCCTGTTCTCCTACGCCTTTTTCTTCGAAGGCTACACCGGTCTGGTGGTCACCATCGGAGCCATCCTCACCCTGGCGGCGCTGATGCAGATCACGGCCAAGGTCGATTGGGCGGAAGTGTTCAAGAAGAAGGAGAAAGCGCCCCGTCAGCGTCCCCTCGTGCCGATAGAGCAAAGTCCACCAACTCATTACCACAGCGACTAAAATGAAAGACCTCCGAGTTCCGAAAGCTCGGGGGTCGTAGTACTCAGCCTTGCTTCGCAGTTGCCTTTCGCGTGTGAAAAGAGAGGGGGCGGGGGTTTGGAGAGCGGCTTCGCCGCTCTCCAAACCC
>JAFGED010000239.1 GCA_016931785.1 Anaerolineae bacterium
AGGAAATGAGTCAGGAATACACTCAGCCTGTTCCACCGCCGTCTCCCCCTCCGCGATCATCCCGGCCACGGCCAGGGCCATCGCCAGCCGGTGGTCGCCGCCGCTATCGACCTCCGCGCCGTGCAGCGGCGTCGGTCCCTCAACAATAAACCCGTCGGGTTGCGGTTCGATGCGCGCGCCCATCGCCCGCAGGCCCTCGACGATCACGGCGATGCGGTCGGTCTCCTTGACGCGCAGCTCGGCCGCGTCACGCACGACGGTAGTACCATGAGCCTGCGTCGCGGCCACGGCCAGGATTGGGAACTCGTCGATCATGCGCACAACCGTGTTGCCGCCGACCTCCACACCGCGCAAACTGGAAAAGCGCGCCGTCAGGTCGGCTGCGGGCTCGCCCCCATGCACCGCCGCGTTCTCGATATCAATCCTGCACCCCATCTCTCCCAGCACACCAAGAAGCCCGGTACGGGTGGGGTTGACGCCCACGCCCTCGATTGTCACCTCGGAGCCCGCGATCAGCGCCGCCGCCACCAGAGGAAATGCCGCGGAGGAGATATCACCGGGAACGATGAGAGAGTTGGGCCCAAGGACGCCCCCCGGCGTCAAAGTGGCGTCAAGCCCAGTGATGGCGATCTTGGCCCCCATCGCTATCAGCATGCGCTCGGTGTGATCGCGCGCCGGACCGGGCTGGCGAACGGCCGTCGGGCCATCGGCATAGAGTCCGGCCAGCAGCAGCGCGCTCTTGACCTGGGCACTGGCAACAGCCAGCGTGTGATCGTGGCCGTGCAGTTTTCGTCCGTGGATGGTGAGCGGCGCGCGGCCGTCTGTATCCTCGATCTCGGCCCCCATCTCCCGCAAGGGCTCGGTGACGCGCCGCATCGGACGGGCGAGCAACTGCGGGTCGCCGGTGAGGATGCAATCGAACGGCTGCCCCGCCAGGACACCTGCCAGCAAGCGCATCGTCGTACCGGAGCGGACGCAGTCCAGCGGCCCGTCTGGCTTTTGCAGGCCGCGCAGCCCACGCCCATGAACAGTCAAAGCAGTCTCGTCGTGTCGATCGATCTTTACGCCCAACGCCTGCAGACAACCCAACGTTGCCAGGCAGTCGCCCGAGGGCAAGAATCCATCGATTCTACTTCTACCGTCGGCCAGGGCGCCAAACATCACCGCCCGGTGGGAGATGGATTTATCGCCCGGAACGTGCACACGCCCGGTCAGCGGCCCACTGGTGCACAAAGTCAGTTGACTCATCACAACCCTCCGATCCCTATCTACTCGATCACCTGCTGGCTGGCGGGATACATCTCGCGCCGCGTCTTGCGAATGGCGCCCAACACCTCGCGCATCTTTTCCTCATCCCCATCCTCCACCAGACGAATCACCTCGCACAACTGAGATTGATAGGTGTCCAGCGCCCTGAGCACCTCCTCGCGATTGGTCAGCAGGATGTCTATCATCATCGTCACGTCGCTGCCGGCCAGGCGCGACGTGCTGCGGAACCCGGTGGCCACCACCTCCCATGCCGCCGGGTCCTGCGATGTCGTGGCATCCGCCGTGGCGACGAGGGCGCAGGCCAAAAGATACGGCAGGTGGCTGACCGTGGCCACCAAAAAGTCCTGCCGCTCCGGCTCCAGAATCAGGGGACGCGCACCGACGCCCTCAGCCAGCGCGCGGCCCAGCGCCAGCGCCTCCTGTGACGTGCGCTCAAGCGGCGAGAGGATGAACGTGCAGCCCTGGTAGAGCGCCGGGTCCGCCACCTCGATGCCCGATTTCTCCTTGCCGCACATCGGGTGACCGCCCAGAGGCTGGATGTGACCGGGCAATTGCGCCATCTCGGCGGCGATGCGTCCCTTGGTGCTGCCCAGGTCCATCAGCAGGCACCCTCCCGGCAGCAATGATGCGATCTCGGGCAACTGCCGCAAGATCGCGCGCACCGGCGTCGCCAGGACGACCACATCTGCCTCGCGCACACCTTCGGCCAGGTCCGTGGTTCCCCGGTCGATAAAGCCGCGCGCCAGCGCAATCTCGATCGACTCGGCGCGCCGGGCCGCGCCGACGACGCAGCGGCACTTGCCCCGCAGCCCGCCTGCCAACGAGGCGCCCATCAGGCCCATCCCAACAATAGTAACCTGTGCATTTAACAGATCCATGTAGCCTCCAAAATTCCTTTACCGCAAAGGCGCGAAGGACGCCAAGTTCTTTTGTTTACAAGTTGTTAACCATGCGCTTGATGCCGCGTTTCATCAAAGGGACATTCCAATTCAACAAGAAGCCAAGACGGCAATCTCGCAACTTCAAGTAGGTTAACAACTGAGCCTCGTGAATGGGCAAAAGCTGTTCCACCGTTTTGTTCTCAACGATGACACAACCCTCTACGAACATATCAATCCTGTAACCCGCATCGATCCGTTGGCTATCATAAACAATCGGCAGCACCACTTCGCATTCCACACGCAAACCGCGCTTGCCCAGTTCATATGCCAGACACCTCTGATAGGCCGATTCCAAAAGCCCAGGCCCAAGCGCTCGATGCACCTTGACGGCGCCATCCACAATATTCCGGCCAACCTCTTCGATATCCACTAGCCCCTCCCTTCACCAAAAACCAAAAACTACAAACCTTTGCGCCCTTCGCGTCTTGGCGGTTCAATGTTACAGCGTCCGGCCAACCGCCTCTGCGATGGGCCGCAGGCTCTGCATCAGCGCGGCGAAGCGCTCCGGCTTGAGCGACTGCGCGCCATCAGAAAGCGCCTCCTCGGGGTGAGGGTGCACCTCGATCATCAGCCCATCCGCGCCGGCGGCCACCGCGGCCCGCGCCATCGGCTCCACCAACTCCCACTTGCCCGTCCCGTGGCTGGGATCGACGACGACGGGCAGGTGCGTGAGCTGTTTGAGCATGGGCACGGCGCTGATATCGAGCGTGTTGCGGGTGTAGGTCTCGAAGGTGCGGATGCCGCGCTCGCACAGGATGACGCGATTGTTGCCGTGAGAAAGGATGTACTCGGCCGCCATCAGCAACTCCTCGATGGTGGACATCATCCCGCGCTTGAGCAGCACCGGCCGCTGAGCCTCGCCCACGGCGTGCAGCAGCGCGTAATTCTGCATGTTGCGCGCGCCGATCTGGAGGATGTTGGCGTAGGTGGTGACCAGCGGCACCGTCTGGGGGTCCATCACCTCGGTGACGACGGGCAGGCCGGTCTCCTTGCGCGCCTGGGCCAAAAGCTTTAGCCCTTTCTCACCCATCCCCTGGAAACTGTAAGGAGAGGTGCGCGGTTTGAAGGCCCCGCCGCGCAGCACGTGAGCGCCCGCCTCCTTCACCAGGCGCGCGCTCTCCATGAGCTGCTCCTCGCTCTCGACGGCGCACGGTCCGGCCATCACGATCACCTGCTCCCCGCCGATCTGCACGCCGTTTATGGGAACGACGGTGCTCTGCGGGTGAAAATCGCGGCTGGCCCGCTTGAAGGGCCGCGCCACCGATACCGTCCGCTCGACGCCCGTCATGCGCTCGATCTGCTCGCGGTCCAGCGGGCGGCCGTCACCGATGACGCCAATGACGGTGTGTTCGTCCCCCTCGGATACGTCGGCCTGGCATCCCGATTGCTCGACGCGAGCGATGACGTTGGCGATCTGGGCGCTGGTCGCGCCGTGTTTCATGATGACGATCATAGACTTGTCTCCTGGCATGCCTCTACCCTCCGTTACTCTCCTCAGATACAGGCGTCGTGGCGGCGGGGTAGGAGCCCAGCAGCTTGACGAACGAGGACCGCCGCAGCAGCGCCATGATGGCCGCCTCGCACTCGGGGTCCTGCCAGTGCCCCTCGAAATCCAGGTAGAAGAGATACTGCCAGGGTTTGTTGCGACGCGGGCGCGACTCGATCTTGGTCAGATTGATGCCGCGCGTGGCAAACTCGCCCAGCGAGTCGTACAACGCCCCCGGCTGGTGGCGGGCGGAAAACACGAGCGAGGTCTTGGGGCGCTGCGGCCTTGGCGGATCGTCCATCGAGAGGACGAAAAAGCGCGTGTAGTTAAAGTGAAAGTCCTCGATGTTACGCGCGACGATCGCCAGGCCGTACATCTCCGCGGCCAACTCGCCGGCGATGGCGGCGATGCCGGGTTCCGGGCTTTCAGCCAGATCGCGGGCGCTGCCGGCGGTATCGAACGCGGGCTCGGGCGTCAACCCGTAGCGACCGAGAAAGTGCTCGCACTGGGCCAGCGCCTGCGGATGCGAGCGCACGCGCTTGAGCTCCTCCAGTTTTGTGCCGGGCGCGGCCAGCAGCATGTGGTGCACGCGCAGGATCACCTCGGCCCACACACGCAGGTCGTGCTCCATCAGCAGCTCGTACGAACCTGTCACCGAACCGGCGACGGCGTTCTCCACCGGCAGCATACCATAGTCGGCATCGCCGTTCTCGACGATGGGAAATATCTCGTCCGACGTCTTGCAGGGAATGGCCTCCACCTCGGAGCCAAAGTATTGGCGAATGGCCTCCTCGGAATAGGCGCCAGCGACGCCCTGGAACGCTACTTTTGTCGTCATAGGTTTTCCTCCTCGTACACGATGCAAGATGCAAGATCATGTGTCCAATCTTGCTTCCTGCTTCTTACTCCTCTGCGTTGGCAAGGTCGGGCCTCAATGCGCGCGCCTTGCCCAAATACACGTGCCGAACCCGGTCGGCCGGCAGGTCGGTGTTCCACAAAAGCAGCACCCGGATGCAGTGCGGCAAGCCGCTCTTGACCGCCATCTCCTGCTCGCACAGCAGCGGCGTGGTCATCCAGCCCATCTCGCGGGCGGCGCGGGCCGGATAGGCCGTGTCCAGATCGGGCGTGGCGGTAAAGATCACGCAGGCGATGTCCTCCACGGCCAGGTCGTTGTCGGCGACGATATGCTCCAGCATCTCGCGCGTCGCTGCGACGATGGCGGCAGCGTCGTTGGTCTCTACACAGACCGCGCCCCGGATACCACGACAGGTCATTGCATCTCCTCCTGAATAAAAAAGCGTGGAGCGGTTGCTCCACGCTTTTGCTAGTTTCTGGGCTTGCCTATCCTACTCGGCCTCCACCTAACGCAAAGCAACCGTCCCCGACGGGCTGCTAAAATAAAAGTAGAAATAGGCGTAACCGTTAGTCCTGCGTCTCGGCCGTTTCATCGGTTTGATCTCGTTTTCAAGCTGGGCACAATCATACTCAGTTCGCGCGATTTGTCAAGTTGTATGTCCCATACGCTGACTTACCCGCCAATCACCGGAAAGTACTCCATCACCGCCAGCGCCAGGTACAGCAGGATCACCGCAGTGCTGTTGGTGAGTATATGCATGGCGATGGGAATCCAGATCGACTTGCTTCGCTCGTACAGCAGCGCGTTGGCCACGCCCAGCACAAAGCTGGAGGCGGCGACGGCCAGGGAGTCAAAGTGCGCCAGCCCAAAGAGCGCCGAACTGAGCAACACCCGCAGCCAAAGGGCAAAGCGCCGCGACTTGAACCAGCCGTGGAGCAACCCTCGAAAGTAGAGCTCCTCCGAGATCGGGGCAAGCAACCCCGCGCCCAGAAGGGTCAACAGGAAATTGATCCACGAAAAGTCCATCCCCACCGAGATGACATCCGCGCGCGCCTGCACGCTCTCGATCCCTCCTTCGGCCAGGAGCAGTATGATATATCCCAGGACCATACGCAACGGAATGAGGATTGCCGAAGCGACGACCGCCACAAGGAGCCACTGCCATCGCACCCTCGGCGGCAAAAAGCCCATCTCCTTACACGTGAGCTTGCCGCGCCGCACGCCCAGCGCATAGACCGCGCCACACAGGATGAAAAAGTCCAGCAGGTAGAACGTGAGAGATGCCAGTATAGAAGTCTCTGTAAAGATAAAACCCATGCCGAAGCTGGCCAGAAGAAACAACCCAAAGCCTGCCACAAGATACAGGACCATATCCAACCACGTGGCGGGCTTGGACTGCGGTGCAGGTTTTGAGTCGGGAGGATATTGGGTCATGACTTCTTGGAGCGTCGCCGACGCGCTGGCGTGGGGGCGAGTGGCTGTAGCGCGGTCATCAGCACATCGTCCATCTGCTCGACCAAGATGATGTCCAGGTTGCGCCTCACGCGCTGGGGAATTTCGACCAGGTCCTTCTTGTTGCGCTTGGGAATGACGATCGTCCTGAGGCCGGCGCGATGAGCGGCCAGCATCTTTTCCTTGAGACCGCCGACGGGCAGCACGCGCCCGCGCAACGTGATCTCGCCCGTCATCCCGACGTCGTGGCGCACAGCCCGACCGGTGAAGGCAGAGATCAGCGCAGTGGCAATGGTGATGCCAGCCGACGGGCCATCCTTGGGGATCGCCCCTTCTGGAAAGTGAACGTGGATGTCCGTCTTGTCGAAAACGTCCGGCTCGATACCCAGATCGTCGCCGCGAGAGCGGGTATAGCTCAGTGCCGCCTGAGCTGACTCCTGCATGATATCGCCCAGGTGACCGGTCAGCGTCAGGTTGCCCTTGCCGGGCATGAGCGCCACCTCGACCGGTGTCAGATCACCCCCACCCTCGGTCCACGCCACGCCCATTGCAATGCCAACCCCGTCCTGCTCCTCAGCCAAGCTGCGGATGAAATCAGGAGGGCCAAGGTAATGGTTGAGCATCGCCGCCGTGACGCGGCGGGGTGGCTTTTTCTCCTCGGCCACAGCGCGGGCGACCTTGCGGCAGATGCCGGCGATGCGGCGCTCCAGGTTGCGCACACCCGCCTCGTAGGTATACTCGCGGATGAGTTCCCGCAGCGCGCCTTCGGTGAAAGCGACGGGAGTCTCCTGCAGGCCGTTCTCCTCCAACTGGCGCGAAATCAGAAAGCGATTGGCGATCTCTAGCTTTTCCTCGTCGACGTAACCAGGGAACTCGATCTCCTCCATCCGGTCGCGCAGCGCCGGCGGGACGGGGTCGAGAAAGTTGGCCGTGGTGATGAACAGCACCTTCGAGAGGTCGTAGGGCACCTCGAGGTAGTGATCGGAGAAGGCATAGTTCTGTTCCGGGTCGAGGATTTCGAGCAGGGCCGCCGCCGGATCGCCGCGAAAGTCCATCCCCAACTTGTCCACCTCATCGAGCATAAACAGGGGATTGATCGTCTCGGCCCGCCGCATCGTCTGGATGATGCGACCCGGCAGCGAGCCGATGTAGGTGCGGCGATGCCCGCGGATCTCTGCCTCGTCCCGCACGCCGCCCAGGCTCACGCGGACGAACTTGCGCCCCAACGCCTCGGCGATGGATTTCCCCAGGCTCGTCTTGCCCGTGCCGGGCGGCCCCACAAAGCACAGGATCGGGCTGCGCATCTTGTCGGCGGCCAGGCGTCGCACTGCGATGTACTCCAGGATGCGCTCCTTGGCCTTGGGCAACCCATAATGGCACGACTCTAGCACCCCCTCCACGTGCTTGACGTCCAGGTTGTCCTCCGTCTCCTCCGACCACGGCAGCTCGACCAGCCAATCGAGGTAGGTACGGATGATGCCGGTCTCGGGCGACATGGGCGGCATAGAAACCAGACGGCCGAGCTCCTTTTCAGCCTGGGCGCGCGCCTCTTCGGGCATGTCCGTCTGCACGATTTTCTCGCGCAGATCGTTGACCTCCTGGGTGTAGATGTCGCTCTCGCCCAACTCGGTCTGGATGACCTTCATCTGCTCGCGCAAAAAGTACTCGCGCTGGGTCTTGTCCAGTTCTTGCTGCACCTGCGAGTGGATGTGATCCTCCAACTCGAGCACATCCAGCTCCTTGGCCAGCAGGACGCTGACGCGCTGCAGGCGCGCCGCGACGTCGAGCGTCTCAAGCACCTCCTGCCGTGCGGCCACCTCAATGCTCAATGCCTGCGCCATCAGGTCGGCCAGCCAACCCGGCTGGTCGATGTTCATCGCAAAGACGTAGGCATCTTCGGGCAGCGTGCGGCTCAATTGCACGACCTTTTCGAAAAGCGCCAGCACCGCCCGCATCAGCGCCTCGGTGAGCGGCGTCTTTTCCGCCGTCTCGTAGACGGGCAAGGCACGCACGCGAATGTAGGGCTCCAGTTGGAGGTACTCGATGATCTGCACCCGCCGGATTCCCTGGCCCAACACGCTGATGGTGCCATCGGGGATGCGCAACAGGCGCCCCATGAGCGCCTCGCACCCAAAAGTGAACAGGTCCTCAGCCCCCGGCTCCATAACGTCCGCATCGCGCTGAGCCATGGCGATGATCGGCTCACCCCGCTCGTTAGCCACTTCGATCGCCTCGATCGACCGATCGCGCCCGATAAAGAGCGGCGCGACCATGCGCGGAAACATGACCACGTCGCGCAGTGGCAGAAGGGGCGCTTCGATGATCTCACCGGGAGTCCGGTGCAGATCCTCGATCTCATCAAAGTCCATGTCGTCCAAGGAAAAAGTGAACCCCTGGGGCCAGCCCACCTGGGTCCACCAATCCTGAAACTCTCTATCCCACATCGGGTTCTTTTCGTGCATCAACTTTCCGTTTCATCAACATCAGGCAGCGGTGCGCCCATATGCCGCGCCCACTCCTCGCGGACATCGGCGGCCAAAAAGATGGAACCGGTCACCAACAGGCCGTCGCCTGGGTTCATCACCTCCAGTGCGCGCTGGAGTGCCTTTGTCGGATTTGTGCTGATCTCCGCTCCCCCTCCTGCGGAGGCAACGATGTCGGCCAACTCGGCCGGCGCCGCTGCCCGAGGATGATCGGAGCGGGTGACGATCACATAGTCGCTGATAGGCAGGAGCGTGGTCAACACGCCAGAGATGTCCTTGTCGGCCGAAGCGCCATAGACCAGCACCCAACGCTTATCAGGAAACCACTCATTCAATGCCTTGCGCAACACCCGCGCTGCATAGGGGTTGTGCGCACAGTCTATGACGGCCAGCGGCTCGCGGCTCAGAATCTCCATCCGCCCCGGCCAATCGACGGTGCGCAGCCCTTCGCGCACAGCCTCAGCGGAGACGTTGAACCCCCGCTGCCCCAGGATGTCGATCGCGGCGATGGCGCAGGCGGCGTTTTCCAACTGATGGCGCCCCAGGAGCGGCGTCCAGTATTCACCATCCAGTTTCGCCCCATCGCCGGCCAGACGCCGGATGGAAAAGGCCTGCCCATCCAAGTCCGCAGGGCCGGCCTCGTACTTCCAATCGCGTCCAATCCTGGTCAGCGGCGCGCCCCGCTCCCGGCAAACCGTCTCCAACACGATGCGCGCCTCATCCTGCTGCGGCGCGGTCACGGCCGGAACGTCCGGTTTGACGATGCCCGCTTTCTCGTAGGCGATCTTGTCCAGCGTGTCGCCCAGCAGGTACGTGTGTTCCAGGCTGAGCGAGGTGATGATGGATACCTCGGGCGTCAGGACGTTGGTGGCATCGAGCCGCCCACCCAACCCCACCTCGACGACGGCCACGTCCACTCCCGCGCGGGCCAGGTAAAGGAATCCCATCGCGGTGATGGCCTCGAAGGTGGTGACCCCCGGCACGCGCTCGACGAACGGGCGTATCTCTTCCACCAGCGCGACGACATCTTCGCGCGAGATCTCTTCCCGGTTCACCTGGATGCGCTCGCAGAAGGTGTGCAGGTGCGGCGAGATGTAGAACCCGGTGCGGTATCCGGCGGCCCGCAGGCAGGCCTCGCACACCGCCGCCGTCGACCCCTTGCCACGGGTGCCTGCGATGTGCACTGAAGGGAAGCGTGTGTGCGGGTCGCCAAGATGGGCTACCAACTTTTTAACCCGTGAAAGGCCGAACGTCTCGGGCGTATAGCGCTCGATGCGCGTCTTTTCGTAATCGGTGAGGCTGTGAAGATAGGCGATAGCCTCTGAATAATCCATCTCAACCTCCGCCAGTCGGCGCGGATTGTACTCTTTTTCCTGAGAAATGCAAGTAGGGCGTCGGTAGGCGGTGATTGCCTGTATCTCACCGCTGAGACGCAGAGAACACGGAGAAAAAAACGTATCTACTCAGGCTGTTCGCCCGAGCAGTGGCCCTCGCTCAAAAAAGGGGAGAGATGGGGGGTTCGAGGGCGGC
>JAFGED010000027.1 GCA_016931785.1 Anaerolineae bacterium
CCCCCGCGTAGCGGGGGGAGTTAGAGGGGGGAATTCGACGCACAAACAAGCTCGAATCTAACATTGTCGAACTACTCAGGCAAAAGCCTGGAAATGCTCTTGAATATGGAAAAAGATGAAATTTTGGGGTGTGATGGGTGGCAAAGCTGCCCATCACACCCCAATCCCTTCACTTTTTTGCTCAAGAGGCTGAGCAGTAACCTTGCTTTCTGCTATAGGTGGGTTATACTTGTGCTGCCATTGAGGGCGAGCGACACAGGAGGCGCTATGGCTCAGTCTGCGCACAAAGGCATTACTGCTATCCCCGGCATTCGCGTCGGTCACGCCACCGATTTGGAGGGCCTGACCGGCTGCACCGTCGTGCTGTGCGAGAAAGGCGCCGTGGGCGGAGTCGACCAACGAGGTGGCGCGCCGGGCACCCGCGAGACCGACCTGCTGCGCCCTCTTCATCTGGTGCAGGATGTGCACGCGGTGCTCCTGGCCGGGGGCTCGGCCTACGGCCTGGCTGCTGCCGACGGGGTGATGCGCTATCTGGAGGAACGGGGTGTGGGCTTTAACGCGCGCGTGGCCAAGGTGCCCATCGTCCCGGCTGCGATCCTGTTCGATTTGGACATCGGTGACCCCAAGGCCCGGCCTGATGCTGGCTCCGGTTACGCTGCTTGCCGGGCTGCCATAGACACCCCCGTGGCGGAGGGAAACGTGGGCGCCGGCACCGGCGCGACCGCAGGTAAGATACTCGGTCCGGGTCGGGCGATGAAGACGGGCTTGGGCAGTGCCGCCGTCGAGCTGGGGGGTGGGTTGGTGGTGGGCACGCTCGTCGTCGCCAACCCCCTCGGTGACGTGGTGGACCCTCGGACGGGCGAGATCTTGGCGGGCGCGCGGAGTCTGACATCCGACGAACCTGCTGACACGTTGGCGGTGATGCGCAGCTTGGTCGGCAAGGCGGCGCTCAAGTTCGCCTCTTCGAACACGGTCATCGGCGTGGTGGCGACCAACGCCCGGTTGAACAAGGAGCAGACCAACAAGGTGGCCCAGATGGCGCAGGACGGGGTCGCGCGGGCGGTGCGCCCGGCGCATACCCTCTTCGACGGCGACACCCTCTTTGCGCTATCGACCGGCAACAAGCGCGCCGACGTCAACCTGGTCGGCGCTTACGCCGCCGAGGTCGTCGCCGAGGCGGTCGCGCGCGCGGCGCGGGCTGCCGCGGGCGTGGGCGGGCTGCCCGCCTGGCGGGACCTACACGCTGAGGAGTGATGTCGGTGCGACGGTTGTCACTGCTGTTGGCGATGATCGTTCTGGCGGGTTGCCGCATCGATCCCACCGTCTCTTCCAGCTCTCCCTCTCCGCTGCGGCTGCCCACGCGCATCCCGACTACTGCTACTCCCATCCCGATTGGCGCGCAGGTTTACTATGAGGCGGGTCTGGCCTGTCGGCAGAGGGATGACGTCGCGTGCGCGATGCAATACTTTGATTGGGCCATCGAGGTCGACCCCGAGTTTGCGCCGGCCTACGTCGCCAGGGGGGCTGTTTACCTGGCGCAAGGGCGGCTTGACCTGGCGCTGGACGATGTCGATCGTGCCATAGCCGCCGATCCTGACGCTGCATCGGCCTACGCGCTGCGCGGCGAGGTGCTGCGGCTGCTGGGGCTTTATGCGCAAGCGTCTCAGGCTTTCGAGCATGCCATAGGTCTTGATCCTTTGTTGGAGGAGGACCTGTTCTCCTCGCGCTGGCTGGCAGCTTGTGCATCTGGTGATAGCGGGCGCCTGTTGGTGCTTAGCCAAGATTATGTCGAAAGCCACCCTGACGATCCTTTGCGCTACTACTACCGTGGTTGGGCGTTTATCAGTAGCGGACACCCTCAGCTTGCGATCCATCTTTTGATCGAGGGGATCGAGGGTTCATCTGACCCTGTTGCTTTGCTCTGGTTTGCTTTGGGCCAAGCTTATGTGGACAGTAATTCCTGGCAGGAGGCCGTCATCTCTTTAGAGACTGCCGGTGAGTTGATACGGGGTGGCGATACGAGCCTGGAGATTCACTCGGAACGCCCTCTCGTCGATTTCTTTGGTGCGATGGGGCGGGCTTATCTGGGGGTGGGGCGCTGTGCCGATGCCGAGATGATGATAGAGCATGCCATTGCCCTCGGCGCTCCAGCTTCGGAGTATGCCGCCCTGTTGAGAGAGGCGCGCCTCTGCATGACGCCCACACCTTCGCCGACGCCTTATCCCACGACGACGCCATCGTTTGATTAGGCGATGAGTCTTGTGCAATGTGTCGGCTGAGAAGAAACAATGGTCGCCCGGGGACTGCTGAAATGCGCCCGGTTGCTCCTGCTCTCACTTGTGCTATACTAGGGGCGTTCTTCGCTGCGCTCAGAACGCCGCACAGTTTTGCTTCGCAAAACTGAGGCCGGGCAAAATCAAGACCCGCAAAATCTTGCCCCATTCGCACAAGATCTCGATTATAAAGATGCCTAGCGACGGTTGGCTACTGGCGGTTGAATGGCCGCGTAACCCAGTGAAGGCTGAGGAGGCAAACGCTCGATGATAAGTCAAGACCTGTTGGAAATCCTACGCTGTCCGTATTGCGTCAGCGGCGAGACGCGCAAGTCCGGCGATGACCCCGGTCAGCTCGAGTTGGTTCACGACTGCTGGCTCGTGTGCCAGGAGGCAGACTGTGGCCGCAAGTATCCCATCCGCGATGACATCCCGGTGATGTTGATCGAGGAGGGCGACAAGTGGATCGAGGTAGCTGTAGAGGATCTACCTATCCCGCCACCTGCCGAATAGTTCCATGTTTCAGTGGCGCGTAGTCCTATTAGCAGTGCTGGCCGTACTGCTGCTCGTGGCTGGCTTGGTGGCCTTGATCTTGCCCGATCCGTACGAGGGCGAGGTGCTCTACGAGTTCGACAAGCGACACACTTTTCGTCTGCTTGACGGCATAGCCCTGGTGCTGTTGGTTTTGGGATGCAT
The DNA here is from genome assembly GCA_016931785.1 of Anaerolineae bacterium. Lineage (GTDB taxonomy): Bacteria > Chloroflexota > Anaerolineae > B4-G1 > B4-G1 > JAFGED01. The sequence goes on from JAFGED010000027.1 coordinate 2,970, forward strand.
TGTGGCGTGGATTGCCGGCATTGTGTGGCATCGGCGGATGTATGGTTCCTGACCGCCCTGGGACGTATGTACTTATCCTCCACATTCCGCATTCCGCGGAGAACGTTCGCATTGGACGTTTGGGATGTTTTTGTTTTTCTTCAGGCTGGTATGCTTACGTAGGGAGTGCCCAAGGGCCGGGTGGGTTAGCCGCCCGGCTGGCGCGCCACCTGCGCCCGCTCAAGTCCCTACATTGGCACATTGATTATCTGCGAGCCCAAGCCCAACCCGTACAAGCCTGGTACACAACCGGAACGCAGAAACGGGAATGTGCTTGGGCTCGGGCGCTCTCTAGCTTTCCTGCTGCCTCTATCCCCGTCCCTCGCTTCGGTGCGTCCGATTGTCGCTGTCCCGCTCACTTGATCTATGGGGAAAAGC
>JAFGED010000240.1 GCA_016931785.1 Anaerolineae bacterium
AGCTGGGGGGTTCGAGGGCGGCTTCGCCGCCCTCGAACCCCCCAGCCTTCCTCCTCTTTTTGTCGCGAAAGGCAACTGCGAAGCAGGCCTGAGTAGTTACAGTGTATGTACACAAGTATGTACACAAAGAGGGGCGTAGGAAAATCCTACGCCCACTCCTAGATGGCTCGGTAGATGGCTCGGTAGATGGCTCCGGGCACTTAGCGCGCGCGCTTTTCTCTCAATCGCGCGTTCTTGCCCCGACGATCCCGCAGGTAGTAGAGTTGAGCCTGGCGCACGTGTGCGTTCCGCACGACCTCGACCTTCTCGAGACGTGGCGAGTGCAGCAAGAAGGTGCGCTCGACGCCGATGCCGTGTGAGGCGATGCGCCGCACGGTAAAGTTGGCGTTCGGCCCGCCTCCGCGCTTGCGGATGACGATGCCTTTAAAGACCTGCACACGCTCGCGGTCGCCCTCGACGATGCGCGCGTGCACGTTGACGGTGTCGCCCGGCCGCAAGTTGGGGATGTCCGGGTTGGGTTCCAGTTGACGTTCCACAGATTCGAGCAGATTCATCGGTCGTTCCTTCCTACAAGACTCTTCCGCCGTCGTTTTCCATCGGCAGTGGGGTCGGATTATACCACGCTTCGCCCAATGGGGCAACCCAAGGAAAGGGGCAAGTTTGCGTGTTGTGATCGGAATTTTCCCCTACTCGAGTGCCTCCAGCACCGCCGTGACAGTCGTCTCGTCCGGTCCCAGGACGAGCGTGGTATCGACCGGTCCCCAGGCCAGACACAGGGTGTCGTCTCCGGTCCAGCACGCAAGCGCGCCCTCAGTCACGTCGGCGGAGTGGGCGAAGCGCCCGTCGGCGTAAGCGCCGTAGGCGTCCACGAACTCCTCGGCGTCGGCGGGGCTGTCCCAGACGACGTGGAGCGCCATCACCAGCGCGCCATCAGACTCGCGGTAGTGGACGGCGTAGCGGTCGCCGCCCCAGCCCTCGGCGGCCTCTCCAGCCTCCCGGCTGGAAAGCTGCTGCCCCAGGTAGTAGCCGATAAAGTACTCGCCCAGGACGTTCGCCTCCACCTGCCGCCAGCCCGCGCCGAGGGTGCCGGTCAGCGGCGGCATGGCCACGACCAGCGGCGCGTCCCCGGCCAGGTAGCGGTCGGGGTGCAGGATGTGCTCGGTCGAGCGGGGCGGGTTGGCGTAGGCGGCGTCGATGGCGGCCCAACCGCCTTCGTCGTAGAGCGCCTGGGCGAACGCCAGGCCGTAGGTGTAGTGGAACATCAGGCCGTCGCTCACCACGTCGGGGGCCGAGTCGAAAACGGGCGTCTCGATCTCCTCCATCTCCTCCAACAGGGCCATCATCTCGTCGGTCGAGTAGTAGGTGGCGAGGAACTGCTGCATCAGCAGGGTGGCGTCCCCTTCCACCAGCGCCCGGCCGGCGTTCAGGTATTCGTCGTCGTACTTGTCCTCGCCAAGTCCCAGCGCGTCCAGGTCAAAGTGCTGGTCCTGCAGGGCGTGGGTGTATTCGTGGGCGTAGGTGAGCCGCTCCATCTGGCCCATCGGGCCGGCTCCGGCGATGACGACTATCTGCTCGGTCTCGGTGTCGTAGAACCCGGCGATCTGCTCGGCATACAGATCGAGCAGCAGGTTGTACATGTCGATTTCGGGGTCGACCGCGTCAAAGGCGGCCAGGGTGAGGGCATAGTCGCGCGCGTCCGCGGGAGAAAAGTCCGCCGCGAAATCCGCGGTCACGTATTCGACCAACTGCTCCTGCGTCATCAGCGCCCGCTCGACCGGGCGCAGGGTCTCGAGGCCGCGCAGCGCCACGACTTGCCCCTCGACCGTATCCATCAGCGCGACGTCGTCCGGGTGCAGGGTCGGCAGTATCGCGGTCGGCTCTGTGGCGGACGCCTCGGGCGTCCACGTTGGCTCTGCCGGCTGTGTGGCGGGCGCCTCAGGCGTCTCCGCCTGCGGCGTCTCCGCCTGCGGCGTTTGCGCCGGTTCGGCCTCCAGGGTGGCGATGCGGTCTCGGGCCTCCTGAAGCTCCCGCTGCGCTCCGTCGGTTTCGGCCTCAAGGGTGGCCGCCCGCGCATGCGACCGGTCCGACTCCTGGCGGCTCATCATAGACCAGCCCCCCAGGCCGGCGTTGGCGGCCAGGGAGACGAGCAGGCACAGGGCGAGCATGATCACCGCGCCGATGAGCGCGTTTTTGCTGGGCGTCGTGGGGCGTCGCGCCATCGCTAGATCACTCCCAGGGCCTTGCCCACCTCGGCGAATTTCTCCAGGCCGTAATCGAGGTCCTTCCGGCCGAGCATGGCAGAGACCATCACGCGGATGCGGGCCATTCCCTTGGGCACGGTGGGGAAGCCGATGGCCATGGCAAAGACGCCTGCCTCGAACAGGCGGCGGCTGAACTCCTGCGCCAGCGGCGCCTCGCCCAGCATCACCGGCGTGATGGGGGTCTCGCTGTGGCCGGTATCGAATCCCAGCCTCTTCATCTCGTCCTTGAAGTAGCGCGTGTTCTCCCACAGCCGCTCCACCAGCTCGGTCGATTCGGCCAGCACTTTGACGGCGGCCAGGCAGGCGGCGGTATCGGCGGCGGTGACGGCGTTGGAAAAGAGAAAGGGCCGCGCCTTCTGCCGCAGGTAATCGACCACCACGCGCTTTCCGGCGACCACGCCGCCGATGACGCCGAACGCCTTGGAGAAGGTGCCGATCTCGACGTCGAACCGGCCGTGCAGGCCAAAGTGGTCGACGATGCCGCGCCCGCCGCGGCCCAGCACCCCCTCGCCGTGGGCGTCGTCCACCATGGTCATCAGCCCGTACCGCTCCGCCACCGCGTAGATGCGGTCGAGCGGGGCCACGTCGCCGTCCATCGAAAAGACGCCGTCGGTGATCACCATGCCGCGCCGGTAGCCGGACAGGTTCTCCTTGACCTTGACCTCCAGGTCGTCGGGGTCGCGCGGATTCGCAGAATCCGCGTGCTCGTAGACGATGATCTTGGCTCCGCTCAACCGGCAGCCGTCGATGATGGAGGCGTGGTTGAGCCGGTCGGAGAAGATGACGTCGTCCTTGCCGACCAGCGGCGGGATGGCGGCCTGGTTGGCGCAAAAGCCGGATTGAACGTAGAGCGCGTCCTCCACCCCCTTGAACTCGGCGACGCGGCGCTCCAGCTCGGCGTGCAGTGATAGCGTCCCGGCGATGGAGCGCACCGCCGTGGGGCCGACGCCGAAGCGGTCGAGCGCGTCGTGGGCGGCCTGCACCAGGCGCGCGTCGTCGGCCAGTCCCAGGTAGTTGTTGGTGCACAGGTTGAGCACCCGTTTGCCATCCACGGCCATCCACGCGCCAGGGGGCGAATCGATGGTGCGCAGGGTGATAAAGAGACCGGCGTCCTTGAGGGCCTTGGTGTCTTCGCGGATAAAGTCGAATTTTTCATCCATCATCGCATACTCCTTTTTGACAGGCGAGTCAGCGAGTCAGCGAGTCAGCGAATGAGCGAATCGCTTTATCGCTTACTCTCTCACTCGCTCTCCCAATTCAGGATCACCTTCCCCGAGTTGCCGGAGCGCATGACCTCGAAGGCTTGCTCGAATTCCGTGTAGTGAAACCGGTGCGTGATCACGGGCGTGATATCGAGCCCGGTCTGGATCATCGA
>JAFGED010000241.1 GCA_016931785.1 Anaerolineae bacterium
CTCCGCCCGGAGATGAATCGTTCGACTGAGCTCACGACGAAGTCTCCGGGCTCAAAAATGGAAGCCCTTCGGGCTATTTTGAGCCCCGAAGGGGGTTTTGTTCCCTGGCCGTTAGGCCAGGCCTCTGCCCGGAGCTTGAGCTCCGGGCGGGTGGACGGCGTACCCGAATTATTTTCTTAACCATCATAATCGCCCGCTACGAACCGGCTTCTGGCAAAGCTTATGACGACAGCGCCGCCCCTCGAGAGACGGCGCTGGTTTTCTGGGAAAAAGCCCAAAAGCGTCTAGCCACTTTGCGGTTGGCCACTGCTTATGCAGCCTTCGCTTCACACTCCACCGTGGCTAATCCTCACCCTCACTCTGTCGCTGCGCCTGGGTCAGCGCCTCCGCGGGCGTGATGTTCCCGGCGAGGATGGCATTGATGGCTCTCCCGTATACGTCAAAGCTTATGAACTCGAACAGCGCCGGGGAGAGCGGCGTCGAGCCCTCCAGAGATGCTCGAGCGACGTCAACGACGTCTTTACCAACCAGTTCCCTATACTCAGCAGACTCGGCCAGCGACTTGCGCGCCGGAATCATGTTGAAGGGTGTCTGCGCCTGACTGCTCAGGAAGGAAACCCATCGCCAGCACGCGTCGGGGTGGGCCGTATCGGAGGAGATGGCGTACCCGCTGGTGATCATCGGTACGACCGCCTGGTCGGCGCGGGGCAATGGAGCCATCCCCCAGCGCATCTTCCACACCGCAGGCCAATCGTCGCTCGAGTCGCTGCTTCCTCCTCGCTGATCGATCCAGTCTATCCACATACCAACTCGGTCGCCGTAGACGCCGGCCATCACGTTTCCACCTATCTCGTGGAACTGGGTGCGTTGGGGAGCGACGTTGTAGTCGTGTAACAATGCTGCGTACCATTCCATCGCCGCGATCGTTCGCGGGTCGTCGTACGTCATGCGGGTGGGGTTCTGCATGCTGTCTGTGATGCTCCCGCCGTGCAGGTAGACGAATATCAGGGGATCAAAGTATTGGTCGATATCCCCGTAGCCGAACACGCCATTGGCGGGGTCGCGTATGGCGCGGCCCGCGTCCAAAAAGTCGTCCCACGTCCATCCGGGCTCGGGATAGGGGACGCCGTATCGATCGAACAGGTCTTGATTGTAGTAGAGCACCATCACGGTCATCCCGGCGGGGATGGCCCACAGTCTATCCTCGCTGGTGAAGAGCTCCACCGTGCCGGGGTAAAAGTCGGCCTTGTCGAGCGTCCCGTCTTCTCCGAGCAGTGGGTCGAGAGCCAGGACCGCGTTCTGTTCCAGCAGGCCGTTCAGGCTGAAGGGCGAGACGAAAAAGACGTCCGCGCCATCCTCGTCGCCATCGTCGTCCGCGCTACGGTCGATGGTGATGTGGGGATAGCTTTCGTTGAATTCGGCGATCAGCGCCTCGTACCGCTCTGCCTCGGAATCGGGATAGGCGAACGTGATCGTCACCGGTTCGCCGGGCGGCGGCGTTTTGGCGCAGCTGCAGGCGGTGAGAAGCAGCAGGGGTAGCAGCACCCATATGTGCGCGATCTTGCTTGCCTTTTTATACAGACCATTGTAGAACACTGGTGTCTCCTTCTGGGCTCGTTTAATGCTGCTAGTGGGCCCTCCTTGCGGCAGCTCCCGAATCCTGGTAGAATTCAAACCTGTGGGACAGGTCACTATTCGCAAGCTAGATCACGCCGGTCGCCAAGTTGCCATCTACCCGGGCCAGGTGTTGTGGCGGAGAGAGGGAGCCGTCGTCTTGCGAACCATCTGGGACCGGCCTTCGCTTGACCTGGGCTTTGTGGTCCTCGAAGCCGGCGATCTCTGGACCGAGCACCATTTTACCGAGCAATGGTACAATATTTTCGAGATTTGTGCCAGTGATGGCCGTTTGAAGGGTTGGTATTGTAACATCACCCGCCCGGCGCGCATCACTGCTGGCAGCGTCGAGGCCGAGGATTTAGCGCTCGACCTGTGGGTCGGGCTGGATGGGGCGATGCAGGTATTAGACGAGGACGAGTTCGCCGTGCTCCCGCTCTCGCCGCAGGAGTGCCAGGCCGCGCAAGACGCGCTGGCCAAACTGAAGGCTATGGTTTCGCAAAAGGTGCCCCCCTTTGACAAGAGGTGTGGCGATGCGTAAAGCGGGCGGTCTGCAGCGGTGGGAGCTTTGGGCTGTGGTCGCCATCTTGCTGATGGCGGCGGCCCTGCGCCTGGTCGCCCTGCGCGACGTGCCGCCTGGCCTGCGATACGATGAACTGCTCAACTATCGCATGGCCCAGCGGGTGCTCGCTGGCGAGTTCCCGATCTATTTCCACGAATCGTGGGGGCACGAGCCGCTTTTCCACTACACCCAAGCGGCCTCTATCGCTTTAACCAAGGCGTGTGACTGGAGCCTGCGTCTGCCCGCCGCCCTGTTTGGCCTATCAGGCGTGCTCACGACCTGGCTGGTGGCGCGGCGTCTCTTTGGCCCCCGCGTTGCCGCCCTGGCTGCGGCGGGGCTGGCGGTCTCGTTTTGGTCGGTCTTTTACAGCCGCGATGGCCTGCGTGGGATTGCCATCGTGCCGTTTTCCTGCCTGATGGTGTATTTCATCTGGCGTGGGCTAGAGCGCTCGTCGCCACTGGACTTTGTGCTTGGTGGCGTCTGCCTGGGCGGTATGTTCTACACCTATATGGCTGCCCGTGTGTTCCCGCTGCTGCCGGCTGCCTTTGCCCTCTACCTGTTCCTGTTTCACCGCCCCGATTTCAAGCGTGCGTGGTGGGGGCTGTTGATGGCGATCGTTCTCGGCGGGCTGCTGGCCGCGCCATTGCTCGCCGTCGTCTACGGGCAGCCAGGGACGGAGCAGCGCGTCGCGCAGTTAGCCGGCGCCTGGACGGCGCTCCAGGCAGGCGATCCCCTACCGGTGCTCGACCTGGCGGTACACGCGCTGGGAATGTTCGTCTGGCGGGGGCAGGAGGACTGGCTCTACAACGTCTACGGTCGACCGGTCTTTGAGCCGTTGGCCGCCGTTTGTTTCGTCGCCGGTGTGGCGCTTTGTATCTGGCGGTGGCGGCGAGCGCGCTGCCTGCTGCTTTTTCTGTGGCTGGGTGTGTCCACCGTCCCGGCGATGATCGCAGAGCCGCCGTCCAGCATTTCCCACGCCGTCGCCGCCCAGTCACCGGCCTACATCATGCTGGGTTTGGGCCTCGATGCGCTGTGGCGTGCGGTGCAGAAGCGCTGGCGACGGATCGGCCCGCTGCTGGTCGCGGTGGTGGTGGGTTCGCACGGCGCGCTTTCGGGGTATGCTTACTTTGTCACCTGGGCCAGCGCCCCGGAGGTGCGCGAATTGCACCAGGGCGGCGTCGCCGCCGTCGCCCGCGAGCTGGACGCCCATGAGCCACCCGGCCCGGTGGTCATCGGCGCGCCCTACGTCAACTACTGGCATCCGTGGAACGCCGTCGGCTTTGACCTGGCGCTGCGGCGGGACGACCTGAGTGTGCGCTGGTTCGACCCGGCCGGCGGCTGGGTCTGGCCAGCAGGCGCGGGCCCGGTCACTGCCTATTTCCCCATCGACCCGCTGGGACCGCAGGCGTTCGACTCGGAATTGCAGGCCGTGTTCTTTGCGGATGCGGAGCTGATAACCGCCGATCGCGACGATTTCATGGCCTTTCGGGTTGAATCCCCCGCGGCCTTTGAGGATCGGTTAAACGCGCTGGCATCCCTACCGATGGCCTGGCCGGCGGATAAGGCGCACCTCCCATCGCCGGCTCTGCCTCTCTTCTTTGATGGCCGTTTTGCCTTGCTAGGGGCTGAACTGCAAGTGGATTCTGTGCGACCCGGCGACCAACTGCGCCTGCTCACCTATTGGGAGGTGGTGGCCGCCGACCCCACGCCCGTCGTCGCCTTTGTGCACCTCACATCGGGCGGGACGGATATCTGGGGTCAGGTCGACTGGCTGAGCGTGTGGGCGGATGGTCTCCAGCCCGGGGATCGCTTCGTGCAGGTGCATCCTGTGCCGGTCAAGCCGGAGACGCCGCCGGGCACCTACCACGCGATGCTGGGGCTCTACACACCTCCCGATTGGCAACAGCGGTTGCTCATCGCGACGGGCTCCGAGGGCACGTCTGACCGGGTGTTATTGGGAGAGATTGTGGTGGAGTAAGTTTCGATGAAAGGATTGTCTGATGAATAATCAAGGAATAGGATCCAGCGTCATCTGCCAGGTGGGCCTGATCGTGCGCGATATCGAGCGCTCGATAGAGGCCTACAGCCAGGTCTTTGGCTTGCCCAAGCCAGAGGTCATCGTCACCGATGGGCAGGAGATCGCGCACACCAGGTATCGCGGGGTGCCGACGGATGCGCGGGCCAAGCTGGCGTTCTTCGATATGGGGCAGGTCAGCTTGGAGCTGATCGAGCCCGTCGGCGGTCCAAGTACCTGGCAAGAGTTCCTCGACGAGAAGGGTGATGGGGTGCATCACATCGCCTTCTTCGTGAAGGACACCGATCAGGTCGTCGCGTTCCTGGAGGAAAACGGCATCGCGGTGCTTCAGCAGGGGGATTATACCGGCGGCCGGTACACCTACGTGGACAGCGCGCCTGCCCTGGGCGTCATCTTGGAGCTGTTGGAGAAGCTGGACACCTCCAGGTAACAACCTGCCGCTTCTCCCCCCTCCAACTCCCCATGGGTGTATTTGTTCCTTGGGGCGTATACGCTGCTTGTGAGGAAATGGTGTTACCAAGGTGCAGTTTGGGCGCAAGCCCAAACTGC
>JAFGED010000242.1 GCA_016931785.1 Anaerolineae bacterium
AGAGCGGCTTCGCCGCTCTCCAAACCCCCATCTCTCCCTTTTTTCGAGCGAGGGAGACTGCTCGGGCGAATAGCCTGAGTAGTTACGCTGTTACAAATAGAGAACCTTACAGGAGGCAGAAAATGGACCTAGACCAATTCCAAAACCCACCCAAAACCTACCGCGAGGCCCCCTTCTGGTCGTGGAACGACGACCTCGACCCGCAGGAGTTAGCGCGCCAGATCGGCCTGATGGACGAGGCGGGATGGGGCGGCTTCTTCATGCACTCGCGCGTGGGACTGGTGACGCCCTACCTGGGCCAGAAGTGGATGACGTGCATCCGCGCCTGCGCCGAGGAGGCCGGCAAGCGCGGGATGGGCGCCTGGCTGTACGACGAGGACAAGTGGCCCAGCGGGTTCGCCGGGGGCCTGAGCGTGGCCGCCAACCCCGGCTACCGCGCCCAGTGCCTGGTGTGCAACGTGACCAACCGGCCCGCGTTGATAGCGGAGCGCATCGCCACCTTCGCCGCCCGCGAGGTCGAGGGCCAGCTCGCCGGCATCCGCCCGGACGACGCCCCCACCCTGGCCGACAGCGCCGACCGCGTGGTCCAATTCTACCCGCAGACGATGGCGTTGGGCAGCGCCTGGTTCCAGGACTTTTGCTACCTCGACGTGCTGAACGGAGGCGCCGTGCGGGCGTTCCTGGAATCGACCCACGAGGCATACGCCCGCGTCGTCGGAGACGCATTCGGCAAGGCGGTGCCCGGCATCTTTACCGACGAGCCCCAGTTACGGGTGCCACGGGATCAATTGGCCCTCCCCTGGACCACGGACTTTGCCGCCATCTTCCAGGCGCGCCGCGGGTACGACCTGCTGCCCCAACTGCCCGCTCTCTTTTTCGATACGGCCGAGTTTCACGCGGGCGATTTTCACGCCGTGCGCTACGATTACTGGCACACGATCACCGAGCTGTTCCTGGAGAACTATTCACGGCAGATATTCGACTGGTGCGAGGCACACAACCTGGCTTATACCGGCCACTACAACGCCGAGGACTCGCTGCGCAGCCAGACCGAGAACCTGGGCGCGGCGATGGTCCACTACCCGTACATGCACGTCCCCGGCATCGACAAGCTGGGACGGCTGATCAACGAACAGTGGGGCGCCGTGCTCACGGTCAAGCAGCTCGATAGCGTCGTGTGCCAGACCGGCAAGCCGCGCGCGCTGTGCGAGAACTATGGCTGCAGCGGGCAGGATTTCGCCCACACCGGCCGCAAGTGGATCGGCGACTGGGCCTACGTTCTGGGCATCACACTCAATAACCCGCACCTCTCGCTCTACAGCATGCGCGGCGAGCGCAAGCGCGACTTTCCGCAGAACGTCTTTTACCAGCAACCCTGGTGGCCCGAGAACAACCTCATTGCCGACTACTTTGCCCGCCTGAGCTACGCCCTCAGCCAGGGCCAGCGCGTGGTGGACGTGCTGGTGATCCACCCCGTCGGCAGCGCGTGGACGCTCTACCGCCCCGGCCACACCTACGAGATCGGCCAGCTCGACCGGGCGCTGGACGATCTACTGATGGCGCTGATGCAGAACCAGCGCGACTTTCACCTGGGCGACGAGATGTCGATGGCCCCCGGCGCGCCGTGCGAGGCCCGCGTGGTGACAGGCGAAAACGGGCCGGAGCTGCACGTGGGGCAGATGGCCTACCGCGCGGTCATCGTGCCGCCGGGGACGACGCTGGCGCAGAACAGCGCGCGGCTGCTGCGCGAGTTCGCCGCGGCGGGCGGCCCGGTGCTGGCGCTGAAGCCGACGCCCACGCTGATCGACGGCCGGCCGGCCGGTGAGCCGGTGCTGCCGGAGACGGCGCGCACCGTCGACCTGGCTTCCCTGCCGCAGGCGCTCGACGACGTGCTGCCGTTCGACGTCCGCGTGCCCGGCCGCCCCACGATCTGGGTTCACCATCGCCGGATCGGCGAGGCCGAGGTCTACTTCCTGGCCAACATCGACCGCGACCGCGGCGGCCCCGCCACGGTCGAGCTGCGGGGCGCCGGCCGGCTGGAGGAATGGGACCCGGCCACAGGCGACGTTCGCCAGCTGCCCTGCCGCTGGCAGGATGGCGTCACGCGCGTCACGCTCGACTTTCCACCGGTCGGGTCGCACCTGCTGGTGCTGCACCCGCACCAGGCGCCGGTCCTGTTCCGCCAGGCCGCCGAACAGGTTGTATCGCAGATCGCGCTTTCGGATCGATGGGAGTTGACGCTGCACGGCCCCAACGCCCTGACGCTCGATACGGCCCAGGTGCGGCTTGGAGGCGAAGACTGGGGCGAGCCGCTGCACATACTGGACGCCCACGATACGATCGCCAAGGCAGGCGTCGGCACGCCCTTTGCGCTGCGCTTTACCTTCGACGCCGACGTTCAGATATCGCCGCCCGTCTACCTGGCGGTGGAATCCCCCGAGCGGTTCGAGATCGCCGTCAACGGACAGCCCGTCGCCAAAGACCAAGGTTGGTGGACGGACACCTCCTTCCGCAAGCTGGATATCAGCGCCGCCGTGCGCGCCGGTCGCAACGAGGTCGTGCTGAGCGGCGCCTTTGGCCGAGATAGCGAGCTGGAGAGCATGTACGTCGTCGGCGATTTCGGCGTGGCCGGGCGCAGGCTGCGGGAGGAAAACCGCTTCAACGGCCAGGTCTTTGACCGCTACGCGCCCGACTTTCGCCTGACCGCGCCACCCACCGACGCGCAGGCCAGGGGCGGGAGCGCAGTGGCCGTCGACCTGACCGCGCAGGGGTTGGCCTTCTTCGCCGGGCGGGCGACGCTGCGCCAGACAGTCACCCTGCCCTCTCTGGATGGGCGCACGCTGCTGGAGCTGCACAACCTGCGCGCCGCCCTCGCCCACGTGCGCGTAAACGGCCAGCAAGTAGGCGCCGTCGCCTGGCAGCCGCACCGGGTGGACGTCACTGAAGCGCTGGAGGCGGGTGAGAACATCATCGAGATCGAGCTGGTGGGCACGCTGCGCAACCTGCTGGGGCCACATCACTTGAATAAGGGCGATCTGGCCTGGACCGGGCCGGGCCAGTTCCGCGACAAGAACCGCTGGACCGACGACTACATCCTGGTGCCCTTTGGCCTCGACAGCGCGACGCTGACGTCGCTTCGCTAGAAAACCCCTTGCAGATCAAGTGATCAAGCCCCTTGGGTCTAAAAACCCAAGGGGCTTACCCGTTCGGGTATCCTGGCCGCCGCTCGGCCGCCCAAATCCGCCTCGACCGCCACCCAAAATGCCCCAGTTGGGTACTAGATTTACACCCCTCGCCCCGCTATAATCTAAACAAGCACGTGCACCAAACCGTCAGGCGCAGGCGGCGGGTGCGTTTCACTTTGATAGATTATCTCAAGGTAACTACTCAGCCTTGCTTCGCAGCTGCCTTTCGCGTGTGAAAAGAGAGGGGGCGGGGG
>JAFGED010000243.1 GCA_016931785.1 Anaerolineae bacterium
CTTTTCACACGCGAAAGGCGACTGCGAAGCAAGGCTGAGTAGTTACCCTGCAAGAATCCTAAACTAAGGGCTAGGCCCTAGCTTTACCCCACACCGGCTGCAGAAACGAGCGTCTCTCGGCGAGATGAAACCGCAGTTCGGACAGGCCACCGGCTGCGCGTCGACCAAGCTTCCACCACAGGCCGAGCACGTTCCTACTCCGACGGGGTTCCCCACCCCGCAGTACGGGCAAGCCACCACGACCTGCTTCTCCGACATACCCAGCTTTGCCCCCACACTATCGACGTAATGCTCGACAGCAACCCACACCTGATCGGGCAGCGTCAGCTTGCCCACGTCGCGGGCAATATCGTCGATGCGACCCAGTAACGAGAGCGGGTTTACCAGCGCTCCCAGCCCGGTGACGGCCAAGCTAGCCGCCGCATCCAGCCACCGCTGCTCGCCCACCGTCACGCGCACGCCCCCTTCGACCGGCGCGATACCAACGCTGAGTGCCGAGCGCGCCGCACCCCAGCCCCACTGGCGCGTGGCGATCTGCACCATCAGGTGCCCCTCCTGCCCGCGCACCATTTGCGCCATCAGGTCGCCGTGGTTGAAACGCGTCATTAGCGCGTCGGCCAATCCCTCGGCATCTATCTCCCCTCGATATGTCCTTTGCTCCATCTCTCAGCTCCTGCTATCTCTACGCAGCATACCCGTAAAAGTTGCCAGGCATCAATCACACAGAACCCTCTTCAAATGGCACAAAGGCCACTTTTTCCTCCAGGGCAGTCTTGAGAAACTCGGTCGTGTCAACGGATTCCGGCACCCGCGCCCCCAGAAATTCCTTTCTGTGGCGTTGGAGTATGCCACATCGAAGATGTGGGCAATCACCACCCATCTCGCACTTGACTATCATGCAATATGGAGGTATCCTTGCGCAGGTGCACCACAAGAACAGGGAGGCCATCTTTGTACAGAATTTTGGAAAAAGAAGTGCTCGGAGATATCAACAAGCTTATGGTGATTGAAGCGCCCGAGATCGCGCGCAAAGCGCAGCCGGGACAGTTCATCATCTTGCGCATCGACGAATACGGCGAGCGCATTCCTCTGACTATCGCCGACTTTGACAGGGAGGCAGGCACGATCACCATCATGTTCCAAGAAGTTGGCAAAACGACGATGCAACTGGGAACCCTCGAACCGGGCGAAGAGCTGGCTACATTCGCCGGACCGCTGGGGCACCCCACAGAGATCGAGAATTACGGCACCGTCATCTGCATCGGAGGCGGCACCAGCATCGCCATCATCTACCCCATCGCGCGGGCGCTGAAAGCGGCCGGGAACACGGTTATCTCCATCATCGGCGCGCGCACCAAGGATCTGCTCTTCTGGGAAGACCGCATGCGGGAGGCCAGCGACGAACTCATCGTCTGCACCGACGACGGCTCCCACGGGCGCAAAGCCCTGGTCACAGAGCCGCTCAAAGAGCTGCTGGAGCAGCGCAAGATCGACCGGGTGTGGGCCATCGGGCCAGCGATCATGATGAAGTTCTGCGCGGCGACGACAGAGCCCTTCGGCGTGCCTACCATCGTCAGCCTGAACACGATCATGATCGATGGCACCGGGATGTGCGGCGGCTGCCGGGTGCAGCTGACCGATGGCGCCAAGTTCGTCTGCGCCGACGGCCCCGAGTTCGACGCGCACAAAGTGGACTGGGACCTGATGCTGGCGCGGCAGCGGTTCTATCTCGATGAGGAGAAGAAGGCCGTCGAGCAGTGGCAGCACGAATGCAAGCTGGAGGCGATCAAGTGACCGAACTGACCAACCGTGAGCGCATTAAAATCCCCCGCCAGGACATGCCGGCGCAAGATCCAGGGGTCCGGCGGACGAACTACGACGAAGTCGCCCTGGGCTTTACGCCGGAACTGGCGCAGCAGGAGGCCGATCGCTGCCTGCAGTGCAAGAAACCCCAATGCGTGGAGGGCTGCCCGGTGGGCGTCCTCATCCCTGAATTCATCAAAGCCCTGCGAGAAGGCGACATCGAAGGCTCCATCCGAGCGATGAAGGAGAAGAATAACCTGCCCGCCATCTGCGGACGGGTCTGCCCGCAGGAGACGCAGTGCGAGGCCCAGTGCGTGCTGGGCAAGAAGGGCGACCCAGTAGCCATCGGACGGCTGGAACGGTACATTGGAGATTACGAGCTGACCTACCGCACCTGCCCGCTCGAGCGTCCCGCGTCCAGCGGCAAGCGCGTGGCCATCATCGGCACCGGCCCGGCCGGGCTGACGTGTGCAGTCGACCTGGGCAAAGCAGGACACGAGGTCGTCATGTTCGAGTCGCTGCACAGCCCTGGCGGTGTGCTGGTCTATGGTATCCCCGAGTTCCGTCTGCCCAAGGGCGTGGTGCACGCCGAGATCGATTACGCCGCCGAGTGCCTGGGCATCCAGGTGCGCACCGACGCGGTGATCGGACGGCTGTACACCGTCGACGAACTGCTGAACGAGGAAGGCTTCGACGCCATCTTTCTGGGAACCGGGGCCGGGCTGCCATCCTTCATGCGCATCCCCGGTATCAACTACAACGGCGTCCTCTCGGCCAACGAGTTCCTGACCCGCGTCAACCTGATGAAAGGGTACCGCTTCCCCGAGTACGACACGCCGGTCAAGGTAGGAAAGAAAGTCGCCGTGATTGGCGCGGGGAACGTAGCGATGGATTCGGCCCGCTGCAGCCTGCGGTTGCAGGCACTGCAAGCGATGGAAAACGCGGAGGTACACATCGTCTACCGCCGCTCATCGGCCGAAGTGCCGGCCCGCGCCGAGGAAGTGCACCACGCCGAGGAGGAGGGCGTCATCTTTGACTTTTTGACCAACCCGGTGGAAATCTATGGCGACGAGAAGGGCGTCGTGAGCGGCATGCGCTGCATCCGCATGGAGCTGGGCGAGCCGGACAGTAGCGGCCGCCGACGCCCCATCCCCATCGAAGGCTCCGAGTTCGACATGGACGTGGATATGGTCATCATGGCCCTGGGCACCAGCCCCAACCCCATCGTCTTTGCCGATGCAGGCGGGCTGGAGCGCTCCAAGTGGGGCACGGTCGTGGCAGACGAGGAAACGGGGCGGACGACGAAAGCAGGCGTATGGGCCGGAGGCGATGTAGTCACCGGCGCCGCCACCGTCATCAGCGCGATGGGAGCCGGCAAGCGCGCCGCTGCCGACATCGATAGCTACCTGAAGGGCGAGAGCAGCCCCTGGTAGAGCTATCTCGCAACGTAGCTCGTGAAGCCTGTGCGAGCTTCGCTCGCGCCTGCCGCCCCCAAATCCCCCGCCTTGCGGCAATCCAAGAGGTTACGGCAATCCGCAGGATTGCACTTCATCCCCACCGCAATGCGATTGCCAACCGCGAAGCGGCTGGACGCTTTCTGACTTTTCCCCGCAAAAACCAGCGCCGCTCTTTCGAGCGGCGCTTTTCTTTAGGCCAGGTCCTCAGGGAGTCGGCGTGGGAGTGGGCGTCGGGGTCGGGGTCGGTTTGATCCACACGAACCTCCGCACCTCACTGGCATAGCCCGCCTCTTCGTAGGTCAATTCCCCACCCTTACCCTGCACCTCTCGCACAACCATCACCCCCCACCGGAACTCGGGCATCTCGCCGTCCGCGTCCATCATGAGGTCGAACGGCACGCGCCAGATCGTGGCGCGGGTGTGAAACCTGCGCGCCACCTCGCCAGTGGGAAAGTAAAGCGTCGCCTCGTACCACTCGTCTTCGCCAAGCACGCTCACCGAGGTCCACTGCAACACGACCAGCGAGGCAGTGCCCTCCAGAGTCGCCCCGTTAGGTGGGCTGAGGAGCACAGGTGCTGCATAGGGAGGATTTGGCGTCGGCGTGGCGAGCGGGTCTACTGTCGGCGCGGAAGTGGGAACCGGCGTCCCCAATGGAATGACTAGCGACTGGCCTGGAAATATGTCGTCGCTGCCGACGGGTAGCTGATCGGCGTTGGCCTCGCGAATGAGCGCGATCGATACCCCATATTCATCGGCGATCGAAATGAGCGTATCCCCATGTTCGACGACGTGGACGACGAAATTGCCGGGTGTCGGCGTGGGCAGACTTGGGTCAAACGTCGGAGAAGGGGTCGGCGTGAGCGTCCCGGCGGGAATGAGCAAAACACGGCCAACCGGTAAAGCCTCGGGCTCCAAGTCTGGATTCAAGGCCAGAATATCCTCAACCGAGGTTTTGAACATCTCGGCGATGCCGCTGAGCGTATCTCCAGGCTCTATCCTGTAAGTGAGCGGCGGCACCGGAGTCGACGTCGCAGTAGGCGCAGGCGTCCGCGTGGGCCTTGGCGTTGGCGTGATGGTAGGAGTGCGGGTGAGCGTGGGCGTCGGCCCCAGGTCCTGCGGCTGGGCGTTCATCAATACGTAGAGCCCGTAGAACCCGGCCGCCAAAAAGACCACGGTCAACCCGACGACGATCAAGGGCCTTGCCCACCTGGGCAGCTTTTTCTCCGAAGTTTCTTCCCCTTCCGGCTCGGTCTGCGTCTCTTCGAGCGACGCCCCGCACATCAGGCAGCTCGAAGCCATCGCGGCCACCCGCGTGCCACAGACAGGACACAGACGAATTTCCTCGTCCGGAAGCGAAACTTGATTTTCTTCAGCCATAATTCGCCCACCACAAAACGAGGCGTATGATAGCACAGAAACTAGAAATGACAAACACGACCAAGATAATTGACCTCCAATCAAAGTTAGGATATACTGGCGCTGTGCCGAAAAGAAACCTCTTCCCTAGGGCCTTTCGCGCAGAGCGCGAAAGGCATGGCAGTTTCGGCGCCTTACGCCGCCGAA
>JAFGED010000244.1 GCA_016931785.1 Anaerolineae bacterium
CTTATCGATAAGTAGGGGAAGACGGGGGGTGTGAGGGCGGCGCAGCCGCCCTCACACCCCCCACCCCCCGGATTATTGAGATGATACTAACTTTCCTCGTCCAAGCTCGAGCGGCATACTCCTTTGGACGTTCTTGCCTGTTGAGGCCCGTAAAAGCTTGCCAGAATCATCGAATGGCGAAAGCGAATTCTTTTCTCCAACAACATCGCGGGAGATTATTTTTTGCGGGCCCCTAGTCTTCAAATATGGAATTCGCCCATTTGCCCCTCTCCCTTCCCCCTGGTATAATGCTCGCGTCTGGATTTGAGGAGCAGCGCTATGGCGAGACGCATGACAACTTGGGAGACGGACGTCCGGCGCGGTATGGGGGTCGGCATTGGGCTGGCGATCTTTATCGTTTTGCTGGATGTCGCCGCGCTCTGGTGGGTCATCCACCTGGCTGGCACTTATGGCACCATTACCTTTTGGACGTTTGTCGTCGGCCTGGGGCTCCTGTTCAGTTTGTTCCTGCTGGGATTGATGGCCTACTGGCTGTACGGGCTGTTCCTCTCGCGCTACCTCCTCGACCGGAACGAGTTGGTCATCCAGTGGGGCGCGGTCCAGCAGGTCATCCCCATGGGGCAGGTAGAGGTCGTGTTCACCGGGGAGGAGGTGGAAGGGCCCATCCTCTTTAACGGTGGAAAGTGGCCCGGGCACTGCGTCGGCTTTGGGCAGGTTCCTATCCCCGGTGGGGCCCCCACGCCGGCCATGTTCTACGGCACGGTTTCTCCGAAATGGCAGATCTATGTCGCCACCCCTGGGCTTGTCTATGGCATCTCTCCCGCCCAGCGTGATGACTTTCTCGAATCGCTCCAAAAGCGTATGGAGATGGGGCCCACCCAGGTCGTGGAACAGGTTACCCATCGACCGGGCTTTCTGGGTTGGGGTATCTGGCGGGACCGGTTGGCCCTGGGATTGCTGGTGTTTGGCATCCTCTCGATCTTTGCTTTGATCGGCCTGGTGACTTTTCGATATCCCTCTTTGGACTTGGTCATTCCCCTGCACTTTGACGCGGCTGGCACCCCTGACCGGTGGGGATCGCGGGTCCAGGTCTTTATCACGCCTCTCATCGGCGTGCTGACGATGCTGTTCAACGGCGTGCTGGGGGGGCTGGCATACCGGCGCGAGCGGATGATCAGCTATCTGCTGTGGGGCGGGGCCGTCCTCGTGCAGGTGCTGGTTTGGACGGCCACTGTCGGGTTGTTGTGGAGCAGGTAGGCCAGACCGTGATGGGCAGCCCAGTCGATCCTTTCGAACTCGTCGGTGGCTTTGTCCTTTCTCTCGTGATTGGGCTGGCAGGCTACCGGCGCGGTGCGCTCAAGGGCAGCGGCGTCGTGGGAGCGGTTGTCACCGGCACGCTCATCTTTGGGCTGGGGGGATGGGAATGGGGCGCTCTGCTGATCGCCTTTTTCATCTCCTCCAGCGCACTCTCCTTCTACCACGCCAAGGATAAGGAAGGGCTGGCGGAAAAGTTCGCCAAGGGCCACCGCCGCGATCTATCCCAGGCTCTGGCCAACGGCGGCGCGGCGGCTGCGTTGGCGGTGCTCTCTCGGCTCTTCCCCCTCGTGGAGGGCGGCGGGGAAGGAGTGTGGTTCGCCGCCTGCGCGGGGGCGATGGCGGCCGTCAACGCCGATACCTGGGCGACCGAGCTGGGCGTGTTGAGCTCCCATCCGCCGCGCCTCATCACCACCGGGCGGCAGGTGGAGGTAGGCTCCTCGGGCGGCGTCACCTGGCTGGGCACGGCGGCATCGCTGGGCGGCGCGGCGTTCATCGGGCTGCTGGGCGGGCTGGGGGTGTTGATCCTGGGCCAAGGCTGGGCTGCCGCCGGGGTGCTGCTGCTGGCAGCGGTGGCGGGCGGGCTGGCGGGATCGCTGTTCGATAGCTTCCTGGGGGCCACCGTTCAGGCCATCTACTGGTGCGAGGCGTGCCAGAAAGAGACCGAGCGCGAGCTGCATCGTTGCGGCGCGCGGACAAGCCTGCTGCGCGGCTGGCCCTGGCTGGGGAACGACCTGGTCAATTTTTTCGCCTCCGTCCTGGGTGCGTCGGTCGCGGCGGGTATTGGATGGACGTTGCGTTAGTCGGGCCATCCATCTTCCCGAAAGCTGTGATGTGACCGCACTTTCAATAGTCTGATGAAGAACAAGAGAAAACGACGCTTTCAGGGCTTGTCTTTAGCTTTCGGGAAGATGGGCTTCACCATCAAGGCCTTGCCGATCGGCGCCTGCCTCTTTGCGTACGTCGTCCTGGGGTTCACCACCGTGTTGGAACTGGTGGGACGCAAGCCCCTGCCGGCCCACTTTATCGAGGATTTCAACTATTATGCCCGTGCCTACAAGGACGCCTTCGAGCTTGGCGATCCCTACGCCGTGCGCGACATCGGGACCGGGTTCCTCTATCCGCCGCCGGCGCTGTTGATCGTCGGCCTGTACGCGCGCGTCTCCTCGTTCATGCCGCGCATCGCGCTGCTGAGCGCCACCAACATCCTCCTCATCTGCCTGGTGGTGTACGCTGTGGGGCGGCGCTACGGCTATACCCTCTCCGGCATCTGGTGGTGGTTTCCGCTGGCCCTCGGCTTTGCGCCGTTCCTGGAGACGCTCCTGCTGGGCCAGATCAACGTGATGACCCACTTTGGCCTGCTGCTCATGTTCCTGTGGCAGGCTGCCCATCCCCTGCTGGGCGGCGCGGGTCTGGCGCTGGGTATCGCCACCAAGACCACGCCGTTGGCCTTCCTCGGCTATTTGTTGGTCAGACGCAACCTGAAGGCCATCGTCGGCACGCTGTTGGGATTGGCCCTCCTCTGCCTGCTGGCGGGATGGGGCTTTGGCTGGCACACCTTCGCCGCCTTCTTTGACGTCTTCAAGCAACTGCTGGAGACGTTCCCCCTCGATCCGAACTCGCATTCGTTCGTCGCCGTGCTGAACCGGTTCGTAGGACTGCCCTACGAGACCCTGATGGTCATCCACAAGGCGCTGATCGGCTACCTGATCGCCGTGTTTATCCTAAGCGGTGTCCTGACCTATCTCACGCGCGAGCCCGAGCCCCTGTTCATCATCCTCTGCTTCGGCCTGGCGCTGATGCCCAACGTGATGTGGTACCACCATTACGTCTTCTTTCTGCTGCCGGTCCTGGTCTGGCTGGCCTGGCGGCGGAAGCATCCGGCGGTGGTGGCCTGGTGCTTTGCCGGGCTCGCGCTGATCCAGATGGACCGGTTGTACGGCTTCCTCGAGGTGACGAACGGCGCGCTGGCGCACGGGTTTGGCCACCTGTCTATCCTATTCGTCCTGGGGTGGCAATTGCGCCGGGTACGACGTTTTTTGAGAGACGAGCCGAGTTTGTGGAAACTGCTCGGCTGGAGGTAGATGGGGTTGGGCCGCCGATGAAACCCCCGCTTCTGAGGACCAAGACCTATCCTCCGCCTGTGCGACCGCAGGTGGTCTCGCGCCCGCGTTTGATCGAGCGGCTGAACGCGAGGTCCGAGTGCAGGCTGGCGCTCGTCTCCGCCCCTGCCGGGTTTGGCAAGACCACGCTCGTGCGCGCGTGGCTCCAACAGGTCGGCCGCCCCGTGGCCTGGCTCTCGCTGGACCGGGACGATAACGACCCCATTCGCTTCTGGCAATACGTCATCGCCGCGCTGCAGACCGTCGACGGCTCGATCGGCGGGACCGCACAGGCCGCGCTGCAATCGCCCAAGCCGCCCGCGCTCGAAACGTTGATAACGGCGTTGATCAACGACCTCGCTATCGTTTCCCGGCCTTTTGTCCTGGTTTTGGACGACTATCACGTCATCGAGAGCGAGGCGATCCACAACAGCCTGGACTTTTTGCTCGACCACCTGCCAGCGCGACTGTGCTTGGTCATCACCACGCGAGCCGACCCGCCGCTCTCCCTTCCGCGCCGTCGCGGCCGTTCGGAGCTCGTCGAGGTGCGCATGGCGCACTTGCGCTTCACGGTTGAAGAAGCGACCGAGTTTCTGAACGCCTGTATGGGGCTGGATATTGCGCCGGAGGACGTGGCCGCCCTGGATAATCGGGTCGAGGGTTGGATCGTCGGCCTGCAGATGGC
>JAFGED010000245.1 GCA_016931785.1 Anaerolineae bacterium
ATAACTTCCCTCGCCCAAGCTCAAGCGGCATAATCATGTAGACATCCTTGCCAGTTGAGACCCGTAAAAGCTTGTCAGAATCATCAACAGGAGGTGATCCAGAAGTTGGCCGGGGCGTGCAGGGGCACCAGGACGAGTGTGCGGTTACACTTTCTGAGCGGGTAAAGGGATTCGAACCCTTGACATTCAGCTTGGGAAGCTGACGTTCTACCACTGAACTATACCCGCTTGTATGGCCCACATTATATCGGGCCGGCGCGAAAAGTCAAATTGCTCTATCGAGGTCGAGGGCGCCAAAGCAATTGTTCGCGGATAGCCAGGTCGGTGCCCCGGATCTTGAACGCCAGATCGGCGGCGATGTTGCGCATCAGGCGATAGCCCAGGTCGGGGTAGCTATCGCACAGTTGCAGCAGGCGCTCGCTATCGATGACCAAGACGTGGGCTTTCTTTGAGGCACAGCGAGCCGAGGCCGAACGTAGTCCTTGGTCCACCAGCGCGATTTCGCCAAAGGTCTGGCCGCGCCTGAGAGTGACGATGGTCAAGGGGCGGCCGGACTTTCCGGACGACGATGATTGAACCAGGGCGGGGTTGACCAGGATATCCACCTCGCCGTTGGCGATGACGTAGAGTTCATCGCTGGCGCTATTCTCTTCAAAGATCATCTCGTCCGCGTTGTACTTGGCCTCTGAGCATAAACCTGCTACCATCTCCAGTTGGGGCGTGGTTAGGTCGTAGAAGATATCTGTCTGGCGCAAGATGTTGATGTATTCTTTCGCTTCGTCTTTTTCCTTAGCCATGATTCCCTCCTGAGTTGTGAAAAGATTTTATCACATTTCTGGTGGATGTGCAAAACATAGGGCGATTGGGATAATGGCTGGATTTGCCAAATATCCAACTTTTGCTATAATCCTTTTCTGCAGACGGGGCGTGGCGCAGCTTGGCTAGCGCGCTACAATGGGGTTGTAGAGGCCCCGGGTTCAAATCCCGGCGCCCCGACAGGGGCGCCCCGGAGCAGTGGGGCGCCCTTTTGTGTGATCTTCTATATCTTTCTCAGCATTCGGACATTGTCCTCCCCCAAATCGAAGGTTCTAAACAAGTCGGTTTTTGAGCTGTCATAGGACTAGACCGATCGGATTCGCGTACCGATGCCTTTGCTCGAGAGGCGGCCTGCGGGCTGTCTCTTTTTGATTTCTTGCCAAGACGTTCGTTCTGTGTTACATTATTAGTTGCTCTACGGCATGCCTGGGAGTGTACTTGAAAGTATATGCGGAGGCGGAGGACTTGTGGCTAGGAAAATATTGATCGTTGACGATGACCTCGAGACCGTGAAGTTGATAGGGATGATGCTTGAGCGGCGTGGCTATGAGATTGCGGCTGCCCAGACTGGCTCCCAGGCCTTGGAAAAGGTTCAGGCAGGCGGCGTCCCGGACTTGATTGTTCTGGATGTCATGATGCCGGATATGGACGGCTATGAGGTGTGCCGCCGTCTGCGCGCCAATTCTGCTACTGCAGAGGTTCCTATCATCATGTTTACCGCCAAAACGCAGTTGGACGATAAAGTGGCCGGGTTTCAGGCAGGAGCGGATGATTATCTGACCAAGCCCGTCCATCCAAATGAATTGGCCTCGCGCATCGAGGCGGTGTTGCTGCGTACGGCGCGGCGCAAGACGGGAGGCGCTGAGCCGATAATGCGGGCCAAGCTCTTTGGTTTCTTGGGCGCAAAGGGTGGGGTGGGAACCACGACCCTGGCGACAAACCTCGCTGTTGCTTTTACTCAAGGGGCGGAGCGGGATGAAAAGACCTTTTTCGCCGACATGCAACCTGGTATGACGGCTTCTTCCTTTCAGTTTGGTTTGCGCCGTGCGGGCGCTGTCGCGCGTGTCCTGGAGCGGCCCATCGGGCAAATCGACGCCAGGCTGCTGGACGCGCAGCTGGAGGAACACCGTTCCGGCGTGTTCATCCTCAGCGGTCAGATTGAGCCAATCGGCGCGGCGATGCCGATGCCTCCGGCTTATGCCGAGGCTATTGTGAGCCACCTTGGGGCAATGGCTGATTATCTTTTTCTGGATATGGGCGTGGGGTTAGGGGAGACCAATCGCCGTTTGCTGCCGATGTGCTACCAGATCGTCGTGACGATCGAGCCTCAGCGTGCGTGCCTCATGCTGGCCCAGGCCCTGCTGAACGAGATGACCGAATCTCTCAACATCGCTCGTCATAGAATCAGCCTGGTACTGATCAACAAGGCGGCCTCTGCCGCGTCTTTTACCAAAGAGATGATAGAGGGCCTGTTGCAGCATGAGCTTGCCGGTGTGGTCACGCCTGCGCCCGAACTGGCTTTCCAGTCACAGGAAAACGGCATCCCCATGGTGATCTCTCAGCCCAACAGCCTGGTTGCCCAGCAGATTCAGTCGATTGCGGAATATCTGCTCAGTGTCTGAGCAGACCATCCAGCCGGTCTTGAGCTACTCGTGGGACGTTTTGCCAGCTAAGGCCAGGGAAGCTCAAACCCGTCTGCGCGGGCATGTCTGCGTGCAGCCTCTAGCTCGCCGGCCGCAGGTCGTCGCTGGAGTGGACGTCAGTGTGAAGGGTGGGGTGGCGCGGGCGGCCGTGGTGCTGCTTTCCTATCCCGGCCTCGTTCCCTCTCAGGCAGTTACAGCGGAGATGCCTGTCTCGTTTCCTTATGTGCCGGGTCTCTTGGCTTTTCGTGAGGGACCCGTCGTGCTGGCGGCCTTGGCGCGTTTGACGGACTGGCCGGACGTGATGATCTTTGACGCGCAGGGTCTGGCGCATCCCCGCCGCATGGGGCTTGCCACGCACCTCGGCGTCTTGCTGGATGTGCCTTCCGTGGGCTGCGCCAAGTCGCGCCTGTGTGGCAAAGAGACCGAACCTGGCGAAGAGAAGGGGTGTTGGACGCCGCTGTTGGACGGGGATGAGGTGATCGGGGCGGTCGTGAGGACGCGCTCGCGCGTCCGTCCGGTTTACGTTTCCATCGGCCACCGGGTTGACCTGGAGACAGCGGTTGCGCTGGTGCTGTGCTGCGCGACCAGATATCGCCTGCCGGAGCCGACGCGCTGGGCTCATCGGGTAGCCGGCGGCGAAACGCTGCCCGCTGGTCGCTAGACGGTGCCGGTGATCGCGTGTATTAGGGCGTGCTCTGAATCGTGGATAGTCTCCCTGTTGCGTGTTGCTGGGAGTTTTTCACCGCAAAGACGCCAAGCTTTTACAAGTTTTTCTTTGCGGCCACGGACATGTCCGGCGGCGTCTTGGCGGTTCAGTTTTTGGCAAAGTGTGCCACCGACATTCGAGAGAGACTGCCGAATCGTGAGGTGGATGTGAATTACACCGACGAGATCGCGCGCGCTGCGACACTTCTCTGTGAGGCCCGCTACGCCGTTGCGCTGACCGGCGCGGGCATCAGCACCCCATCCGGCATCCCCGATTTTCGCTCGCCCGGCAGCGGCCTGTGGGAACGCGTCAACCCGGTGATCGTGGCCTCGATCCATGCCTTCCGCATTCGCCCCAAGGCGTTCTTCGATTGGGTGCGGCCGCTGGCCGAGAAGATGATGGCCGCCGAGCCCAACCCCGCTCACCTGGCGCTGGCAGAGTTAGAGGCCGCGGGCTGTTTGCAGGCGGTCATCACCCAGAACATCGACGGCCTGCATCAGAGGGCCGGTTCGCGCGAGGTGCTGGAGGTGCATGGTCACGTGCGCGAGGCGACGTGCACGCGCTGTCACACGGTCGTGCCGACGGGCGATTTCCTTGACGATTTCCTGGGCTCGAACGAGGTGCCCCGCTGCGCCGTGTGCGGCGGCGTGATGAAACCGGACGTCGTGCTCTTTGGAGAGCAGTTGCCTGCGGGCGTGCTCAACGCGGCGCAGGCGCACGTCCGGCGAGCCGACCTGCTGCTCGTAGCCGGCTCGCATCTGGACGTGATGCCCGCCTCGCAGCTGCCCTTTCTGGTGCACGAGCGCGGCGGGCGCATCATCGTGGTCAACCTGATGGAGACCTACATCGACGCCGCGGCCGAGGTGGTCATCCATGCGGATGTCGCCGACGTGCTGCCGCGTATCGCGCGTGCCTGCGCGCAGGCCCGTGGGGAGGGGTGAGATGGCGGAAAATTCCGATCTCAAGACGCAGGGCGAAAAATCCCTTGCCAAGCTGGAATGGATGATCGAGATCAGCCGCTCGTTGAACTCGACCCTCGAACTGCGGCCGCTTTTGCAGCGCATCGCCGTAGCCGCGCAGCAGCTCACCGAGACGGAGGCCAGCTCGATCCTGCTGCTGGATCGAAAGAGCGGCCAGTTGTACTTTGAGGCGGCGACCAACCTTCCCGGCATCCGCTCGATCGTCGTCCCGATGGAGGGCAGCATCGCCGGGCTTGTCGCGCAGACGGGCAAGCCCATCGTCGTCCCGGACGTGCGCGAGGATCCGCACTTTTACCCCCAGGCGGACGAGCAGTCCGAGTTCAACACGCGCTCCATCCTCGCCGTCCCGATGGTCGTCAGGGGGAACGTGATCGGCGTGCTGGAGGTGGTCAACAAGCTGGCCGAGGCCGAGTTTACCCGCGAGGACGTCGAGATGCTGACCGTGTTGGGCGGCCAGGCGGCGGTGGCCGTGCAGAACGCGCTGCTCTTCCAGCAATCCGACCTGGTGGCCGAGATCGTGCACGAGATGCGCACGCCGTTGATGTCGGTCATAGGTTACTCGGAGTTGATGCAGCAGCCGGCCATGACGCCGGAGCAGTGCCGCCAGTTCGCCGCGATCATCGAGGGCGAGGCGGAACGCCTCAACGGCCTGGCGAACAGCTTCCTCGATTTAGCCAAGATCGAGTCCGGGCGCGCATCGCTGTGCCACGATCCGGTCGACCTGAGCACGGTGATCCGCATGGCGATAGGCGTGCTGGCGCCCCAGGCGGATGCCAAGCAGGTGGCGCTCTCGTCTGACGTCCCCGTTGACCTGCCGCCCATCGTGGGGGATGCGCAGCGGCTGCACCAGGTGATGCTCAATCTGATGGGGAACGGGATCAAGTACTGCCAAGAAGGCGATACCGTCACCATCACGGCGCGGCGCGAGGGGGGCAGCCTGGTCGTCAGCGTCGCCGATACCGGTCCCGGCATCCCGGCGGACGCCCTGTCGCGCATCTTTGAGCGCTTCTACCGCGTGCCCGGCACGGAGGGGCAGGCGGTGGGGTCCGGGTTGGGGCTGACGATCGCGCGCAAGATCGTCGAGGCGCACGGAGGGGAGATCACGGTCAGCAGCGAGGAGGGGGAGGGGACGACGTTCACGTTCACGCTGCCGGTGGAAGGCACTTGCATCGGCGAGTGAATAGATTAGCCTTCTACGCCTCCAACGTTTGCGTCGAACCAGATCTTGGCCATCTCGTTCAAAAAGGAGACGATTTTACCGACGCAGAATCGGTTCTCGGATGGGTTTTCGCTCTGGGCCTTTGGCCTGTTGAGAAAGCGCTCGCCGCTGGTATTGCCCCGCATGTAGGGGTGTGGTATACTGGGAGCGAAACTTACGGATGGTAGGAGGCGATCAGATGACGACGGCGGTCTTTACGGCGGTTCTTCACAGCGAGGACGATCTGTATGTCGCCGAGTGCCCCGAGATTGGAACGGTGAGCCAGGGATATACGATTGAGGAAGCGGTGGCTAACTTGAAGGAGGCCACGGAGCTCTACCTGGAAGAGTTCCCCTTGCCGCAGGTTGGCAGGCCATTGCTAACCACTTTTGAGGTGGCCGTAGAAGGTGCTGTGAGCGAAGCTGCGTATGCCTAAGCTGCACAGGGTCTCAGCCCAGAAGGCCATCCATGCTTTGGAGAATTTGGGCTTCAAACAGGTGCGACAGCGTGGCAGTCACGTCGTGCTCAAGAAACAAACGCCGACTGGGGAAATTGGATGCGTGGTGCCTTTGCATCGTGAGTTAGCAATCGGCGCGCTGCGGGGTATTTTGAGGCAAGCTGATGTGACGCCCGCCGAGTTTATGGAGCAATTGTAGAGTCTTTAAGTTGGGCTGCGAGGTGTCAACCGGCATTTTGGTCCGCGAAGGCGCGCGAAAGCCGTGATGAGAGGCTTTCGCGTGTTTTATGGAGAAAAGCCAAGGCCCCCCGCTTGCGATGGGGATGAATGGCAAAGCGGAGGATTTTGGAGCGGCAGGTCCCATGGGCTTTTCTCTCAGGAAGCTCCCCGGTGCAAAGCGCCGGGGAGTTTCACTTCAACACTGGACAAGCACGAGAAGGGATTTACAAAAAGTCGCGCCGAATCCGCGTCTCCTGGAACGTGCACGGATCGAGCGCCAGGTCGCCCAGGCGCACGGCATTGGCCCCGTCCAGTGACGCGAGGGGAGTGAGCAGCACG
>JAFGED010000246.1 GCA_016931785.1 Anaerolineae bacterium
CTTATTGAGAAGATACATTCGCACGCTATATCCATTCGCTCGGGCAGTCAATTTCGATGGGTTTTCCATCAAAACCGTCGTCAGCGCTTGCCAAAATCCCCCTTTAGGTGTACTATTCCGGCTGGCCTTGAGCCGCTGGACTAAAAAAGGTATGGGGATTCTATGCTAGATGCGTTTTTCAAACCTCAGTCTGTTGCTGTAGTGGGAGCCTCCCGCGATCCAGAAAAGCTCGGGTACGCTGTAGTATCCAATCTGAAAGAAGCGGGTTTTCATGGCTCTATTTACCCGATAAACCCCAAGGCCGACGAGATCCTGGATTTCAAGGCTTACCCTTCTGTATTGGACGTCCCTGGCTCAATAGACCTGGCCGTTATCGTCATTCCCTACCGTTTTGTGCCCGACGTGCTGCGGGAGTGCGGACAGAAGGGGGTGCAGGCCGTGGTGGTTATCACCGCTGGCTTCCGCGAGGCAGGGCGGGAGGGCCTCGAACGCGAGATGGAGCTGGTCCAGATCGCCAAGCAACACGCCTTTCGCCTGATCGGACCCAACTGCCTGGGCGTGATCGATACGGCGACGCCGCTCAATGCCTCGTTCGCGCCCGGCACGCCGCCTGCGGGCCCCATCGCCTTCATGTCCCAATCGGGTGCATTGGGCACGGCTGTGTTGGATATAGCGATGGCCGGGCGGATCGGCTTTTCCAAGTTCGTCAGTCTGGGCAACAAGGCGGACGTGAGCGAGATCGATTTGCTGGAGGCGCTGGCGGACGATCCCGAGTCGAAGGTGATCCTCATCTACGTCGAGGGCGTGCCCGATGGGCAGAGGTTCATCGAGGTGGCGCGCCAGGTCACGCGCAAGAAGCCGGTGGTGGCGATCAAGTCCGGCGTGACCGCCTCAGGCTCGCGGGCCGTGTCGTCGCACACGGGCAGCTTGGCCGGCTCGGAGGCGGCTTACAAGGCGGCCTTTAGGCAAGCTGGCGTCATCCGCGCCGCGTCGATGGAGGCGCTTTTCGATTACGCCCTTGTCTTTGCCTACCAGCCGCTTTTGCAGGGGGACCGCATCGGCATCGTCACCAACGCCGGTGGTCCAGGCATCCTGGCGACCGACGCGCTGGAGCACGCCAAACTGGAAATCCCGCGCCTGAAGGGTGAGACGGTGGAGGCGCTGGAGGAGTATCTGCCGGGGGCGGCCAGCGCCGCCAATCCCGTGGACGTGCTGGGAGACGCCCTGGCGGACCGGTACGAGCACGCCGTCGATCTCGTCCTGCGCGATCCGAACGTGGATGGGGTAATGGTGATCCTTACGCCCCAGGCGATGACCGAGATCGAAAAGACGGCCGAGGTAGTGGGACGTCTGGCGCAGAGGGCCGATAAGCCGGTGGTGGGATGTTTCATGGGGGAGGCGCGCATCAACGCGGGGGTTGATATTCTGCGCAAGTACGGCGTTCCCAACTATCCCTTCCCAGAGCGAGCCGCGGCGGCGCTGGCGGCCATGAGCGCCTACCGGCGTGATCTGGAGCATCCCGTCTTTGAACCAGAGCCGTGCACGTCCTGCATCCCGGCTGTGCGAGAGCTCTTTGATAAGGTGCGATCAGAAGGACGCGTGTCTATCGGCGATCTGGAGGCTTGGGAAGTGCTGAGGGCCTATGACTTTCCGATCCCGGAATCCCGCCTGGCCAAGACGCCGGACGAGGCGGTGGCGATTGCCGAAGAGATTGGCTACCCCGTTGTGCTCAAGATCGCTTCGCCCGATATTCTGCACAAGACCGACGTAGGAGGCGTCAAAGTGAACCTGGATACGCCGGCCGACGTGCGGGACGCTTTCGACTTGATGGTCTACCGCGCCGGGCGGTACGTGCCGGGCGCGACGATCTGGGGCTGCCAGGTGCAGCAGATGGTGCAAGGCGGCCGCGAGATATTGCTGGGTATGAGCCGCGATCCACAGTTTGGGCCGCTGGTCGCCTTTGGCCTGGGTGGCATCTACGTGGAGGCGCTCAGGGACGTCGCTTTCCGGGTGGCTCCTTTTAGCCCTCAAGAGGCAGAGGAAATGATCTGCGAGATCCGTTCTTTCCCTCTTTTGGAGGGGGTGCGCGGCGAGCCTCCTGCTGATCTTGGGGCGATTGTGGACGCCCTCACAAAGATCAGTCGCTTGGTGACCGATTTCCCCGAGATTTTGGAATTGGACATCAACCCGCTGATGGTCTTTGAAGAGGGGCGAGGGGCGATGGCAATCGATATGCGGTTGGTTTTGGCATCCGAATCCTGACTTTTGATTGACCAAGGAGTAGAGCAATGAAAGCGTTATACGTAACTTCACTACACACGTTCAGTGGAAAGACGGCGCTCTGTTTGGGTTTGGGCCTGCGTTTTCAGGCCGAGGGGTACGGGGTCGGTTATTTCAAGCCTCTGAGCACACATCCCTGGCCGGTGACGTGTGGCATGACAGACGAGGATGCGGATTTTGTGCGCCGGGTGCTCCACTTGGTCGAAAACCCGTGTGACTTGGTGAGCGTCGTTTTGAACCAGGACTTGCTGATGCAGGAGCTGACTGGTGAAAGCCCTGAGGACCTGTTGGCAAAGGTCAAGGGAGACTTTGAACGTGTGGCGGTGGGAAAGGACGTCATGCTGCTCGAGGGCGGCGCTTCGCTGCGAGAAGGGTTCAGCGTGGGGCTGGGCACGCCGGTCGTGGCGCAGGCGTTGGACGCCCCCGTGCTTGCCGTGACGCCTTACCTGGATCGGATGTCGTTCCTGGACGATTGTTTGGTCGCCGACCTGAGGTTGGGAGATCGATTGGTGGGTATGGTCGCCAACAAAGTGCCCGGTGAGGAGATGGATTTCGTGACCGGCGTCGCTGGCCCGTACCTGGAGCAGCGGGGTATACCTTTGTTGGGAGCGTTGCCCAATCGCGAGCAGCTTCAGGCTATCAGTGTCGTTGAGCTGGTAGATGTGTTGCAGGGCGAGTTCCTGTGCTTGCCTGATAAAGGTGACGTGCTCATCGAGCGCATGATCGTTGGGGCGATGAGCGTGGAGCAAGCGCTGCCGCGCATCCGGCGCGTCTCTGGGGCCAAGGCCGTCATCACCGGCGGCGATCGGGCCGATATGCAGCTGGTGGCGCTGGAGACGGCGACCAAGTGTCTGGTGCTGACCGGCCACCTGCGGCCTGTGCCAGAGGTGCTGCGCCGCGCTGAGGAGGCCGGCGTGCCCGTGATCCTGGTGCGCGGTTCCACGATGGAGACGGTGGAGGCCATCGAAGATGTCTTTGGCAAGACGCGCCTGGGCCAGGCGGCCAAGCTCGACCAATTCGAATCGCTGTTGACCGAGCATTTTGATTTCAAGCGGTTGTGTGAAGCGCTGGGGTTGCAATGCCCAAGTGCATAGCCATCATGATAAAACCTATTTCTAGGAGGAGCGATGTTTGAAACTGAAATTGATGCGATAGTGGCGCGCCAGATTTTGGACTCGCGGGGCAACCCCACCGTCGAGGTTGAGGTGCTCTTGGCCGGTGGAGCTTGGGGGCGGGCGGCTGTCCCTTCGGGGGCCTCCACCGGCGTTCACGAGGCGTGGGAGTTGCGCGATGGTGACGAGGATCTGTATGGCGGCAAGAGCGTGCTCAACGCGGTTGCCAACGTCAACGAGGCGATCGCCGACGAGCTTTTTGGCTGGGATGCCACCGAGCAGGCAGCCATCGATGCATATATGCTGGAGATGGATGGTACGCCGAACAAGGCGAGCCTGGGCGCTAACGCCATCTTGGGCGTCTCTCTGGCCGTGGCCCACGCGGCGGCCAACGCGCTGCAGTTGCCGCTGTATCGCTACATCGGCGGCGTGTACGCCCACGTGCTGCCGGTGCCCATGATGAACATCCTCAACGGCGGCAAGCACGCCTTGGATGGTCCCGATTTGCAGGAGTTCACGGTCATGCCGGTCGGTGCGTCGAGTTTCGCCGAAGGGCTGCAGTGGAGCGCCGAGATCTATCACGCGCTCAAGGGCGTGCTCAAGGCCAAGGGCAAGTCCACCGGCGTCGGCGACGAGGGCGGCTTTGCCCCCAGCCTCGGCGCCAACGAGGAGGCCATTGAGGTCATATTGGAGGCGATCAAGAAAGCCGGCTACAAGCCCGGTGAGCAGGTGCGCATCGCGCTCGATCCTGCCGCCAGCGAGTTCTACAGGGATGGCAAGTACGTCCTGGCGAAGGAAGGCCGCACCCTCAGCGGTGCAGAGATGGTCGAGTTCTATGCTGATTGGGTGGACAAGTATCCCATCATCAGCATCGAGGACGGCCTGGCCGAGGACGACTGGGACAGCTTCAAACTAATGACGGCCCGTCTTGGCGAGCAGATCCAGATCGTTGGCGATGATCTGCTGGTGACCAACACGCAGCGTATCGCCCGCGCTATCCAGGAGAATGCTGTGAACTCGGTGCTGATCAAGCTGAACCAGATCGGCACGCTGACGGAGACGATCGCGGCGATCCAGATGGCCCAGCGGCATGGCTGGACGGCAGTTATTTCTCACCGCTCGGGCGAGACGGAGGATGCCACCATCGCGGACCTGGCCGTGGCGCTCAACGCCGGCCAGATCAAGACCGGCGCGCCGTGCCGCTCTGACCGCGTGGCCAAGTACAACCAGTTGCTGCGCATCGAGCAGGAGTTGGGCGACGACGCCGTCTATGCGGGGTTGTCGGCCTTCCCGCACCTGCGAAGCTAGTCTGCCGGTTTTGTCCAAGTTCTCAGGCGCAACTGCTCGCACCTTCATTGCTGGCTGGGTGTGGGTGGTTGCGCTTTTGTATAGGTTCTTGAGCCATGCATAATTCAAAGCTTGGTAAATCTCTGCGGGCGGCTGCAGTGGGCTTAGCGCTCTTTATGGCGGCGCTTGGGTGTGGCTTCCTTGAGCCTACAACCCGGCCGACCGCGACGCTTTTCGGGATTACGCCCACGGCCCTTTCTGTCCCCACAACTGCCGTGGCACCCACACTTTCGTCGAGCCCGACGGCTGTAGTGGCGCCCTCGCCGCCGAAGCCTGTCGAGAGGGGAACGATTTTGTTGGACGGGAGCGTGCAGGGGACGCTGCCGCTGCTTGGTACAGATGTGTGGCGTTTCGATGCGCCGGCGGGACAGTACGTCACAATCCGTATGGATGCCGTCGATCCTGCTGCGCTTGATACCTACCTGGAGCTGTACGACGCGGACGGCGTGCTGCTGGCCGAGAACGACGACAGCGGCGGCAGCACGGGCTCGCTCATTGCGGAATATCCCATCGTCATCACCGGCACCTATACGATTCACGCTCTGACCTACAGCGGTTTGGGCGATTATTTCCTCAGCGTGCGGGCCGTCGATCCCTCCGGCGGCGGGACGCTCTGGTATGGCGCGGTCGTGGAGGGAACGCTGCTGGCTCCGTGGAGCCAGCACGCCTGGACGTTTGACGGAGTGGAGGGACACGTAATCAACGTCGCGATGAATGCCACCGATGGGGCGCTCGACTGCTTCCTGGAGCTTTATGGCCCCGATGGCCTGCTGCTCACCACCGATGATGATAGCGGTGCAGGGTACAACGCGCTCGTCGAGTATTACACGCTGCCTGTGGATGGCACTTATCGCGTCGTCGCTCGTGGCGGCGAGTTCGGCGCGACGGGGGCGTACGTGCTCGCCTTGATGCAAACAGAGCTAGTGCTGCAAGGAACGCTGGCCTATAGTGATACGGTTGACGCGCTCTTGGAGCCTGGAACGCGACATCATTGGGTGTTCGAGGGAGTGGCGGGCGACGTCGTCGGCATTTCGATGGCCGCCGTGAGCGAGGGGATGGATACCTACCTGGAGCTTTTTGCCCCCAACGGCGTGCGGGTGATGGTCGATGACGATAGCGGCGCCGGTTCAGATGCGGCGCTCGTCGCGTTCGAGTTGCCATTAAGCGGCGTTTATCGTATCATTGCAAGAGGCCACGGCGACGACGATGTGGGAGAGTACGAATTGAGGTTGGTTGGGCCTTAGGATTTCACCACGAGGACACGGAGATCACGAGGTTTGTTTTTGTAATCTTTTTCTCTCTGTGTCCTCTGTGACTCCGTGGTTTTTCTTCTGGTCTGGCTTGGAGGTGAAGCGGCCTTGGCCGGGTTAGGGGGTTGGAAAAATGGCACGTACTAAAATCGTCTGCACACTTGGGCCTGCCGCCAGGTCGCCCGAGGTGATACGCGGTCTCATCCGGGCCGGGATGGACGTGGCCCGCGTCAACTTTTCCCACGACGACCACGAGACGCATGCCCGCTCTATCGCTACCTTGCGGCAGGTCGCAGAGGATGAGGGGCGGCTAGTTGCCGTGATGGCCGATCTGCAGGGCCCCAAGCTGCGCGTGGGCAAGATTGAGGGAGGGGGGCTCGAATTGAGCACGGGTGAGGTTGTCACGCTGTCGCCCAATCCGCTGCCGGGTGTGGAGGGGGTCATTCCTGTGCCGCATCCGCAGTTGATGCGCGACCTGCGAGCTGGCCAGACGATATTGCTCGACGATGGCCATTTGGAGCTGGCCGTGGTTGGAGTTAGCGATGGAGGCCTCAAATGTCGGGTGGTCACAGGCGGGAAGCTTACCTCTCACAAGGGAATTAACGTGCCTGGCGCTGCGCTGCGTTTTTCCGCTTTGACCGAGAAAGACAAGGCCGATGCCGCGTTTGCTTTGGAGCAAGGGGCGGACTTTTTTGCCCTCTCCTTTGTCCGTCGCGCGGCCGACGTGCGCGAACTGCGCCAGTTCTTGAAGGATAGGCGGGGTGATGTTTCCATCGTCGCCAAGATCGAGAAACCGGAGGCGCTGGCTGTTTTTGACGAGATCCTGGCCGAGGCGGATGGCATCATGGTGGCGCGGGGTGACTTGGGGGTAGAGACACCCGCCGAGGAAGTGCCGTTTCATCAGAAACACATCATCCGCGCTTGCAATCGGGCGGGCAAGCCGGTTATCACAGCCACGCAGATGCTCCAATCGATGATCGAGAGCCCGCGCCCGACGCGTGCTGAGGCCTCGGACGTGGTCAATGCCGTCCTGGATGGCACGGACGCGGTGATGCTCTCCGGCGAGACGGCGGTGGGGCGGTATCCGATCGAGGCGGCGAGTGTGATGGAGAGAATCTGTACCAACGCGGAGGACCATTTGCCTTATGGGCGGTTGGTGCGCGATGGCCTCTATTGCCAAACGTCGTGCACCGAGGCCATTAGCGGAGCCGCGGTCGATATCGCCAGCGAGATGGATGCCAAGGCGATCATCTCGGCCACGATGTCGGGGATAACGGCGCGCATGGTGGCGCGTCACCGGCCTGCCGTGCCCGTCGTGGCTGTGACGCCCGACAAGGCCACGTTGTTTCGCCTGATGCTGGTGTGGGGTGTGGTGCCCGTGCAGGTGGAAGAGTTCAACACCACCGACGAGATGGTGGCGGTGATGGTGCGAGCCGCGCGCGAGGCCGGATTGGTGGACTGGGGCGATTCGGTCGTGCTGATGGCAGGCATCCCGTTTGGCAGCGGCGGGATGACCAATATGCTCAAAGTGCACGTCGTTGGCGAGCGTGAGGATGTATGAGAAAAAGCCCCCGGCGATCCCGGGGGCTTTTTTTTATTCCTGTGCGGCTTCCTCAGCCGGGCCCCCCCCTTTTTCCTTTTTGGGTTTCGGCTCCGCGCTGGGCACAGGTTCGATCACCTGGGGAGTGACGTTCGTGCCGCAGTAAGGACACAGCGACCAGCGTAGATGGATCGGCTGGTTGCACGCCGGGCAGGCGCGCTTGAGCTTGGTGTGACAGGATGGGCAGAACAGGTATTCAACTCTGACTCGCTGCCCGCAGCCGGGGCAGACCTCCGGTTCCTCGATGGCTTGCAGCAGCGCCTCCTGCTCCAGGGAACGCTCGTACGCTTCAGACAGCGTCTCTCGCGGGCGCAGCATGAGATATACGATAAACCCGATGACGGGCAATAACACCACTAGCAGCGTGGCAAGCGCTTGGGCCAGGATGTCCCGGGAGCGGGCGCGAATGTCGCGGAAAACCCAGATTCCCATCCCGCCCCATAATGCGACGGTCATGCCTCCGCAGCCGGTGAGCAGGACAACCAGGATGTCATCTACTCTCTCTAAGATAGTCTCCATGAATGGCGCGCTCCTCAGACTGATGATTTTCAAACCACGTGGGCCGTATTATACCATTGGCTGGTGAGGGGGCAAATCAAATCTTTTGTCGTATCATCTCAATAATCCGGGGGGTGGGAGGGGGGTGTGAGGGCGGCTACGCCGCCCTCACACCCCCCCGTCTTTCCCTACTTATTGAGAAGATACCTTTGGTCTTTTGTTCGAGTGTCTTTTGACTTCCCAAACCATCCAGGCTGCCAACCCGCTCCATGTCACGACGCTCACAGCCAGCCCCGCTCGCCAGGTCCATGGTGTGAACGTCATTTTGACGATGTGTTCGCCCGGCGATAGCGCCACCGCGCGAAATGCGTAATCCGCCCGCAGTACCTTGACCGCTTCACCGTCCACCGTCGCCTGCCAGCCGGGATAGTAAACCTCGCTCAGCACAAGCCACCCGTTTGTCGATGTTTCGACGGCCAGCACGATCTCGTTTGACCCGTACCGCACGAACTCGATCCTGCCACTTTCGATCCCTGATCGCTGCTCCCCGCCGGGATCCAAGCCCGCGACCTGGCTTTTTTCCAGTATCACCGTCTGCGTCGGATCGAAATCTGTAAAGAGTGCTTCCCAGGCTGCCGTGTGGCTTTCCACCGCCGTGGCCTCGTGCACCAAGAGCGCCATCGGGAGGGCCGCTGTGTTGAGGTAGACATCGATTTGAGGATCTTTTGTGTAGACGGGTACCAGGCGTTCATCACCTGGCGGCTTATCTTTGGGAGCCAGCACGTATTTGACTCCCAACAAGTTATACAATGGTGCGCCTCGCTCCCCTTTCGCCACGGCGAGATAGGCGTGGTATGGGGCGAGCCCTAATGGGTTGAACACGCCGCCGACGTCGTGCAGGCCGTGGACCAGGGCCGCGTCGGGCTGCCAGGCGCCGCTGGTTGATTCGATGCGGTAGAGGTTAGTGTCTTGGCGCAAAAAGTCGACCACGTCCTCGCGCTGGAAGCCAAGCGTGGGATCGTTCGGCTCGATCTCTAGCTTGGACCCAAGGCCGATCAGATCGGCTGCCAGCAGTCCAACCAGCAGCCAGGCTGCCCGGCGATGTCGCCGGACGAGCCACACCAGTACGCCGCTTAAAACCAGCAGGATCGCGGCGATGACGACGCTCGTCGTGGCTTGAGTCACGCGATCGGCAGGGACGGCCTCCGCCTGGTTCAATCCCGGCGCCAGCAGTATGGCTCCAGTTGCGATTGCGCCCAAGCCTATCCACACCGAGGCGCGGCCAGCTTCTCGCAAGAGCCGGTCAAGTCCATAGGCCGCCAGTGCTGCCAGCCCCAAGTCGGCCAGCACGATCATCCGGGCCGGGACGCGCACCTGATCGAATACCGGCACGTAGTGGTACAAGAATCCGTACAGGGGCGTGTGTTTTCCCATCGCCAGCGCAAAACCGAATACCGTGAGGAGGGCAAAGAAGCCCATAGGGAAGCAGGGTCGCAGGTTGGCAGGTTCCGGGTTGCAGGTTTGCGGAACTGGAAACCTGGAACCTAAACCTTTGAACTTTGCAGCCCAAGACGTGCAAGCGAGAATAACCCCTGCCGCCGCCAACACCGCCGTTGCCACGCCGGCGTATCCCACTTCTACCCGGTCCCAGTCACCCCAAAAGCCCGTTGCGCTTCGCCCGTAGAAACCCGGCGCCAGCAGGCCAACGAGTGCCTTCGGCGGCAGCGAATAGACCGTCGCTTCTTCATACGGCAGTCGGCTCCTGCCTGTGTGCTCCGTCATTTCGCGGGCGGGCAGCAGTGCCAGTGCCGCGCTGCCTATCCCGACCGATACAATCAGTGCTGCCAGCAAGCACGCTCCGAAGAGCCTTTTCCACCGCCGCTTGCCACTCGCCGCTTGCCACTTGCTGTCTAGCCCTTCTATCACCAGTCGATGTACTATATATCCTGCCAGCGCCAATCCCATCAGTAACAGCATCTGCCCATGCCCTGCCAGCGCCGCGACCCCCAGCACCGCTCCGGCCCCGGCCGCCATGCTCACCTGTTGTCTGCCCTCCCCGGTCAGTGCGCGATGGGTGAGCAGCAGCAGCAGCGGCATCCAGGCCGTCGTTGCGTTCAAGTTAAGATTGCCGATGTGCGTGACGAACAGGTCGGAAAGGGCGAAGGCGACGCCGCCGAAAACCGCAGCGGGTCGTTTTAAACCCAATCCACACAGCAAGGCAAACATGTTTGCACCCGCCAGCCAGATGTGAAAGACGACCAGCCCCTCCATAACTTTGTAGGAAGGTTCGCCAAACAGGGCAAAGGCCAGCAGGTTGATCGGATAAAAGGCGCCGGATTGATTATCTGCGACGAG
Source organism: Anaerolineae bacterium (assembly GCA_016931785.1). GTDB lineage: Bacteria > Chloroflexota > Anaerolineae > B4-G1 > B4-G1 > JAFGED01. The sequence continues at coordinate 10,443 of JAFGED010000246.1, forward strand.
TGGGGCGCCGCTGTAGAGATGGGAATTCCAGAGAGGGACCTCGCCCCTTTGTAAGCTACGGGCGGAGAAGCGGTACATCGGCCATAGAAAAGAGACCAGATCGCCGCCGCCGTGTGGAATCCAATAGCCACCGAACACCAGCGGCCAGAAAAACCCCACGACGATCAGTGCTAGGAATGCTAAACTAAGCAGGTCGACGAGTAGTAGGTGGCGTCGCATCAGTCGAACGCATTCCGATCCGGGAAGCTCCGGCGCTTTGCGCCGGAGCTTCTTAAGGGAAAAGCCCGCGCGAGTTTGTGCTCGTGCGTAAGCTGTGCTTACGCGGGTGCCCGTCGTCCTCGAATTTCCGGCTTTGAGGCAATCCGCAGGATGATTGCCCGTCATTCCCACCGCAAAATGCGGCTTTCGGGCTTTTTCCCATAAACGCAGCCGCGCTTTTTGGGCGCGGCTCGTTTTGCTGGTATAACGTGCTAAACGCTAATCGCTTTCCGAGTCCAACCCTACCAACCGCGTCCACTCGCTGTGGATGCCTTCCTCTGTCACCCCGTAGTAGACGCGCAGCTTCCCGGTTTCCCGCTGCACGAGGTCGTAGCGCGTCTGGCCCGCGTGCTCTCGCTTTTCGATCAGGGCGATGTCGCCGCGCCAATCGATCTTGTTTGCAGTTACCGGGTGATCCTCGGCCTGGGCGATGGCATAGTGCCACAGCTTGCGGGCCGACTGGCGCGTGACGTTCTTGACCACGTTGCCGTTGCGCAGATCGCGGAGGGTGTGATAGCGCGTGCCTTTGCGCTCTTCTGTCGCAACGACCTCTACCCCAGTCCGGGGGGGTTCGATGTGGCTGGCTGGTGTTTCTTCGTGGGTCACCTTGGCGCTACCTGGCGTGCGCTTGACCAGGTTCACGATCTCATCCCTAACAGCCAGCTCGGTTTCTGTTTCGCTGCGCACATAGATTTTGCTGTCATCGATGGCGTAGGGCGGATCGCTGCCCTTGGGTATGCCTACCCGCACTATTTTGACGCCTTGTGTCTCCTGTGTGTCGATCGTGACGCTCAGGGGGGGCGTGATGCGGTGCTCGATTTCCTCCTGCAACATTTTGGTCGCCTGGGAGGGGTTGCTGACCCCGGCTGGGCGTTCCTTTGGGCTGGCGCTGACGCCGATGTAGATTGTGCCGCCGTTGGTGTTGGCGAAGGCGCAGATATCGGCCATGATGGCATGGAGCCTCCCGCCGCGGCGGGTGTAGCCGACGTGAAAATCTTGTATAATCGAGGCTCCTTCTTCCCGCGCCGCCTGGATGTAATCCACCGGCGCTTTTGCAGCGCGGTAAGGGCGCGTGCTGGCAAAGTCGTCACTCAAAAGGGCCTCTCGCAGGGCGGCAAAGCTGACTTCAGGCAGAAGCACCTCTGTCACTCGGTCACCGACTCCTAGATTTTTTGCGTTGTTGGGATCTCGGTGAAGACGGTGCGCGTCGGAGCTTTGGATGCACCGCATGCGACGTGGATACTCCGGGCGCGAGCCGTCAAAGAAGCGAGCCGTTGTACGCCGCTCTCTCTTTTCCAGGTCAGTCGCCTCCAGCACATGCAGGTGCGGGTCTTGCGTGTACGCGATGCGTGTTTGCCCGCCAAAGCCTAAACCTCGCATGGCTACGCCGTGATTCGAGTTGGCGTGAGCGGCGATGACGATGCCGCCGGCCTCGTCGATCACCCGGTAGGCCGTCAGCACATCTGACGTCGCGCCTACCTCGCCGCTGCCAATATCGAGCTTGTCCGGCGGGATGTTGAGCTTGCGCAGGATGAATTCTAGCTCCCGTATATCCGTCTCGGGCGAAAAAATGCCCAGGATGTGAAAGCCCAACGTAGCCGTAAATTCAAAGCCAGGCAGTACCAATACCTTTTCCAGCAGGCGGCGATATTCTCCGAGCCGCCCTTTTTCATCTTTTTGGAGTCTGCCGAGGCCCTCCAACAACTCTAGCTGGCGAATTTCCTCCAGCATCTCGCGGTAACCGGCCACAGTATTGTGGTCGGTCAACGCAATGATATCGAGCCCTTTTTGTTCCGCGGCCTTTATGATATCTAGGTATGAAACACCGGGCTCCTGATAATCCGTGGAGATGGCCGTATGCACATGCAGATCGATCCGCCTCCACGTCTGATTGCTTTTCACTTTTCTTCGTTTGCTCATTTAATTGTATCCTGTTCGCCGATAAATCGTTCGGCGATTTCTAGCAGTTCGGCTGGCCGGAAGGGCTTTAGGATGAAAGCGTCGGCGCCTGTGTTCAGACATTCGTTGGAACGATCCATACCCGATGCCATGATCACAGGTATCGTCTTGGTTATTTCGTCCGATTTAAGCTCTCGTAGCGCGCCGAGTGTGTCTTCCTGCCCGACGTGTACGTCCATCACCAATAGTGCGGGCTTGACTTGACGCACGACCGGCATCAGGTCGGCCAGCCTGGTCGTGACTGCCGCTTGGTATCCTTCCAACTCGAATACTGTTTTAAGAAGACCTGTAAAGGTCTTGTCGTCGTCTAGTATGAGGATCGTAGCTGTTTCCACAGTTTGGTTTTCCTCCGGATATTGTGCTATGCGTCGCCCGTTGGTACTAACGCGGTCTCAAATATATCGTCGACCCGCTCGGCCAAGATAAACTTGAGGCTTTTGCGTGCTTCGTCGGGAATGTCCTCCAAATCCTTTTCGTTCTGTTTGGGCAAAATGACGGTCTTGAGGCCGGCCCGGTGGGCAGCCAGCACTTTTTCTTTGATGCCGCCTACGGGGAGCACCTGGCCGCGCAGTGTGATCTCGCCCGTCATCCCCACGTCGTCGCGCACCCGGCGGCCCGTCAGCAGCGACGCCAGTGCAGCGGCCATCGTGACGCCGGCCGATGGTCCGTCTTTGGGTACCGCACCTGCCGGTACGTGCAAGTGGATGTCGATTTCCTCAAAGACGCTTTTTTGGATTCCCAGCTCTTGGGCCTTGGCGCGCACGTAGCTCAGCGCTGCTTGTGCCGATTCCTTCATCACCTCACCCAACTGCCCGGTGATCATAAACCCCTTTTGTCCGGGCATCTTGGTGGCTTCAAAGAACATCAGGTCGCCGCCGGCGACCGTGACGCCCAGGCCTGTGGCGACGCCTGGCAACTGGGTGCGCAGCGCCGTCTCGGGGAAAAAGCGCGGCTTTTTCAAGAACTTGGCCACATTGTTTTTGGTTACCTTGGCCGATTCCGAGTCGTTTCCCTCGGCAATTTGGGTCACTACTTTGCGGCACACCTTTCCGATCTCGCGCTCAAAGTTGCGCACCCCGGCCTCGCGGGTGTAGTCGCGGATGATCTGACGCAACGCACCCTCGGAAAAGCACAGCTCGCTCTTGCGCAGGCCGTTCTCCCGCAGTTGGCGGGGGATCAAATATCCCTGGGCGATATGCACCTTTTCCGTCTCGGTGTACCCCGAGAGTTGCAAGATCTCCATGCGATCCTTCAGGGGAGCCGGGATGGGATCGAGCAAGTTGGCGGTGGTGATGAACATCACTCGAGAGAGGTCGAACGGCACGTCCAGATAGTGGTCGCGGAACTCGCGGTTTTGCTCTGGATCGAGTACCTCCAATAGGGCCGCCGCCGGATCTCCCCGAAAATCCGTCCCCAGTTTGTCCACCTCGTCGAGCATAAACACTGGATTCTTTGATTCCACCCTGCGCAGCGCCTGCATGATGCGCCCAGGCAGCGCGCCGATGTACGTGCGCCGGTGCCCGCGAATCTCGGCCTCATCGCGCACGCCGCCCAGTGATTGCCGGATGAACTTGCGCCCCATCGCCCGCGCGATCGACTGTCCCAGACTGGTCTTGCCCGTTCCCGGCGGTCCGACGAAGCACAGGATGACGCCCTCTCGCTCACGCCGGATCAGGTCGGTCGGCTCTACCTCTTCGAGTTCCTCCTTGCGCTCTTCCCGCAGTTTGCGTACCGCCAGGTATTCCAGGATGCGTTCTTTGATTTCCTCGAGGTCGTAGTGGTCTTCGTCCAACACCTCGCGCGCGTGGGCGATGTTCAGATCATCCTCCGTCTGAATGCTCCATGGAAGACTGGTCAGCCAATCCAGGTATGTGCGGATGACGCCGTATTCGGCCGCAGCAGTGGGGAGCTTGCTGAGTCGGTCGAGTTCGCGCCGGGCCTCTTTTTCCGCTTCCTCCGGCATCCCCGCGCCCTCGATCTTTTTGCGAAACTCCTCCACTTCTATCTGCTGCTCGTCGGCCTCGCCGAGCTCCCGCTGGATGGCTTTGAGTTGTTCGCGCAAAAAGTACTCGCGCTGCGTCTTTTCCATCTCCGACTGGGCTTCGTGCTGGATCTTGCGCCCCAGTTCGAGCACCTCGATTTCCTTGGTCACTATGCCGGCCAGAAAGCGCATCTTTTCGACGATCTTGTCCAATTCCAGCAGCCGCTGCGCGTCTTCCAAATCCATGCGCTTGATCTGGTCCGCGACGTTGTAGACGAGCTGCAGGGAGTCGTCCATGTTGCTGATCACTGTGACCATCTCCTCGGCGACTGTTGGAGATAGCTCGTTCAGATGGCGAAACCCGTCCACGATGTTTCGCCGCAGCGCTTCGGTCTCTGGCGTGCTCTCGAGGGTTTCCGGGATGGTGGATACACGGGCTGTCAGGTAGGGCTTGTCGCTGTTGAACTCTTCGATTTTGATGCGTAACAGTCCGTGGGCGATCAAGGTAATCGTGCCATCCTGGGACTTGAACAGGCGCTGGACAGCTGCCACCGTCCCGATTCGATACACGTCGTCTGGGCCTGGGGCTTCCAGATCCGGGTCGCGGCTGGTCACAAGTCCTATCAACCTCTTCCCGGTCACCGCGTCATCGACCAGGCGAATCGATCGGGGTTGGCCGATACGCAGAGGCATCGCCGTCATCGGGTAAACGACCACGCCTCGCAGAGGCAGAATTGGGAGATGTGATGGCACTTGGAGCAAACTGCCGTCTGGCTCACCGTCCAGCGGGTCTTTTGTGCTTCTCGTGACCAGAGGATAGTTCAGCAGCTGCAAGAGTTCACTTACGTCTTCTCTGTCCTCATCTGGCATTCGTTTTATCAGTCCTCCTGTTTGGGGAGCGATTATGTGTATTGATCCAGGGCTTTTTGCCCGCCCGCGAGGGGCCGTGCTGTGCCCTTTCAATTCAACACTGTGGCCCAATTGTACCACAATAACACGTCTGACTCAACTGCAAACAGGGTGTGTGTTTGCAGGTGGGGGCAACGCTGCACTGTGCGTGTCGCGGTTGTGTCCATATTGTCATTGGACTATAATCAGGCTAGATGGCGACTGCCCCACTTCTGCAGACGAAATTATATATCCCTCCTGCACGGCCAAACCTGTTGTCTCGCTTGCACCTGATCGAGCAGTTGAACGAAGGCTTGTGCCTTGGGCGCAAACTCACGCTCGCCTCCGCGCCGGCGGGCTTTGGCAAGACGACGCTGGTCAGCGCATGGGCGGCAAACTGTGGCCGGCCCGTGGCCTGGCTTTCATTGGACGAGGGGGATAATGACCCCGCCCGCTTTCTGACCTACCTCGCTGCGGCGCTGCAGACTGTGGGCGTGCAGGTTGGGGGAGAGGCCGCCGCCACGGAGGCATACCTGACGGCGCTGGTCAACCAGGCTGGCAGCGTTGATCCCTTTATCCTCGTTTTGGACGATTACCACTTTATCACGGCCCAGCCGGTTCACGATGTCCTGGCGTTCTTTCTTGATCACCTTCCGGGGACTGTACATTTGGTCATCGCCACGCGCGCCGATCCGCCGCTGCCGGTGGCGCGTCTGCGCGGGCGGGGGCAGTTGACCGAGCTGCGCCTGGCCGATCTGCGCTTCACGCCCGACGAGGCCGCCCAGTTTCTCGAGCAGGTGATGGGCCTGACGCTTGCCGCCGAGGACGTCGCCGCGCTCTCCTCTCGTACCGAAGGCTGGATCGCCGGGCTGCAGATGGCGGCCCTATCATTGCAAGGGAGGGGCGACGTTTCCCGGTTCGTCGCCGCGTTCACGGGCTCCAATCGCTACATCCTCGACTACCTTCTAGAGGAGGTGCTGCGCCGCGAGCCGGAGCGGGTGCAGGAATTTCTGTTGCAAACCTCGATCTTGGAGCGCTTGTGTGCGCCGCTGTGCAGCGTCGTCGTAGAAATCGGCGAGTCAGCGAATCGGCGACAAGGCGCAGCATCGCCGACTTGCTCACTCGCCGGCTCGCAATCCACGCTCGAGCATCTGGAGCGTGCCAATCTCTTCATCGTACCTCTCGATGATCGCCGGGAATGGTACCGCTATCACCGTCTCTTTGCCGATTTGCTGCGCCAGCGGCTGCACCAGATGTACCCAGATCGCGTGCCGGCTTTGCATCGCCGTGCCAGCGTGTGGTACGAGGAAAGCGGCTCGATGGCCGAGGCGATAGATCACGCCCTGGCAGCAGAGGACCTCGATCGCGCGGCGGACCTGATCGAAGCGAACGCCGAGGCGACTCTGATGCGCGGCGAGGTGTCCACGTTCCTGCGCTGGATCGGCGCGCTGCCAGATGACCTGGTGCGTGCCCGCCCGGCGTTAAGTGTCTTGTATGCCTGGATGCTGTTGTGGCAGGGGCAATCCTTCAGCCTGATCGAATCCCTCTTGTGCGATGCCGAAAAGGGAGATGCACGTGTTTCCGGCCGGGCGACTGCCCTGCGGGGCCTGATCGCTGGTCTCCGGGGTCAAACGGAGCGCACCATCGAGCTATGCAGCCTTGCGCTTGAGCAACTACCGGAGGAGGATCGGTTTGTGCGTCCATTGGCTCTCTGGTTGCTACGCGCGATCGAATTAGCTGAGGGCGAGGGTAAGGCTGATATGCAGGCTATCGACAATGTATTCAGGATGAGCCAGAGGGCCGGTAACGTGATGCTCTCCGTCATGATAGCCTGCAATCGAGCAGAGATCCTCATGCGGCAGGGGCAGCCTTACGAGGCGGCGGCGACTTATCGGAAGGCTGTCGAATTGGCGACTGATGCGCAGGGGCGACGCATGCCTATCGCGGGTCAGGCGCTCGTTGGCCTGGGGGAGCTATTGCGGGAGTGGGGCGAACTCGACGCTGCGGAACGTTATCTCGTGGAAGGTATCGAGCTGGGCGAGCAGTGGACGGAGGTCGGTCCTCTTGAGGCTTACGTCGCTCTGGCGCGCGTCCGGTGGGCGCAGGGGAATATGGCAAGTGCCTGGGATGCACTCCAGAAGGCGCAGGAGTTGGCTGTAAAGTATGATGTCACGGAGCTGGACGATCTCTCCGTGGCAATGTTCCGGGCGTGGATGTGGACCTCGCAGGGGGACCTCGAGCCGGCTCGGCGCTGGGCTGAGGAGCGCGATCTGTTCGCGTACATCGACACGCCGTTGCAAGAGGAGGTCAGTGATTCGTACGACCTGCGCATACGCAAATACGAGCTTCTCGTGCTGGCGCGGCTGTTGATTGCCCAGGAGCGGCCCGGCGATGCGCTGAAGCTGCTAGAGTCCTTGATACCGGTCGCCGAGTGGCGCGGGCGTCCGGCGATGCTGGTAGAGATCTGCGCACTCCAGGCACTGGCTTACCAGGCGCAAGGCGACCTCGATCGGGCATTGGATGCTTTAGAATGTGCTCTTTCTCTTGCCGAACCGAAAGGGTACGTGGGCATCTTTGCCGGCGAGGGCGAACCGATGCGTGTGTTGCTGCGAGAGGTGGCCAGGCGCGGAGTTGCGGTTGAATACGTCGGCAGGTTGTTGCCCGCGTTTAGCGGCTCCAAGTTCCAGGCTTCGGATTCCAGGATGTCATCTAACCTGCAACCTGAAACTCTCCCTGAGCCTCTGAGCGAGCGCGAGCTTGAGGTGCTGCGGCTGTTGAACGCGCATCTATCCAACACCGAGGTCGCCGAAAAGCTCTTCATCTCCGTCAACACCGTTCGATTCCATGTCAAGAACATCTATGGCAAGCTGGGCGTCCACCGCCGCTCGGAGGCCATCCAGCGGGCCGAGGAGCTTGAACTGCTGTAGAGGGAGGGGATCAATGTCTGCTAACAAAGTCCGGCCCGCCATTTGGCGCGCGCTGCTCAGGCGGGGCGTCATGGTGTTCGTCGTCATCTTGATCATGGACCTCCTGCTGTTCGTTCCGGCCGGCCGTCTCGACTGGCCGGCAGCCTGGATTCTCTCTCTGCTCTACGGCGTTTTCTTGCAGGCCTATGCGGTTTGGGGTACGCTTAAGGCTCCGGACCTACTCAGGGAGCGCAGCCGGGTGGCGGAGAACGTCAAGGGCTGGGACAAGGCCCTCATGGCGATCTACACGGTCTTGCTCCTGGCTACACTGATTCTCGCCGGGCTGGATGTGGGGCGGCCTCAGCGGTCGCAAATGGCTGTAGCCCTGCAGGTGCTCGGGTTGGTAGGCATCTTCTTGGCCGGCAGCCTGATCTTTTGGACAATCCTCACAAACTCGTACCTGGGCCGGATGGTGCGTATCCAGGAGGACCGCAGGCACCAGGTAGTAACCGGCGGCCCGTATTGCTACGTGCGCCACCCTATGTATGCAGGCATCATCCTGCTTTTTCCATGTATGGCGCTGTTCCTGGGCTCGTGGTGGGCGATGGTGACTGCCCTTCTGATCGCAGCGCTCATGGTGCTCCGCACCGCGCTCGAGGACCGTACGCTGCAGGCCGAGTTGCCCGGCTATGCCCAGTACACCCAGCGGACGCGCTATCGCCTGCTGCCGGGCGTGTGGTAGAGGTCGTCCCGTCGATCAGGTTGGGCGCCGCTGGTAGCCCATTTTCCCCCCAATTATCGGTTTTTGGAACCACCCCTGTCACCCACATGCTTTGGGTAGTGACAACCTACCCATTTTGCCGGTATACTGGGAGCACAAGGGAGAAATAGATGGGCGAGTTCGAAAATCATCAAGTCGAAGGGCGGGCTGTTTATCAGATCAAGGTGCAGGGCAAGCTCGATGAGCGCTGGTCGGAGTGGTTCAGCGGCCTGGCGGTCGCGGTGGAAAACGGGATTGGAAACCCACCTGTCACCACGCTGGTCGGCTCGATTGACCA
>JAFGED010000247.1 GCA_016931785.1 Anaerolineae bacterium
ACAGCAGCAAATGCCCCCCGGCAGTTTGGGCTTGCGCCCAAACTACACCTTGGTAACACCATTTCCTCACAAGCAGCGTATACGCCCAAAGGAACAAATACACCTTCCAAATACCTCTCGTTTGACACGGCGACCTTCCCTCTGCTATAATGCGATCATACTGCACGAAGGATAGCGCCTGGTGCCCACACCATTGCTGACCACCAAGCTCTACATCCCGCCGCCGCGCCCCGACCTGGTTCCGCGCCTGCGCCTGGTCGAGCGGCTGGACGATGGGCTGCGCCTGGGCCACAGGTTGACCCTCATCGCTGCCCCGGCAGGGTTCGGCAAGACCACGCTGGCCACTGAATGGATACATACGTTAGAGGCGCATCGCGATGCGCCTCTACAAGTCGCCTGGCTCTCTCTGGACGAGGGAGATAACGACCCGGCGCGCTTCTTTACCTATCTAATCGCCGCCCTGCGGCAGCTCGACACGGGTGTGTGCCAGGCCACGCAAAGCCTGCTCGGCTCGCCGCAGATGCCACCCACCGAGTCATTGGCGACGACGCTCGTCAACGACATCGCCGCTATCCCCTCGCCTTTCGTGCTCGTGTTGGATGACTACCAGTTGATCCACAATGCGCTCATCCACGACGCGCTTGCCTTCCTGCTGGATCACCAGCCGCCGCACATGCACCTGCTCGTCGCCACGCGCACCGATCCGCCCCTATCGCTGCCCCGCCTGCGCGTGCGCGGGCATGTGACGGAGGTTCGTGCGGACGACCTGCGGTTCACGGAGGAGGAAGCGGCGACGTTCCTTAACCGGGCGCTGAGGCTTGAGCTCGACGCCGAAGATATCGCCGCTCTTGAGGCGCGCACCGAGGGTTGGATCGCCGGGCTGCAACTGGCGGCTCTCTCGATGCAGGGCAAGGGAGACGTCGATAGCTTCATCGAAGCCTTCAGCGGCAGCAACCGCCACGTGATCGATTACCTGGCCGAAGAGGTGCTCGCCCAGCAGCAGGAGAAGATACGCGATTTTCTGCATCAAACGTCCATTCTGGAGCGCTTCTGCGCCCCGCTTTGTGATGTCGTGAGAGAGGGCAGTGCCGATTCGTCGGCGATACTGGAACACCTGGAACACCAGAATCTATTCCTCGTTCCCCTCGACGACCGACGCGAGTGGTATCGCTATCACCGCCTTTTCGCCGACTTTTTGCGTACCGAGTTGGCGCGGGAGCAGTCGGCGACCCTGCACCTGCGGGCGGCTCGCTGGTTCGAAGCGCACGACCTGCTGCCGGAGGCCGTCAACCATGCGCTGGCGCACGCCGTGGCGACAGGAGACACGGACGAGGCCGTGCGGATCGTCACCCTGGCAGGCAGCCGCGCACTATCGGAGGGTGCACTTGCCACCCTGCTGGGCTGGTTGGATGCGCTGCCGGACGAGGTCGTGCGTGCCAGCGGCTGGCTTACCTCCTTCAAAGCATGGTGTCTCCTGATGACCGGCCAGTCGGAGATGGCGATATCCTACATCCAGTCGGCCGAGGCCACCCTGGAGCACGGCGGTTCGTCGGTGGATCGCGGCCGCGTCCTCGGCCTGCGCTGCACTGTGTCCAGCGCCCAGGACATCCTGCGAATGGCCCAGAGGCCCTGGGATTGATCGGGGACGCCGATCCCCTATCCCGCACCGGCACGCTGTTTACGCTCGGCGACGCGCAGGACGCAGTGGGCGACGTGGCAGGAGCTATTAAGACCTTCCGGGAGGCCTATCACCTGGCCCAGAAGCACGGCCATCAGATCATAGCCGCCGTCGCGCTGGCCCACCTGGCCATATCGGTCAACTACCAGGGCCGGCGGCGTGAGGCCCTGGCCATCTGCCAGCGCGGTGCCAGGCAGTACGCAGACACGCGCGGCAATCCACTCCCAGTGGCCGGCCTGCTCTACGTCGTGTTGGGCGAGCTGGCCTACGAGGCAAACGACCTCGAAGGGGCTCACCAGTACCTCCAGAAAGGGCTTGAGCTCGGCCGGCAGTCGGCGACGACGCTGGTGGTTCTGTACAGCTTGGAGGCGCTGGCCCAGGTCCAGTATGCGATGGGGCACGGCCGAGAGGCCCTGGCGACGATCCAGGAGGCACAAACCCTGGCCTCCCAGGCCGGCGAGTTCGAGTGGCGCGGCGCGGGCGCCGCCATCGAGGCCCACCTGCGGTTGAGACAGGGGGGCGTTCCAGCCGCCCGGCAGTGGGCCGAGTCCATAGACCTCCCGTTCGCCGATCCCCTCGATCAGACACGCAAGTACGAGTACACCAACTATGTCCGCGTGCTCCTGGCATTGGAAAGAGAAAGCGAAGCACAAACTCTGCTGGCAAGGCTCGAACGCGCCGCACGAGAGGATGGACGGCGCCGCCACTTGCTCACGATCCATATCCAGCAGGCCGTGGCGGAGCACAAGCTGGGCAACGAGGCACAGGCGCTGGAATATCTGGGACAAGCCCTGCGCCTGGCCGCGCCGGAGGATTACGTGCGTGCTTTCCTTGATGAAGGCCCGGCACTGACCCAGTTGCTTCCCCATGCACAATACGTTGCGCCAGAGTTTGTGGACAAAGTGCTCGCGGCATGCAGGGTGTCGGAGTATGGGAGTACGGGTGAGACACTCCCACACCCCCACACTCCCACACTTATTGATCCCCTCAGCGACCGCGAACTCGAGGTGCTGCGCTTGCTGGCCGCCGACCTCTCCGCCCCCGGAATCGCGGAGGAGCTCGTCATCGCGGTGAGCACCGTCCGCTCCCACGTCAAGCACATCTACGGCAAGCTCGACGCCCACAGCCGCTACGAGGCGGTCGAGCGGGCCAGGGAGCTCGATTTGGTGTAGACGGAAACCGGGGTTTTCTCAAAAATCCGGTCTCTCTTCTCAAAATCCCCCATTTTGATCCCTCATTAGGGGATGACACATCCCCCATCCGTCTGCTATACTGCGGCCAATGAGTTTGAGGTTGTAGAAGCAATGAACCCCAGTGAGCAAGACTTCTGGATGAGGCAGTTCGACCAAGAAAACGTCCAGGTCGTCGTGCTGAGCCTACAGGAGGATGACGATCTGGTCAAAATCCTGCGGCGCCAGCCGGGTTGGTCTGCAGACTTTGAAGGTGACGGAACGGTGATATTCGCTCGCTCCACGTAGAACAGGAGACGGCAATGGACTGCTTTGAGAACAAAGTCGCCATCGTGACCGGCGGCGCCTCCGGCATCGGGCGGGCGCTCTGTATAGAGTTGAGCCGCAGGGGAGCCGCTGCCGTCGTCGTGGCCGACGTCAACGCCGAGGGGGTGCGGGCGGTCGCCGCAGCCAACAGATGCGCGCAGGCGATGCGCGTGGACGTCTCCCGCCAGGAGGACGTGCGGGCGCTGGTGGACGAGACCGTCTCGCGGCACGGGCGGCTCGACCTGATGATCAACAACGCCGGCATCGCCATCTGCGGCGAGGTGCGCGATCTGACGCTCGCCCACTGGCAGCGCGTGCTCGACGTCAACCTGTGGGGCGTCATCTACGGCACGACGGCCGCCTACCGGGTGATGGTCGAGCAGGGATGCGGCCACATCGTCAACGTGGCCTCCCTGGACGGCCTGGCGCCCATGCCGCTTTCGGCGCCCTACACCGCCGCCAAGCACGCCGTGGTGGGCCTTTCGACCGCGCTGCGGATCGAGGGCGCTGCGCTGGGGGTCAAGGTCAGCGTCGCCTGCCCCGGCACCGTCCAGACGAACATACTCAACACAGCGACCTTCGTTGGGATCAAGCGCCAGGAGGCCATCGCCGAGATGCGGTCGGGGTTCAAGATGGCAGACCCGGCTGACTGCGCCCGTGCCATCCTGCGCGGCGTCGAGCGCAACCGGGCCATCATCGTCGACACCTGGCTCAACCGCCTGTTCTGGCGGCTTTATCGGCTCAGCCCGTCCCTATACATCGCGCTGATGCAGACAGGGGTCGAGCACATGCGGCCTTTGCGCGAGGAATCAATAAACACACTGGAGGAGACGATATGACTCAACCCATCCTGGATCAAGAAAAGTGCACCGCCTGCGGCCTGTGCGTCGAGGTGTGCGGCCTGGACGTCATCGTCCGCAACGGAAATGGCTGCCCCACGATCGATCGTGCTGCCTACTGCCACACCTGCGGGCACTGCGTCGCCATCTGCCCGCAAAACGCCCTCTCCATTCAAGGTGTGCCCGGTGACCAATTCGCCCCTGTGCACACACCCGCCATATCGCCGCTGGATATGGAAACGTTCCTGCTGACGAAGAGAAGCTGCCGGGAGTTCAAGGAGCGACCGGTCGAAAAGTCTGTGCTTGAGAACTTGATCACCGTCGCCCGGATGGCGCCCACGTCGATCAACTGCCAGGAGCGCGCCTTCATCGTCGTCACCGACGCGGCCAAGATCGCCGAACTGCGCGAGGCTCTGACCCAGCACATCCGATCCCTGCTCAAGATGGTGAAACTCGCCGCCAGCAAACCCGCGGCCCTGTTTCTCTCCCCGGAGTCGCAGGAGCACATGCGCCATCTTCAGGCCGACTTTGAGATCGCATTGCGCCATACGGGCGGCGGGGACGACTACATCTTTCACAACGCCCCCTGCCTGATATTCTTCACCGGCATCACGATGGACCCATCCGGCAGGGATCACGCCCTGGGCGCGCAGCACTACCTGATGCTGTACGCCGAGACGCTGGGGCTGGGGACGTGCATCAACGGATACGCCCAATCCGCCCCCAAGATATTGGCAAAGCATCTAAACATCCCCAAGGCTCACACCATCTACGGGGCCATCATGCTGGGCTATCGCAAGCACACGTACCGGAAGCGCGTCTACCGGAAACCGGCGTCGGTTGTGTATTACGAGTGAGACCGCAGGAATGATGGCTTACGAAGTCCGTGTCCAGGGCCATCTCTCGCCGCAGCGCTTCCGCGAGTTCGAGGGCTTGACAGTCAACCATCAACCCGACGGCGGTACAGTCCTCGCCGGCCCCTTCCCCGACCAATCGGCGCTGCTCGGCCTGCTCAACTGGCTCCATGACCTTGGAGCCGTGTTAGTCTCCGTCAGGCGGCTGGAGGAAACGGACAATGGCGGTTTTGATAGTTAAAGGGAAACGTGGTAAGATTGGGGTGCGATGGACGCACCCATTCTGGCTACAAAGCTCTACATCCCGCCGCCGCGCCCTGATCTGGTGAAGCGCCAACGGCTGACCAGGCGGCTGGACGATGGGCTGCGCCCGGGCCACAAGCTCACTCTCATCTCAGCCTCCGCCGGCTCCGGCAAGACGACGCTGCTCAGCGAATGGGTGGCAAGCCGCGGCCCGCAGGATCGCGGGCCCCAATTCTGCTGGCTTTCCCTCGACGAGGACGATAACGACCCCGCCCGCTTCTGGATGCACGTCGTCGCCGCGCTGCAAACGATCCATCCGCAGGTGGGGCAGGCGGTGCTGCCCATGCTCCGGGGGCCACAGCCGCTTCCCGCCCGTTCTATCCTCACGCCCCTGCTCAACGAGGTGGCCGCGCTTTCCGAGCCCGTCGTCCTCGTGCTGGATGACTATCACCTCATCACCGAACAGACCGTTCACGACGGCGTCGCGTTTCTGCTCGACCACCTTCCGCAGCAGATGCACCTGGGTCTGGCCACCCGCGCCGATCCGCCGCTGCCCATCGCCCGGCTGCGCGCTCGCGGGCAGCTCACCGAGCTGCGCGCGGACGACCTGCGCTTTACCGCCGAAGAGGTCGCCGCGTTCCTGAACGACGTGATGGAATTGGACTTGCAGCCACGGGACGTTGCCGCGCTCGCGGCACGCACCGAGGGCTGGGTCTCGGGCCTGCACCTGGCGGCGCTGTCGATCCAATGCCGGGAGGACGCGCACGCCTTCGTCCAGGCGTTTACCGGTGGCCATCAGTATATTCTGGAATACCTGATCGAAGAGGTCTTGAGCCAACAGCCGGAGCCGGTACAGCGCTTCCTGCTGCAGACGTCGATCCTCGACCGGCTGTGCGCGTCGCTGTGTGACGCCGTCGTTGGAGGGATTCGAGACTGGAGACTTGAGATCGGTAACCGCCAATCTCCGATCTCCTATCTCCAATCACGGCACGTTCTGGACTATCTCGAATCGTCCAATCTCTTCCTCGTGCCCCTAGATGATGAGCGCTGCTGGTATCGCTACCATCACCTGTTCGGCGACCTGCTGCGCAAGCGGTTGGGACAGGCCCCCCCTCTGTCCCCCCCGCTTGCGGGGGGGATGAAAGGGGGGGTAATAGAAGAGCTGCACCGCCGCGCCAGCCGGTGGCACGCGGAAAACGGCCTGCTCGAACAAGCGGTCAAGCACGCGCAGTCGGCGGGGGATTTTGAGCGCGTCGCAGAGATCGCCGAGCAGGCCGCCGGGGCCAGCCTGCTTGATGCCCGGCTGACGGCGTTGCTGCGCTGGGTGGATGCGCTGCCGCAGGACGTGCTGCGCGTCCATCCCCGCCTGCAGGTCTATCGCGCCTGGGCGCTGTACATGAACGGCCATCTCGAGGCCGCACAACAAGCCTTGAGGGATTGCCGCCAGGCGTTGGAGGCCCTGCCGCCGTCGCCGGAAAACGACGCTATGCGCCGCACGTTGACCCGCCTGCTGGACACCATTGACATGGTCGCGCAGGGCTTTATGTACGGCGTGGATAACCAGATCGAAGAGGCGATCCGGGTGTGCAGCCGGGCGCGCCGTATGGCGTTGGAGGACGGCCACGTTTTCCTGGCAGCGCAGGCCACCGAAGGGCTGGCGCTGACGCACTATCACCAGGGCCGCCTGCGGGCATCCGCCCAATCCTGCCGGCAGGTGATCGACCTGGCGGCGCAGAACGCGGCGCAGGCCCCCCTGGCCGCGGCGGGCTACGTCGAGCTGGCGGGCATCCACATCGAGTGGAACGATTTGGAAAAGGCCGCCGACCTGCTGGACGAGGCGCTGGCGCTGTGCCGCCAATGGGGCATCGTCCAGACGCTGAACGAGGCCTACACCGCCCGGTCCCACCTCCTGCAGATCAAGGGAGATATTGAAGGTGCCTGGGACGCGCTGGAAAAAGCCCGCCAGTTCAGCTCTATGGAAGGCGACTACTCGATGGTCAACTTCCGCCTAGCCACACAGCAGGCGCGCCTGAATTTGGCGGCAGGAGAGCCCGAAAAGGCCGTGCGCTGGGTGGAGGGGACGCTGGCAGCCTTTTCGTCCGGCGGAAAACTGCCCGTTGCCTTCGTCGTGACCCTGCAGACGACCCTGGCGCGGGCCTACCTGGCCCAGGAGGAGGCAGGAGAGGCGTTGGCTGCGCTGGAGCCGCTCCTGGCGCCCGCCGAGGCCGCCGGCGCCTTCCTGCACGTCATCGAGGTCTGCGCGCTCAGGGCGCTGGCCCTGCAAGCTCTGGGCGATACGCCCGCTGCCCTGACCGCGCTGGAGCGGTCGCTGGCGCTGGCCGAGCCGGAGGGCTTTGCGCGCGTGTACCTCAACGAAGGCCCGCCGATGGCCCGGCTGCTGCGCGAGGCGGCGGCGCGAGGCGTCCAGGTGGAATACGCGGACAAGCTGCTCGCTGCTTTCGGAGTACGGGGGTATGGGCGTGTGGGAGAATCACAAATACTCCCACACCCACACACTCCCACACTCGCAGACCCCTTGACTCCCCGCGAACGCGACGTCCTGCGCCTCATCAGCCAGGGCCTCTCCAACAAGGACATCGCCGAAAAGCTCGTCATCGCGCTGAACACGGTCAAGCGACACACCAGCAGCATCTATGGCAAGCTGGGTGTCAAGAGCCGTACCCAGGCCGTCGCGCGAGCCCGCGAGCTTGGCTTGCTCCCCATCGGCGAAGAATAACACTTTCGAGTCATTGGCTTCCCCTGTTCAAAATTGGCCCTTTTGCGTGGCGACCGGCTCGTTTCTATCTGCTATACTGGTGCTGAAAGAGGCGAGACTCTGCACGTCCGTTGAGGGAGATACCAAGATGAAACGGCAGCACTATGAGATCCGGATCAAGGCCCACCTGTCTGCTGATTGGTCTGACTGGTTTACAGGGCTGACCGTTCGCCAGGAGCCGGATGGTGAGACCATCCTCTCCGGCCCACTGGACCAAGCGGCGTTGCACGGCGTCCTGGCCAAAGTCCGCGACCTGGGATTGGTGCTGGTCTCTGTCAACCAAAGCACGCAAGGGGAGCAATGAAAACGAAAATCGACCGCAGGGGCTTTCTCAAGCTATCCGCCGCGACCGCCGGCATTGCCATCGTCGGCGGCGGTGTGGGGTACGCGCTGCTCAGGGACCCCGACCCGCTGGTGGATTTCTACGCCAGCACGGAAAAGGTGCTGTGTGCGCGCTTTGGGCAGAGCCGGGCCAAGAGGCTTATCCAGGATATTCGGCTGGAATGCGAGGCGCTGGCCCCGGACGCGCCAGCCATCGGCGGTGAGGACGATATATTCACCGAATGGCTGACCTACGGCGTCTACTACCTGGCCGTGTACCGAGTGCTCGCATCCCAGGATCAATCGGTCGAGCAAGTGGGGCGCATCATCTACGAGACCTACGAGGTGATGGCCGACCGGCCCCAATGGCTGATCGACCTGGTTGGCGGCCTAAAATACGGCCAGGGATACGTCGAGCGGCTGATGGCCGCGGCTGCAGCATCGCAGGAGCGGCGCTACCCCGATGATTGGGTGTGTACCTTCGTCGATGGCGACGGCGCGGCGTTTGACTATGGGTTGGACGTTACCGAATGCGGCATCTGCAAGTTCTACCACGCCCAGGGCGCGGAGGGTCTGGCCCCGTACATGTGCCTCAGCGACTATGTCGTGAGCCGGGCTTTCGGCAGAGGGCTGGTGCGCTACAAGACGATCGCCGAGGGGGCTGAGGTGTGCGACTTTCGGTACAAGCGAGGGCGCGAGACGTTCGTCTATCCACTGCGAAACGGCTGGCCGCCACAGTTCATGCAAGTGTAGGAGGGCTTTACCTTGGGAATCATGCAAGCGATGTTCAAACAGTTCCGCAAACCGACAGGATGGATGGCCAAATTCGCCGCGCTGGGGATGAACAGGGAACACGAAAAAGTCTGGCGCTGGGGGCTGGAGCACGTCGCCATCGCGCCCGACGCCGTGGTCCTCGACGTGGGGTGCGGCGGGGGCGGCACGGTCAAGATCCTGGCCCAGGCAGCGTCCCGTGGCAAGGTCTATGGCGTGGACTATTCCGAGGGCGTGCTCCTTACAGCCCGCCGGGTCAATCGAGCGCTGATCGAGCATGGCCGCGTCGAGCTCAAATACGGGAGCGTCTCCGACCTGCCGTTCCCCGATGCTGCGTTCGACCTGGTGACGGCCTTCGAGACGACCATGTTCTGGCCCAACCTGGTGGACGCCCTGCGGGAGGTGCGGCGCGTGCTAAAGTCGGGCGGTGCGCTCCTGATCGCCAACGAGGCGTACGCGGACGCGCGGTTCGAGAAACGAAACGCCAGGTGGTCGCGCTGGACCGATTTCCAGCTACAAACGCCGGAAGAGACCCGCCAGTGCCTGGTCGAGGCCGGGTACGCTCGAGTGGAGATCGCCACGCTCCCCGAGAAGAACTGGATCGCGGCCATAGCACAGAAATAGAGGTGAATCAGAAATGACAGAACGAAAGATCGAACGCGAGGGATCGAGCACGGCCGGGTACACCTGCTTTTCGCGGGCGTGCGCCGCCAGGGAGCAGGACGAGCGCCTCCACGGGCCTGACTACCTGGCCGAGCTCTTTATGCCTCCCATCCCCAACATCCTGCTCAACGTCCCTTTCCTGCGAAAATGGTGCATGCGCAGGATGTTTGCCCCCGGCATACACGACTACGTCCTGGCGAGGACGCGACTGTTCGACCGGGCCTTTGTGGACGCGCTGGAGCGCGGTTTCCCCCAGGTCGTATTGCTCGGTGCCGGCGTGGACACGCGGGCGCTGCGCTTTCAGGATAGGAACAGGGGCACGACGATATTCGATTTGGACATCCACGCTACACAGAGATACAAGCGTGAGGTATTCGCGCGCAAGAAGGTCGTGCTGCCCGAGTCGCTCGTCTTTGCGCCCATTGACTTCAACAAGCAGCGTCTCGCCGACGTGCTGGCGCAGGCGGGGTACCGAGACGGGCAACAGACGCTCTTTCTGTGGGAGGGCGTGACGATGTACTTGGAGCCGGAGGCGGTGGACGGCACGCTGGCCTTCATCCGCGGCAGCGCGGCGGAGGGCAGCGTCGTCGTCTTCGACTACGTCCGCGCCTCGGTGCTGCGGCGCGAGAACACGCTCTACGGCGAAAAAGGGGGCTATGACATGGTAGCTAACGCGGGCGAGAGATGGATGTTTGGCATCGAGGATGGGGAGATCGAAGGATTTCTCGCCGGGCGCGGGTTCGAGCTGCTCGCGCACTACACGCCGTCCATCCTGGAAGCCGCCTACCTCACAGCTGAGGATGGGAAGAGATTCGGGCGCATCAACGAGACCCACTGCATCGTGATCGCGGAAGTCTAGAACCTGAGAGGAGATATATGTCTGAGGAATTCACAAACACGGCCTATAGCAACTGGGTGTCCACCAAATTCATCGTCGTACCGCTCGTCATGGGCGCCCTCTTTCTTGGACTGACGCTCGTCTGGCCGGGATTCGCCATCCTGGCGGCGCTTTGCCTCTTGGCCGGCGCTTACTTCATCTATTCCCGCCGCGCCTTTTCCCCGCGCGGCGGGAATATCCAGGCCAAGCTCTGGGAGGTGGTGCTGGATCGTCTCGATTGGGACGGCAAAGGCCAGGCGCTCGACATCGGGTGCGGCAACGGCCCGCTGACCGTCGCCCTGGCCCGGCGCCATCCGGATGGGCGCGTGGTCGGCATCGACACCTGGGGCCAGGCGTGGGACTATTCAAAGGCGGCCTGCGAGCGCAACGCGCAAACAGCAGGCGTCGCCGCGCGGACGGACTTTCAGAAGGCCAGCGCCTCTGATCTGCCCTTCGAGGATGGGACCTTTGATGCGGCGCTCAGTAACTTTGTGTTTCACGACGTGAACGACTCTGTCAGCAGCGCGAGGGATAAGCGCGCGCTCGTTCGAGAGGCCCTGCGGGTGGTTAAGAAGGGCGGCAGATTCGCCTTTCAAGACTATTTCGCGGTCAAAGCGATGTACGGCGAGCTGGACGATTTGCTGGAGACGATCAAGGGGTGGGGGATCGCCGAGGTCGCGTTCTTGGATACTAGCACGTCCGACTTTATTCCCGCCGCGCTGAAACTGCCGTTCATGCTCGGCAAGATTAGCATCATCTATGGGACAAAGTGAGACACCCAATGGCTGACCTGGACAACGCCTACTATCTAAAGAAAAAAGCCGGGATCATGCGGGAATTCGATCTTACCGTCAGGTTCCAAAAAAGGTCCTTGGTTCCTCACTTTGACGGAGCGAAGATAGATGGCTGGCTGGCGCGAACCCGGGCGATGTTCGAATCGCTCATTCCCCAGTTTCCTTACATCGGCGGCGCGGTGAACGAGTTCACCAAGTACCTCGTCCGTCCCTCGATGCTGATCCCCCTGGTGCGCATCCTGCGGGATGAAGGGGTGCCGGTGCGCCAGGTAGGGCAGATCATCTACGAGATGGCCGCCGCGGGCTACAATTTCATCCCGGCACCGCTGCGGTGGTGGCAGGCACGGGGGTACTTCTCGGAGAAACAAAAGGCCCAATGGCGTAGAACAGCGCGCCAGACCCAGTTGCGCCGCTATCCCGGCGATTGGGTGTGCGAGTACGTCGAGGGCGACGGCGAGACTTTCGAATACGGCATCGACGTGACCGAGTGCGGCCTGCTCAAGTTCTGGCGCGCGCAGGGTGTGGAGGAGTACGTCCCCTACCTGTGCCTGACCGATTGGGCACTGTGGCAATCGCTCGGCGTCGAGGTCAAGAGGACACAGACCCTGGCCAACGGCGGTACATGCTGCGACTACCGCTACGTCGGGAGAAGCAAGGACGTGCCCGGCGGCTGGCCGCCGGAGTCGCTGCCGGAGTGGACAGGGGAGTATGAGTTATAGCTGTCTAACCAACTCGACGGCCCGCTGCAGTAATGCAGCGGGCCTTTTGTTTTGAGGAACACTTGAATTCTCCCTTGACAACTGCATATACTTTGTGATATAATATTTTGTGCATAATATAAGGAGCAAACTACAATGTCAGCCAAACTCATCCTCCTCGGTCTCCTACAAGAAAGCCCAATGCACGGCTACGAGGTCAAGCAGCGCATCGAGCACGAGGCGATGGCCGAATGGGCTGGCGTCTCCTATGGCGCCATCTACTCCGCGCTGAACAAACTGGCCAGGGATGGCTTTGTAGAGAAAATCGGCACCGAGCAGGTGGGCAAGCGACCCTCCCGTGACGTGTATCGGATCACCGAGAGCGGCCGCGCCGAGTTCCTGCGCCTGCTGCGCGAAACCCTGAGCACCGTGGCGTACCAGAATGATCCTGTGGACATCGCCCTGCGCTTCGCGGAGGCCCTGCCGGCCCAGGAGATGCGCGTGCTCCTGGAGGAGCGGAAGGCGATGCTTGAACAGGGGTTCCAGATGCTGACCGAGGGGAAAGCAGGATTCGCGGAGGGCCATCAGGGAACACCTTACGTGGAGGAGGGCTGTCTGCTCTTCGACCACTGGCTGCTCCGCCTGGAGGCCGAATTGAAGTGGCTGCAAAGCGTGATTGCAAGGCTGGAGCAAGGATTACTGCCCTGATCCAGTGCCGTCAGGAAGCAAGGCAACCGAAATGAACATCATCGAGCGTTTAGACCTACTATAGGGAGAGAAGCGATGGATGCCAAAGAAGCAATCGTCCGGCCGGCGCGTCCCGAGGATGCGCTACAGGCGGGCTATCTGATGTACCTCAGCGGCCCGGGCCCCTCTGAGACTATCTGGGGCGGGCCGGCGAGCAACGCCATCCGGGTATGGCGGGAGCTCTTTCCCATTCCCAAACACATGTACAGCTACAGCCACGCCCTCGTCGCCGATTGGAACAGCCGGGTCGTGGGGTTACTCCTGGGCCTTGATCCAAAGTCGTGTGAGATGGCCCAGCGCGCCATGGGAAGCGCGATCCGATTCAAGTGGTTCAAGATCATTCGCCTATGGCACTTCCCTTATCTGATAGGGGCGATCATCAACATGGCCAGGACGTTCGAGCCCCTGTCCGACGAGGACTACAGCATCCAAGCGCTGGCCGTGCTGCCCGAGGCGCGCAGGCAGGGCATCGCTACACGGTTGATGGAATCCGCCGCAGACCAGGCACGCTCGAAGGGACTCAAGAGAGTGGTACTGGACGTGCTGATCGACAATGAAGACGCGCGCCGGTTTTACGAGCGCGTGGGCTTTCGGGAGGTCAAGCGGATCACCGACCCCCGCTTCTGCCGGTGGTTTGGCGTCCAGGGAAGCATACGCATGGCGAAAGACATCGCCAGTCTGTCCGCTACCTAGCCGTGGAGACGGTGCGATAGTTGACGTTCGACTGCCAGGCGAACATGGCCGCCATTGGGTTGCGCGTCTCCCAAAGCGTGCGCAGCGCCTTGCGCGCCAGCACCGGCCAGGCGTACATCCGCTGGCCGGATTCCCCCATCACCTGCGTGAGCACCTCTGGCGTCATCCCCTGTGGTCGATGGACCGCCTCGCCCATGTCGTAGCGCTCCCAATCCCGGGGAAAGTCGGTGTAGAGCAGCCGCTCCTCGTCCTGCAACTGGGCAAACAAGCGCGTCCCCGGCAGCGGCGTCAGAAAGGTCTTTTGCATCACGTCGATCCCGCTGCGCACCATGTACGCGGCGCGGTGGCGCAGCTTTTCCGGCGTGTCGCCGTCCATGCCAAAGATAAAGGCGCCCAGGACGGCGATGCCGGCGCGGTGGATGCGGCGGAACGCCTGCTCATAGCTCTCCACGCCCCGCTGCAAGTTGAGCCGCTTGTTGACCTCCGCCAGCGCATCCGCCTCCTCCGCCTCCAGCCCCAGGAAGACCATCTTGCAGCCCGCGCGGGCCGCCCAGCGCAGTACCTCCTCGTCGTCGGCAAAGTTGAGCGACGCCTGGCAGAACCAACACTTGTCCAGCCTGCGCTCGACCATGCGGCGAAAGATCGCCAAGGCCTGCTCGCGGGATTCCTTCCCGTAACCGATGATGTTATCGTCCACGAAGAACAACATCTTTTGCGGGATCGTCTCTAGCTCGCTCAGCACTTCCTCCGGCGGGCGACGGCGGTAGCGCTGCCCATTGAAAGCCGTCACCGAGCAGAACTCGCAGTCCATCGGGCAGCCGCGCGAGGTCTGCACCGAGGTGAACATGTAACCGGGATGGAAAAGGTCCCGGCGAGGGTGGGGCGCTCCTGCTAAATCTGTCCACACGCCGCGATAGATCCGCTGGAGTCGCCCGGCCTCCACGTCGGCCACCACCTGCGGCCAGACGGTCTCCGCCTCGCCGACCACCACGGCGTCTACGAAGCGCAGCGCCTCCTCGATGCACGTCGAGGCGTGGATGCCGCCCATCACCACCGGCACGCCCTGCTTCTGGTACGCGGCGGCGATCTCGTAGGCCCGGTTGGCCGAGGCGGTAAAGGCCGTGATGCCCACCAAATCGGCATCTTGATAGACAAAGGGCGCCCAGTTCTCGTCCAGCAGCGTCACGTCCCAATGGGCGGGCGTCAACGCGGCGACGATACCCAGACCGATGGGCGGGAAGCGGGAGCTCTTGTTGACCGTCAGCCCCGTCCGCGCCGAGTTGACCGGGTTGACCAGAACCAGTTTTCGCGCCATCGCCCGCCCCCTACAGCCAGTCGAAGCCCAGGCCGCGCGCGGCCTTCAGCAGCAGGCGGTGCAGCGCCTGCTGTTCGTCCTCGTCCAGCGCTGAGACGAAATCACGCGTGTATTCCACTGCCCCGCCAATGACGCCTTGCGCCGCCGCCTGCCCCGCCGCGGTCAACGTCAACTGCCAGTTGCGCCGATCCTCCGCGTCCTGCTCCTTCTGCACCAGTCCCATCTCGACCAGGCGCTGCACGTACAGCGAGACGGCGCCGGGGTTGACGTCCATCAGTTGCGAGAGCCGGCGCGAGTTGAGCGGCGCGAACTGGCTCAACACCATCAGCACCGAACAATCCGAAAGCCTCAGCCCCAGCGCGTTGCGCGTCTCCTCCACGGCCATGCGCGACTCGTAGGCGTGCGCCAGGCTGAACAGCGCCTGGTTGATCTGGAGATACTCTTTGTCTGAAAGAGACACAGTTCACCTCGATAAACTAGTTATAATATGAAACAGTTATATTATACAACTAATTGTAGAGATTGTCAAGAAAAAAAAGCCCACCGCGGCGCCGCGGTGGGCTCTCGGACCGATGGCAGAAGCTCACGATCCCGCCGGAGCCTGCTTTTTGTTCGATACCACGGTCAAGCTCACCGCGATGATGGCGATCACGACCACCACCCCAACTGCCCAGGGGAGGTTGCGGCCTATGCCTTCCACCGCGCCGATGTTGACCGCGAAATCCAGCATCACGCCCACGGCGTGGAACAGGGGCCAGATCACCAGCAGGTTGCGCGTCAGGCTGAACAGCGACTGCGACATCACCCCCACCCAGAAGAGCTTCCACAGCGCGTACAGCGGATCGGGCTCCAGCGGCAACTGCGTGCCGGTGTGCCACAGCACGTAGATGGCCGAGGTCAGCAGGATCGCCGGGATGGCGCCGAACGCCTTCTCCAGCCGCAGGTGGATGAAGCCATAGTACAGGAACAGCTCGAAGAGGCCGCCGGCCCCGGTCAACACGAACGACGCCCTGGCCACGTTTCCCCACCCCACGCTGGCCAGATCCCCCTCGAAGAACAGCATGGGCACGAACAGACCGGCCACGACCAGGCTGAGGATCAGGCTCAGCGCCCGGCGCTCCCGCTTGAGCCCCAGGGCGGCCGGCGTTTCTCTCTCCACCAGGACCGTGTAGCCCCAGGGGATGGCGGCGCCGCACACGACGTAGATCAGCCCGTTGTGGACGAGTTGCGCCGGGAGCGACCCCGGCTCGAACAGCAGCAGCGACGCGCTGAAGACAAAGGCCAGCAGGCCCGCACCCACCGCCACCCACGTGTGGGGCGTGGGCCGCCAGCGCAACTGGAATGCCTCTTTGTGCCGCACCACGAGAGCGATGACAAAAAAGACAGCTCCGATAACCATGATCTCCATATTAACCTCCAAGACCATTGCGGCGGAACCCGGGAAGCCCTTGGGATGGTCAGATGAATGCCTCCAGCTCCGGGTGTTTCAGCGCCTCCTCATAGATCGGCCCGCGCGCGATGACCCCCAGCCCGTAACAACTGCCGCGCACCGTCAGGAGCCGGTCGCCGGGCTTTACGCCCACCTCCGGCGGCACGATCACCCGTCCGTTGCCGAAGCGGCCCCGGCCCACCTCGCGCAGACCGGCGCCGCCCATCTTTCTGCTGGCTTCGGCCACCAGCGCCGACGTGCCGATGCCGAACCCGCCCGACGTGCGGCTCCCCGGTGTGAATATCGCCTCGCCGCCTGATTGGAAACCATACTCGTCCCACGCCTCCGGCGGGATGGCGACCTCCCGCTCCGGCCCGACGACGGCCCAACCGAACGTCCACTTGGCTCCCTTGACCAATCTGGGCACACCTATGCCTCCCTCACGACCATCAAGTCCATAAAATCTTCCTCGATCCGCCAGCCCGTCAGCCGCGAGCGCTCCAGGATAGCCTGCAGCTCATCCGCCGTGTAGGACGACTTGATCGAGTTCCACCAGTGGACGCGGAAATCGCGTGGGATCGTGAGGCTGATCATCTTGACGAACAGCCACGGCCACCAATGCTGCAAACGCTTCGAGTCGTGGATGATGCAGCGACCGCCGTCCTTGAGCACCCGCGCGATCTCATCAAACACCGGCAGCGGATCGTCCCAGTGGTGCAGCGAGTCGTTCGAGACGATCAGGTCGAACTCGCCGTCTTTGAACGGCATCGCTTTGGCATCGCCCTCGCGCCAGGAGAGCGTGCCGTTCAGCCCAGCCTTGGTTGCGTTCTCGGCCGCCAGCGCCAGTATGGCCTGGGAGAGATCCATTCCCACGACCTGGCTGCCGGTTCCCTTTAGCAGCTTGGCCACCTCGATAGCCACAAAGCCCGGGCCAGTGCCTATATCTAGCACCTTTCCTTTGGGCGGGGTGGTCAGGCCCACCGCCCGATGGGCTAGCCGTCTGTAATCCGCCTGCCTGAACCGGTTGCTGCCCATCACCTCGCTGAACCGGCGGGCATCCACCGGTTCGGCAATTGCCTCACTCTCAGGTATACGTTCCATTTTGCACCTCCTGTGATTATTTAACATAGAATATACAAGCTTTTATTCAGATTAAAAAAAGAAAGAGCTTAGTCAGGTCCATTTCCCCACTGCTCGAACATCCTCTGCATCCATGCTATCTCGGCATCGTACACCCCCTGCTCTACATTCTGCAGCAGTTCCCGCGTCCAGTCCAGCTCGGCTTGGAGATGAAGCCGGTGGTGATCGAACACCGCCGACACCAGGCGATTTGGGACGTGTGCGTCTGCCAACTCCTCCGCCTGATGCGCATCGAGGTATTGCAGGATGTGCTCCAGATGGGTCACCCGTTTCCGCAGATAGCCCTTCATCTCCTCGGCGGGCAGTGCGCCCATGAAGCTGAGGCCGATGTCAAAGTCAAAGGTCTGTCGTTCTACGTCGTTCCATACCTCGCGCAGCAGGCGCATAAACTCTTCCCGGCCAGCGTCGGTGATCCGGTAGACAGTGCGCGAGGGGCGGCCGCCCTCCTGCTCGGTGCCGACCTTCTCGACGAATCGCTCCTCGGACAGTTTCTTCAGCGCGAAGTAGATGGAGCCGAAGGCGATGTCGGTCCAATCGCCCATGACGTGCTCGATCATCTGCTTGATCTCGTAGCCGTATTGCGGTCGCCCGCGCAGGAATCCCAGGATAACCAGCCGAGTGGACAATTTTTGCTCCTTCACGGGGAAAAGCCAGAAAGCATCCAACCGCTTCGCGGTTATAAAAGCTTGTATATTATACCACGAATAAAAACACCTGTCAACAAAGCCAGCAAGCGGTAAAGGCGTATTTCAGCGCTTGCGGATTGGGACCGTGGGCACTTGCATAGCATATTGGCTGAAAAGAACCACTTTTCACTCCAGGGCTGAAATGCGCTCGCTTTCGGGAGGGTCCTTCTGGTCTCGTCATCAGCGACAAATGCTCCAGGGCAGGGGCGAGTTGACAATCGCGCCTGCTTGATGTACAGTATCGTTGGGGTAAATCGTGGATTGGATCAAGGTGCTCTATTCGGATGTTATTTCCTGGCTGATGGAGCGCGATGCGCCATCGGTCCGCTACTGGACGCTGACCAAACTGCTCGATCGGCGGAAGGACGAGGATGAGGTCGCCCGGGCGCGCCAGGCGATCCTGGAAAGCGGCCCGGCGGTCGAGATTCTGTCCCACTACGCGGGCGACGGTCGCTGGGAGGGGGAGCGCGGCTACTACACCCCCAAGTACAAATCCGCCCATTGGCAGTTGCTCCTCTTGGCCGAACTTGCTGCAGACGGCGCGCCTGACGGCGGTGATGATCGTATCGCTGCTGCTTGCCGACGTATGATCGAGGAGGTAGGCGGCGCGGAGCGCACCAGGGTTTGGCCCTGCTTCCACGGCAACCTGGTCGGCTACCTGCGCGCCCTCGGTCACGCGGGGGACGAGCGGGTGCGGGCGTTCGAGGCGGAGCTGGCGCGTGCGGGAACGGCGGGCAAGTGGTGCTGCAACCTCAACGGCGACCTGCCCTGCGCCTGGGGCGCGGCGCGGGCGCTGTGGGGCTTGGGGCAAATTCCCGCCGATGAACGCGACGATGCAGTGCAGGAAGCGATCGAAAGCGGTGTACGCTTCCTGGGGCGCTTCAAGCTGCGGGATGGGAACTATCCCTCTGAGGGGGCGCGCCACAAGATGTGGGATCGGCTCAACTTTCCTTTGTTTTATCAGAGCGATGTGCTTTTCACCTTGCGCGTCCTGGCCGATGTGGGGCAGCTGGGCGCCAAGCCCACCTTTCATAAGGCGGTAGAGTGGCTGGTAGATCGAGCAGAAAGCGGCTGGCGATGGAATGGCGTCAGCCCGTATAACAGCCGCATGTGGACGTCGCTAGAAGAGCGCCGTCGGCCCAGTAAGTGGATCACGTGGCAGGCCCTGTACGTGATAAAAACGTATCATCTCGATAACCCGGGGGCGGGGGGTGCGAGGGAGGCGTAGCCGCCCTCGCACCCCCAATTTCTCCTATTATTGGGAAGATACGTAACTACTCAGCAGGCTATTCGCCCGCGCAGTTTCTCTCGCTCGAAAAAGGGAGAGATGGAGTTTGGAGAGCGGCACCTGTCCTGAGCGAAGCCGAAGGATCGCCGCTCTCCAAACCCCTGCCCCTCTCTTTTCACAGGCGAAAGGCAACTGCGAAGCAAGGCTGAGTAGTTACGAAGATACATAAAAACTTTCAACCTGCTAGAGAGGAGACGCTATGGCGAAGAAAGATGCCCAGTTCGTACGTTTTCTTCAGCAAGAGTGCTCGCGTTTTAAGGACGAGAATCAGGTCCTGGTCGAAGAGGTCAGCGCTCTGCGTCGATACGTGCGGGCTTTGCAAGAGTTCCAGGCGACTATTCAGGGCTTTACGCCCGAGCAGGATGTGCTGGCCCTGCTGGACGAGACGATGGTCTATGCTCTGGATCTGCTGGAGGCTGAAGATGGGTCGCTCATGCTGGTCGATGAGGAGACCGATGAGATGGTATTCGTGCTGGTTCACGGCGCCGTGCGCCAGATGTTGGAGGGATACCGCTTCGACCGGCGGCTGGGCATCGCCGGTCAGGTGGCCGAGAGCGGCGAGCCGATGATCGTCAACGACGTACGGGGCGTGTCCTATTTTCTTCCCGAGGTCGACGAGCGTTTCGGCTTTGTGACCCAATCGTTGGTAGCCGTCCCTTTGATCGCGCGGGGCAAGGCGCTGGGCGTGCTCGAGGTGCTCAACAAGCGCTCCGATGATGGGTTCACCGAAGATGACGCCAGCGTGCTCTCGGTCTTGGCGACGCTTGCTGCCCTGGCACTGGATTATGCTACAGTCACCTCGGGCAAGAGTGAGGGATAGCGCAATCCGTTTGACGTTTGTTGTGAGAGGGGGCGTTTGTACTTTGGGGCACTTTGGTTCGTTGTAGAGAAATACAATCTCTGGGCGCGCAGCTTGGGCTGCTAGCCCAAACTGCCTAGGCGCATTTGGACGATTCTATGCGCGTTGCGTGGCATTGTCTCTTTCGACTTGGTCGGGCAAA
>JAFGED010000248.1 GCA_016931785.1 Anaerolineae bacterium
AACTACTCAGGCTATTCGCTCTAGCAGTCTCCCTCGCTCGAAAAAGGGAGAGATGGGGGTTTGGAGAGCGGCGAAGCCGCTCTCCAATCCCCCGCCCCCTCTCTTTTCACACGCGAAAGGCAACTGCGAAGCAAGGCTGAGTAGTTACCTCTATTTTACCGCCGAGTTCGCAGAGAAAACGTATAAGGTAGCTGCGCATTTAGCCGTGGTCGCCGATGTAGCCGCGGATTCCAATCCGCGCTGCGCCTGTGCGCGCTTAGAAAGCGCGATTATTCTTCCGGCGCGTCCTTGGCCTTGAATTGCCAGATAGCGCTCTGAAAGTCACCCAGCATGTAAGGGAGGTCGATCCCCGCGCTCATCAGCTCGTCGCCGCCGAACGTCTGGCCGGTGCGAACGATGGCATAGTCCAGGTTGGGGTCGAGTCCCTTCAGCCGCAGACTGCCCAGCGGCGGGTTGGGTTCGACCAGCATTTGAAAATAGGCGACGAAAACCTCACGCTTGTCCGGCGAGACGAACATCCACGCCACATGGCCATCCTCAAATGGGCTGAGCAGGCGGTAGAAATCGCCGAACTGCACCAGGTGCCGTATCTCCTTGTAGGTGGCGATCTGCCGCTTGGCGACGCTGCGCTCTGACCGTTCCAGTTTGGTCAGATCGAGCTCGTATCCCAGGTTGCCCGACATGGCTACGTGGCCGCGCATCTGCATGGGGGTGGTGCGGCCCGTCTGGTGGTTAGGCGTGGCGGAGACGTGTGCCCCCATCGTGATCGGCGGGTAGACGACGGAGGTGCCGTACTGAATTTTGAGCCGTTCGACAGCGTCGGTGTTGTCGCTCGTCCAGGCCTGCGGCATGTAGTACAACATCCCCGGGTCGAACCGCCCACCGCCTCCGGCACAGCTCTCGAACAGGATGTGCGGGAATGCCGCCGTGATCTCGTCCATCACGCGATACAGGCCCAGCATATAGCGGTGAGCCGTCTCGCGCTGGCGCTCGGGCGGCAGCGCCGCCGAGCCGATCTCGGTCATGTAGCGGTTCATGTCCCACTTGACGTAGCTGATGGGTGCGCTGGCGAGCACGTCGGAGATTATCTTGACGATCGCGTCACACACGTCCTGGCGCGAAAGGTCGAGCACCAGTTGGTTCCGCCCTGTCGAGCGACCCCGCTCGGGGATGTGTAGGCACCAGTCGGGATGTGCGCGATAGAGGTTGCTGTTGGGCGATACCATCTCCGGTTCGACCCATAGGCCGAACTGCAAGCCCAGGTCGCGCACGCGATTGGCCAGGTCGCCCAGCCCGCCGGGCAGCTTTTCCCGATTCGCCACCCAATCGCCCAGCGAGCCGGTGTCGTCGTTCCGTTTGCCGAACCATCCGTCGTCGAGGACGAAGAGCTCGATCCCCAATTCGCTGGCCTCCTGGGCGATCTTGACCAGGCTGTCGGTGGTAAAGTTGAAATAGGTCGCCTCCCAGTTGTTGATCAGGATGGGGCGCTCTTTATCCCGGTGCTCGCCGCGGCACAACCGGGCGCGGTACAGCCGGTGGTAGGTGCGCGACATCCCGCCCAGCCCCTCGTCTGAATAGACCAGCACCGCCTCCGGCGTCTGGAACGATTCGCCCGGTTCCAGCAGCCAGGAGAAATCAAAGGGATTGATCCCCAGCGAGACGCGCGTCGTGGCGTACTGGTCGACCTCGGCCTGTGCCACGAAACTACCGCTATAGACCAGGCAAAAGCCGTACACCTCGCCGTGGTCCTCGTCCGCGGTTTTGCCTACCAGGGCGACAAAGGGGTTGTGCTGGTGGCTGCTGGCCCCGCGGCGGCTCTCGATGGACTGCTCACCCGGCGCCAACGGCCGGCACACGATGTGCCGCTCCCTGGCCCACGAGCCGGAGAGGTGCAGCAGGTCGTAATCCGCATCGTTGAAATCGACGCTCGCGCTCAGCGCGCGGAGCAGGCGCAGCTTTTGGTCGCCCGCGTTGACGAGACGGGCGGAGCGGGCGATGGCGTTTAGGTGCTCGAAGGCGGTGTAGGAGAGGATGACCTTGAGGCCACTCACCTCGTCGACCATCTCTACCTCCAGCGTCTGTGCCTCGTCGTCGCGCTCCACGTAGGTGGCGGGAAGCCCGCCCAGCTTTGGCTTGCCAGCGAGGATGCGGTGGGCGTGGTAGCGCAGGTCGCAGACGGTAGAGCCGTTCTCCATCTGAACCTGGTAGGCCGGGTGGCGGAAATCCGTGTTGCCGTAGCCGGGGTACTCGCGCGGCAGCGTGTCGAGGGAGAACATCATGTCGGCAGGGTCGGGATTGGGGGAAAAGGCGCGGATCATCGGAAAGGCCATGCGGCACAGGTCGTCGGCAGGACGCGTGCGCTTGCCCCAGTGAAGGTGAGCCAGGTAACCATCTTTGACCACTTGCAGGCAATAGCTGGTGTTGTTGGCCTCCAGGTGAAATACCTTTTGCGATTCATCGTAGGTGATTCCCATGCCGCGCTCCCTGTTGTGTGCTGTGTGGAAAACAGTGATTTTCCCATTATAGGCGATTGGCGCAAAAAGGTAAAGGGGGTGGTCTCTTTTTGGGGCGTGTATTTGCACAGGATTAACATGATTCACAAGATTTTGCATTTGTCCTGTTAATCTTGTAAATCACGTCAATCCAATGTCATTACCTGCACCTGTGCTCCTGCGGGAGCGTGATTCCAATCCTCGGGGATGATGGCCAGCGCGTTGGCCTTGACCATCGAGCTGAGGATGCCCGCTCCCTGCCCGCCGGTGAGATAAGCGCGGATTTCGCCATCGCGCCCCTCGGCACGCACGCGCACATAGTGGCGACGCTCGTCCTTGTGCGCGATCTCGTCCATCAGCGTGGCTTGCAGGGTGGGGCGTGCCAGGTCGGTGCGTCCCAGCATCTTCCAGATCGCCGGGCGGACGAACACCTCGAAAGAGACCATCACCGAGACCGGGTTGCCGGGGAGGCCCAGGACGGGCACGCCGCCGATGCGTCCGAAGGCCAGCGGCTTGCCCGGCTTCATCCGCACGCGCCAGAAGGTGATGTCTCCCTCGGCGGCCAGCACGTCCTTGACCAGGTCAAAGTCGCCCACGGAGACGCCGCCGGAGGTGAGGAACAGGTCGATGCCCTGCTCCAACCCGGCGTGAATCTTGGCCGTCAGGTCGGCCACGCTGTCGCGGGCGATGCCCAGCAGCAGCGGCGCGCCGCCGTGCTCGAGTACCTGCGCGGCGTTCGAGTAGGAATTGGCGTTGCGAATCTTGCCCGGCGCGAGGGGTTGGTCGATCTCGACCACCTCATCGCCGGTGGCCAGGATGGCCACGTGCGGGCGGCGGTGTACCAGCGCTTCCTTGTGCCCCAGCGTTGCCAACATGCCGATCTCTTGTGAGCGAACGAGGGTACCCTTTGGCAGGACGAGTTCGCCCTGCCGCACGTCTTCCCCGGCTGGACGGATGTAGTTGCCGGGGGATACTTCTGTGTGAATGTTCACCCATTCGCCGTCTGTTTCCGTATCCTCGACTTTTGCGACGGCAATTGCCGAAGCAGTTGCCGCGGCATCAACTCCGGGCGGGATCGGCGCGCCGGTCATGATGCGCATCGCCGTGCCGGGCGTGACCGTGACATCGGACACGTAGCCCGCGGCGATCTCGCCGATGACGCGCAGGCGGGCGGGGCGTGCGGTGCTGGCCTCGGAGGTGGCGGCGGCCAGCACCGCGTAGCCGTCCATCGAGGAGTTGGCGTGGGGCGGGATATCCTCCCCCGCGCGCACGTCCTCGGCCAGCACGCGGTCCAGCGCGTCGAGGATGGGCACGCGCTCCGGTTCCAAAGGTTGGAACGCGCTCAGCACGCGTTCTAGAGCAGCTTCGACTGTAAGCATAGGTGCGGTCATTTTCCTTCTCCAGGACACGGATTTACACAGATGAACACTGATTTATTCTGTCTTTAGAGTATCCAAGGCAGGCTTTGGTGTTAGATCAGGTCGCCATAGGCCAAAATGGTGTTCTGGGCTATCGGGTCGGCTGTCGATGGGCGCAAAGTCGAAAGCGGTCCAGATCAGCCAGCCTGCGACTTGGCTTTGCTCTGCTGTACAAATCACTTTTTTGAGCGTTTCGGCTTGAAAGGCTTCACCGTCTTCTCCCCAGCTGGGATAGCCCACCTCTTCGAGCAGGATTGGTTTCGAGCTTTGTTCTCTCAGCGCGTCGATCCGGCTTCTCAGTTCGGCGGCGTCTGTCCAGTGATGGAACGAGAGAATGTCCACGGCGGCGGCTGTCTCAGCGGCATCCCCCCACCAACCCGCTGTGATCAGGTGATTGTCATCATTTGTACGCACGATTTCTGCGGTGTGGGTCAGCCACGCCAACACAGATTCGCGTTCGAACCGCCCGCTGTCGCCGCGCGCGCCATAGTCCAGGTCGGCCTCGTTGCGCAGATCCCAGGCTAGGATGGTGGGCTCGTCGCGGTAGCGGCTCACGATAAAGGCGGTCTGGGCATCGTAACGTGCCCAATCAGTGTAAAGCGGGCGAAAGTGTAGGTCGGGAAGATCGTTGAGAGTGACGATCAGATGCAGATTGCGCTTACTGGCCAGAGCGATAAGTTTGTCGAGTTTAGCGAAAATCTCGGGGACAGGCAGCGCCTCTTCGGGAGCGCAGGTGAAGAGCGGCTCGTACCACAAAAAGACGCGCAGGGTGTTCAACCCGGCATCTGCGATCAGGTCAAGTTCCTTGGCCATCTCGTCCAAGTTGCCTTCTGTGAAAAAGTGTTCCCAGGGGGCGTGACGCGGATAGTAGTTGACGCCCCGAATGAAAAAGTCTTTCTCACCCAAGACAATCTGGCTGCCATCGACCGACGCAAAAGTCCCAGAGGAGAAGGGGGTATATGGAGGCAATTCGCTGGGGTTGCAGGTGGGAGGGGTGGGGGTAGGGAGGGCGCCGAGGCGGGCGAGCGCGTTCAGCGCTTCCTGCCTCCGACCATCTATCGCCAGGGCAGTCCGGTAATGCTCGATGGCCGCGTCAGTCTCACCGGTATTTTCGAGAGCTACAGCATAACTGAAGTGAGCGGCGTATCGCTTGACGTCGAGTGATTCAGGGCCACAGATTACGCCATCTGCTTGGAGTTGGTCCAGAATAAGCAGCATTTTTGGCCAATCAGAGGCGGCCCAGGCAGCGTCTAGGTCGGCGCAGGTGGCGGGTTTTGGAGTTAAGGTGGGTGTGGCAGGCGGTGTTGCTGGTACGCAGGCAAGAGTCGCTGAGAGGACGAACAGAAATACGACCAGTTTACGATTGGCCATTTTCACTTGCTGCCACCGGCAGCGTGAGCCAGAAGGTGCTGCCCTTGTCCGGCTCGCTCTCGGCGCCCATCTGTCCGCCCATCAGCTCGACCAGCCGCTTGGCGACGTACAGGTTGTTGCCGCCGCCGCGGTGCTCCTGCACCATTGTGTGGTCGGCGCGGAAGAACTTGTCAAATAGGCGCTCGCGCTGATCCTCCGGGCTGATGCCGATGCCTGTATCGGACACGGTCAGGCGCACGACCCCGTCCTGTTCTTTGGCCGTCACCGTGATCTTGCCCCCGGCGGGCGTGTAGAGGTGGGCGTTTTCGAGCAGGGTGCGCACCACCTGGGCGAGCCTGGCCCTATCGGCGGTGACGTCGGGCAGGGTGGGGAGGTCGAGTTCGAGGGTCTGTTCCTTTTCCTCGATCTTGGGTCCCAGCTTGTCCAACACCTCTTCGACGGCGTCTTTCAGGCTGGCGGTCACCGGGTTGAGGGGCATGCGGCCGTGGTCGATCTTGGCGATATCCGATAGGTTGTAGGTCAGCGTCTCCAGGTAGTAGGTGTTGGCGTGGATGATGGAGAGGAACTGGCGCTGCATGTCGTTCAGCGGCCCGACCGCCTCTTTGAGCAGCATGTCGGCGTAGCCTCGCATAGACGTGAGCGGCAATCGCAGGTCGTGGGCGATCATCGACCCAAAATCAGATTCATCCGATGAGGCCATGAGGAACGTGTAGGCATTTTGGATGGCGATGTTTGCCTGCTGGGTAAACGCTTCCAGCAGCTTTATCTCGGCGCCGGAGAAAGGCTCCTGGTCGGGCGCTCTATCTGCGTAGAGTGCGCAGATGGTCCCCTCTGGCGACCACAGGGGGCTGACGATGTAGGGACGGGATGCGGGCGTCGTGCCTGCTTGGGCCTGCGTGGCGCACAGGGCCAGCTCCAAGGCCGGGTCGTCGATATCCTCGGGTGATAGTACGGCGCAGGCGCGCAGCGCCGTCCCTTTTTCGGGCTCCCAGGCGATAAAGCCCCATTCCGCTTTTACCAAATCGACGGCGGCTCGGATGACCTGCTCCAGCGCCCTTTCCAGGTCCAGCGTGGGTTCAATGGACTGGATGGCTGCATAGAGCGCGACCAGGCTCTCGTAGGTCGGCGCGAACTCTTGGATGTCCTGTCCTTTTGCCATAACTCCTCTCTTTCCCTGCGCTCATCGTCGTCGCCTCACGGGCCTATTCTATCACCTTCGGGCTATTTCGTGAAATCCTGTTTTGTGTCTTTGCGTTCGCTCTTCCACGCTTCTCCATCCGCCCACACTTCCTTCTTCCAAATGGGCACGATCTCTTTCAGGCGGTCGATGCAAAAGTGTAGCGCGGCGAATACGTCGGACCGGTGGGCCGCGGAGACGGCGATGACGGTGGCGGTCTCCCCTATCTCCAATCGCCCCACACGGTGGGCGATGGCTACCTGGCGGATGGAAGGCCATCGGTCCTGGGTCTCGTCGCCGATTTGCGCGAGCGTGGCCTCGGCCATGTCGGGATAGGCCTCGTACTCCAGATACAGCGTCTCTCGGCCTTCCGTTTCGCCGCGAACCACGCCGACGAAGGCGGCGATAGCGCCCACGGCGGGATCGGCCAGGCGGGCGATGACGTCGTCGGCGGAGATGGGGCTGGGAGTGACCTCGAACAGTTTCACAGGAACGTCTCCGGTTCTTTGCGCGCACGATAGTTTGTGCTCAGCCATTCCTGGATTCTCTTGATGCGTGGATGATCTGCGACGCGCGCGCCGGTGGGGCATGCCTTGACACATGCGCAGCACACGATACATGCATCCGTGTCCGTCTCCAAGGTCCCGTTCATCGAGATCGCCGCGGTCGGGCAGACGGTGATGCAGGTCTCGCACCGGATGCAAGCACCTTCTCGGGTGGTAGGTGATACGTCTTGCCATTTATGCGATTCTTTGTAGGGAAACTCCCCGGACACTTCTAGAGGGAGTGTCTCGGCAAGCACGTCGATGCCTGCCACCTTTTGCCGAATCGCTCTTCCAAACTCGGCGGCCTTTTTCAGGTCTTGCTCGTCGGGCCGTCCGGTGGCGATGGGCATCGCCTCGCTGTCGAACGAGTGCTCGCCGATGAAGGCCCCGCCGGCGACGGGAATGAATCCTGCTTCGGCGGCGAGGTCGTTCAACTCCAGGAGGGCATCCTCGTATTCCCGGTTCCCGTACACGACAACGACGACGGCCGGCGTATCGTTGCCCTTGAGGCGGCGCAACCTCTGGGCGGCGTCAGGCGGGAGCCGCCCGCCATAGACCGGCGCGCCCACGATGGCCAACTCGCGGTGCATCTCATCAATCGCGCGCGTACTTGCATCGGGCGGCGTCAGGTCAAGGTGCTTGACCGTCTCGGCCTGCAGACCTTGTGCAATCCCTTCCAGGATGCTTTTCGTCGTCCCGGTGGGTGAGAAGTAGATCAGTTTAACCGTGTTGGCGTTCATTTTGCCTCTTTTTCACCGCAGAGACCGCGGAGAACGCCGAGTTCTCTTTGTTCTCTGCGCGCTCCGTGGTGAATCTGTTTTCACCCCCCGCCCACCGGCGGCAGGCAGGCAACCTCGTCCCCGTCGTGCAGCTCGGTCTGCATCCCCACGTAGGCCCGGTTGACGGCCACGCTGAGGAAGCGGGTGTAGGCGCGCAGGACAGGATGGCCCCGTTTCAACTGCTCGATCAAGTCGGCCACCGTCGAGCCCGCGGGCAGCGTCACTGCCATCTCGCCCTTTCCCAGCGCTTCCCTCGGCGCGGCAAAAAACTTGACCTTAATCTCCATTCTCCAATCTCCACTCGCCGCTTTTTCCGCCGCTCTTTTCCACCAACCGGATATTCCCAATCCGCATCGTCTTTTCCACCGCCTTGGCCATGTCGTAGATGGCGAGGGCCGCGACGCTGACGGCGGTGAGCGCCTCCATCTCTACACCCGTCTTGCCCCGGCAACGCGCCGTGGCCGTGATCTCGATGCGGGCGTCCGCCTCGTCGATCTCGAATTCGACGTCTACCTTGGTCAGTTGCAGCGGGTGGCACAGCGGGATCAGGTCGGGCGTGCGCTTGGCGGCCATGATACCCGCGATCTGCGCTGTGGTCAACACATCGCCCTTGGGCGCGCCGCCTGCGGCGATCAGGCGCAGCGTCTCCGGCTGCATCTGCACCTCGCCCTTGGCCACGGCCACGCGCTCGGTATCCGGCTTTTTGCCCACGTCCACCATCTGCACGCGCCCTGATTCGTCTGTATGCGTCAGTTTCATTTTCCCATCACCTGGTCGTAATACCTGATCCCCGCCTCGATATCCTCGCGGCTCACGTCGGGCCAGTAGGCCTCGGCGACGTAGATGCAGGCGTAGGCGCTCTGCCACAGCATAAAGTTGCTCACGCGCCGGTCGCCGCCGGTGCGGAACACCAGATCGACGTCGGGAAGTCCAGCAGTCCACAGACGTTCGTCGACGGCGGCTTCTGAGATAGCCTCAGGCCGCACGCCCTCAGACACCATCTCGCTGGCGACGTGTGCCAGTTCGGCCCGCCCGCCGTAGTTAAAGGCCAGGTTGAATATCTCCGGCCCGTTGTTCGCGGTCATCTTGACCGCCTCGTCGAGCACTTTAAGCGATCTCTCGGTCAGGTTGTCGCGGCTGCCGCTGTGGAAGAAGCGCACGCCCCTCCGGTGCAGCTCCTTCACGAACCGCAACAGGTGTCTCTCCAGGGAGCGCACGATGTAATCGACTTCGACCTTGGCGCGGCCCCAGTTCTCGGTCGACCAGGCGTAGGCCGAGACGACCTGCACGCCCAGGTCGTGGCAGGCCTCCAGTACCTCGGGGATGTGCTCGAACCCGGCCTTGTGCCCGGCGCTGCGGGGCATGCCGCGCTTCCGGGCCCAGCGCCCGTTGCCGTCCATGATGAAGGCGATGTGATTGGGCGCGACCAATCCCTAACCTCCGATCTCTGACATGACCCGCCCGGTCGGTATCTGGCACTCGTCCAGATGATGCTGCATCGGCTTGCGTTCGATGGCCTGCAGGATTAACGTCTTGATGTGCTCCACGTCCGCTCCCTCCCGCAGCGGCGTGCGCAGGTCGATTTCATACTCGGAGAGGAGGCAGGGACGCAGGTGCCCGTCGGCGGTGAGGCGCAGGCGGTTGCATTGGTGGCAGAAGTGATCGCTGATGGGGGTGATGAACCCCAGCGTGCCCTTGGCGCCGGGTAGGCGGTAATAGCGCGCTGGCCCGCCGCCCGGCAAGACCTTGGCCGGCTCCAGCGCTCCCAGTGTGGCTTCGATCTGCTCCTGAATCTCGCGCGCCGTCACGACGCGCTCCCGCCAGTTGCCCTCGACTGCCATACTGTTGCCTATGGGCATCAATTCAATAAAGCGCACGTGCCAGCCCGGTTCCAATGTCTGGCGAGCAAGATCTACTACTTCGTCATCATTCATCTCGCGGATGACGACGGTGTTGATCTTGATCGGTTCCAGGCCGGCCTGGCGCGCCGCCTCCATCCCGGCCAGCGCCTCCTCGAGCTTCCCGCAGCGGGTGATGCGCTCAAAGCGCTCGGGGCGCAGCGTATCGAGGCTGATGTTGACCCGCCGGAGCCCCGCCTGCGCCAAGCCCTTCGCGTAGTCATTAAGAAGGATCGCGTTGGTCGTCATCGCCAGGTCGTCGATGCCCTCCACGCGGGCCAACATGCGCACCAAGTCGACGATGCCGGGACGCACCAGCGGCTCGCCGCCCGTCAGCCGCACCTTGGTGATGCCCAGCGTGGCGGCGGCGCGCACCACCGTCTCGATCTCCTCGTAGCGCAGGATTTCGGCGTGGGAGCGCTTGGTCACGCCTTGCGGGGGCATGCAGTAGATGCAGCGCAGGTTACACCGGTCGGTGACCGAGATGCGCAGATAGCTGATGGGGCGGTTGTAGGCGTCTAGGTGAGCCATAAGAAAGCGCCATTACGGGCTTGCAAAGGTCAATCTCTGAACTGGCTGATGCGGGCTTGTCTGCCGGTCAACGTCAGGGAGTATACAGCACTCTAGGCATAGGTCAAGCCTGGGTGTAGACTCTCGGTGTCACGAAGTATGGCGCCATTTCGCCAGCAGGTGAACAGGGCTATCTTTGCCATCTCGGGCAGCATCGCGGCCGGATGCACTGCGTACGTCCTGTAATCGTCTCCCTGCATGATTAAGGTCACCTCGTCCGGCTGCGGGCCCGGTTCGACCTGGAATCCCCATCCTTTGAAAAGTTTGACGGCGTCCTCGAATGATAGGTGTTTTAGCATCATGGGTGTGTCCGATTCAGAAAACGTGTACCGCCGAGGCCTTGAACGCGATGCAGGCTGCGGCCCCTTGTTCCAGCGACATTTCCTCCAGCGACGTGCGGGTGATGACGCAGGTGAACGCAGGCGGTACGTCCACGGTGACATAGATCAGTGTGCCCCGGTCGATGATCTCGGCGATGTGTCCGCGAAAGACATTGCGCGCGCTGGAGCGGAGGGGTTCTTGTGAGAGCACGATGTCCTCCGGCCTGAGCGAGGCGTGCACCGCGCCGGAAAGGTCGGTCAGCACGGCGATTTCCAGGCCGTCCACGGCGAGCACCTGATGGCCATGCTCCGAGGGCAGCACCTCTCCGTGAAAGATGTTGCGCGCGCCGACGAAGCGGGCCACGAACTCGGAGCTGGGCCGGCGGAAGATATCCTCCGGCAGCCCGATCTGGGCGATGCGTCCCTCGTGGACGCCGGCGATGCGGTCGCCCAGGGCTACCGCCTCCTCGAAATCGTGGGTGACGTGGACGGTCGTCGTGCCCAACTCGCGATGCAGGCGCGCCATCTCGTGCTGCAAGCCCTCCCGTGTCTCCGGGTCGAGTGCGCTCAGGGGTTCGTCCAGCAGCAGGAGCCTGGGGCCGACGACGAGCGCGCGGGCCAGGGCTGCGCGCTGCTGCTCCCCTCCGCTGAGCGTATCCGGCCAGCGGTGGAGCAGGTGGTCGATGCCCAATAGCTCGCCGATCTCCGCCACGCGTTTCTCTATGGCGTTTTGCTTTAGCCTCTGCAGCTTTAGCCCAAAGGCAATGTTGCCCGCCACGTTCAGGTGTGGAAACAGCGCATAGTCCTGGTAGACGAAGCCAACGCCGCGCCGCTCCGGCGGCAAGGCGGTGACGTCTTCATCGTTTATGAGGATGCGCCCCTTCTCTGGGTGGTACAGTCCGCTGATGGTCTCCAGCAGCACCGTCTTGCCTGCGCCGGTCGGACCTAGGATGACGAACGTCTCGCCGGGCGCGACGTCCAGCGCTATATCGCGCAGGTGGAACTCGTCCAGATCAACCTGTAGGTTTTGTATTTGCACGCGCGTGCTGTGAGATTGACTCTTAGGACACGGAAGAACACAGATTTCACGGATTTTTTCATTGTGATTTTCATCCGTGTTTTTCCGTGTTCTTCTGTGTCCCATCTTTTTGCTTGGTCGGGCGGCGCGCAGCGCGACGAACGTGCCCAGGCAGATCAGGATCATCAGCGCTGCCACGGGGCGGGCATAATTCAAGCCGAAGGATTCGAAGCGCTCGTAGAGCAGTACCGGCGCGATCATGGGGTGGTAGGCCAGGATGACGACGGCGCCGAATTCGCTCAGGCCCCGCGCCCACATCAGGATCATCCCCGAGAGGATCGAGCGCCAGGCCAATGGGAAGGCGACGCGCCAGAATGCCTGCCACGGCGACGCGCCCAGCGTGCGGGCGACGTGCTCCAGCCGCGGGTCGACCGCCTCGAATCCCTCCCGCGCGGCGTTGACCAGGAACGACAAGCTGACGAACAGCATGGCGATGACGATGCCAGGCGCGGCGGAGACGAACTTGAGGTCAAAGAGGCCGAACGCCTGGCCCAGCAGTGTGCGCCGTCCAAAGACCATCAGCAGCGCGATGCCGGCTGCCGAATGGGGCACGACGACGGGCACGTCGACGATGCCCTCGACCAGCCACTTGCCGGGAAAGTCGGTGCGGGCCAGCAGGTAGGCCAGCGGCACGCCGCAGACAAAGGCCAGCGCGGTGGCGATGAGGGAGGCTTGGAAGGTCAGCAGGATCGCGCTGCGCACCTCCTCGTCCAGCAGCGTCTGCCACAGGACGGCAGGCCCGCTGGCCGTGACCGTGCGCAGCAGCGGCCAGACGACAAAGAGCAGCAAGAGCGAGCTGAGGGCAGCAAACAGGATGCGTGTCTTGTTAGTGAATAGAGTTCTCATATTTGCTTCAGTGATACGTCATCCGTGATGCGTAAAGATTCACGGAGCACGCAACACGTTTTACTTGATCAGATCCATTAGCTCTGCCGGTACTGCATCTGGATTGTCTACAGCGGGAGGAACGATCATTGGTTGTCGGTTGTTTGCCATGATCGCTTGTCCTTCTGGACCTAGCAGGAACTGGATGAATTCGGCAGCAAGATCAGGTTGGGGTGCGTTGATCGGAATGGTGACGCCGTAGACGATCGGCCCGCCCACGAACTCGGGCTTGACGCTGGCAAAGCGCTGGAAATCCAGACTGACGCGGACGCGCGCATAGTCCGCCGCGCGCGTCTCGTCGCCCAGGCCGAGCTCCGGCGGCAGCGCCAGGAATTCGAGCCCGTGCTGCTGGGAGACGCTTTCGTACTCAAAGGCATAGTCCAGGTCGCCGGATTCCAGCAGGCCCAGCAGGCGCACGCTCGAGCCGCGCACGATCAGGCCGCTGTCTTCTTTGGGCTGCAGCGTCTCTGGCACTTGGATGGCGTCGGCGCCATCACGTTCCTCGATCTGCACATATGGCGTCAGGCGGCTGCCGAACACGCGGTGAAAGATCGCGGCGTCGCCGTAATACGCCTCGGCGAGTTGGGCGGTCATCAGGGCGCGATAGCCGCAGGCGTCGAAGCGTGGGTCGGCTAGGCCCAGCAGGACGCCGGGGCGCGAGACGATCTCGTACCAGTTGCCGGCGTCGATCTCGTCGGCGTAGGCGCTTTGCGGCGTGTAGGCAATCCCCAGCCGGTTGGTGGCGAACCGGAGATGCCAGGCAGCGTAGGGCTCCCCGCTTTCCGGTTCGCGGGATTCGTACATCAGCATGGGGATCAGCGCATAGTCGGCCACGGCGACGATATCGGCCAGCTCGTCAAGCTCCGTCACGTGCCGCACGCACTGGATGCTGCCGTGCCCCTCCACCAGCACGTCCACCTCGGGGTGCTGGGCCTCGAACGCCTGCTCCAGCTCGTCGAAGGGTATGAGGAGACTCCCGGCGACGAGCATGCGCAGGTGCACCTTTTCCTGCGGCTGGGCTCTGCAGGCGACCAGGCCGATGCCCACAAGTAGCAGGACGGCCGTCATGCAAACAGCCCGTAATCTCCAATCTCTGGTCTCCATTTGTCAGGGTAGCACGACCTCGATGGTCGTGATGTTGCCCACCGGTTTTCCTATCCCTGGTCCGACCAGCCGCAGCGGCCAGTAGTCCTCCGGCAGCGGCTCGTCGTCCAGCAGGTAGGCGACCAGGATATCGTCGTTCCGCGCGACGTCGGGGCTGTTGAACGAGACGCTGTAGCCGTCGGCGGCGGTCACCTTGACCTCGTAGCCGGCCGCAGCCAGATTGTCGTTGAACGCGCCGTCCTCGTGGGCGTTATCGTCGTCCACGCGCCCCACCAGCAGCCACAGTGGGATGCCCGTCCAGGTCTGCCCATCGGCGTCGGTCCAGGATGTG
The DNA here is from genome assembly GCA_016931785.1 of Anaerolineae bacterium. Lineage (GTDB taxonomy): Bacteria > Chloroflexota > Anaerolineae > B4-G1 > B4-G1 > JAFGED01. Next base: position 13,969 of record JAFGED010000248.1, read on the forward strand.
CCGTGGCAGCCGGGTGCCGCGCCGGTCTCGAACGTCCCGCGATCCATGTCTTCGGAGAGTGCCCCCTCCAGGTGCAGCGTCCAGTTTTCCAGCGACTGCTTGATCTCGATCTTTTCCACCCACTTGATCCACCAATGGCCGTCGGTAACCAGCTTCTGGGAGCCCAGGATGGCCAGGCGCAGCGGGCCGTCGCCGTCGGCGGGGATGAACGCGCCTTCCTCCTCGTAGGCGACGACGACCCACAGCTTGCCATCGAAGGGCGATTCGGCGCCCGTCGAGGGGTCATAGGTGGGAAAACCGCCGGTGGTGATATCCTCGTAGGAGAAGGTCATCGCGTAGCCGTCTTTGGCGACCACGCTGACGCTGTTTTCCTCCGTGATGCCGCCGACGAGGCCGCACAGGTCCTCCAGGGTGACGCCCTTGAACGTGGCCGGCGGGGTGACGTGGCCGACGCTGCTGATGCGCCCGCCCACGCCCTCGTAGGCTGGCAGCGCCTGGATGTCCTCCCAGGTCAGGGTGACGCGCTGCTCGTCGGAGACGATCTCCAACTTGGCTTCGGGCGCTTGGGGAGTGGGCGACGCCGTCGGCGTTGGCTTGCAACCGACGAGCAGCGCTACGGAGACGATGATTGTCCATAGTGTGAGAGCCGTTTTTTTCGTCATCTATTTCACCTCGATGGCGACCAGGTCCTTGACCCAGGACATGCCTTCCATCCCGGACATGGCCAGACTGAGACTATCTCCGTCAATAGCGACCAGGCAGTCGGCGCAGGCTTGTGCGTCGGCCAGCGGCAGAGCGATGCTGTAATCGTCGGCCGCCGTGAAAGTGAGCGTTTCGCCCGTGGGCGCGGCTGCTCCGAGGATTTTGCTCAAACGCACGCCTGTGTAGGTCTGTGCGCCCTTTTTGGGATGCTCGACGGCAACCTCTTCCACGCCCAGCGCCTCCAGGTCGGCCATCGAAAGCGCCAGCTCGTTTTCCACTGCGCCCGTGACGCTTAGGGCGACTTTGGCAGCGGGCTGCGGGGCTT
>JAFGED010000249.1 GCA_016931785.1 Anaerolineae bacterium
AACTACTCAGGCTATTCGCCCGCGCAGTCTCTCTCGCTCGAAAAAGGGAGAGATGGGGTTTGGAGAGCGGCGATCCTTCGGCTTCGCTCAGGACAGGCGCCGCTCTCCAAACCCCTGCCCCTCTCTTTTCACACGCGAAAGGCGACTGCGAAGCAAAGCAGAGTAGTTACAAAAGTAATGAGTAAAACGTAAAGAATCGTTGACGAACACGATTACGTTTTACGCTTTACGCATCACTCATACCTCAGCGCCTCCACCGGCCTCAAGAGCGATGCGCGCCACGAGGGGTACGCTCCACCCAACGCGCCCAAGGCAAAGGCCACGACCAGCGCCTGGATGAAAAGCGCCACGCTAAAGCTGCCCTGCACCCAGGTGGTCACGATGGTAGCCTTGTTCATCAGCCAGATCGCACCCACACCGGTGACCAAGCCCAGCACGCCGCCCAACAGGCTCAGGGCCAGCGACTCACACAGGATCATCGAGAGGACGTGGCGCCTAGGCCAGCCCAGCGCCCGCAGCACGCCAATCTCGCGCGTGCGCTCGAACACGCTCATCACCATCGTGTTCATCATCCCTGCGCCGCCTACCAACAGCGCCAGGAAGGCGATGCCCCACGTGCTGGACTTCATGTACTGCATGTCGGCCACGTCCTCGGAGAACTCGCTCGCCTGCGAAATCTGCACCTCCGGGAACCGCCCCTCGATGGCGCGCGCCACCTCCTCGACGCGGTGGGGGTCTTCCAGGCGGATAGCCAGGAAGCTGACCTTGTGTGGCTGCCCAAAGAGGTTTTGCGCGTCGTGCAGGCTCAGAACCGCACCGCCGTCCTCGAACGGCGCGCCGGTCTCGTAGATGCCGGCGATGCGGAAAGACGAGTCAAAAAGCCGCAGCGTTTGACCGACCTCCAGATCGAGCGCCTCCGCAGCCACCCGCCCGAGCAGGGCCTGTCGATTCGTCGCCAAGGGATCTCCATCCACGATCTTGAAATCGCGAATCGCCAGCCCGTGTATGGGGTAGCCAAAGACGACGAAAAAGGGCAAATCCCCGACGGCGGTGTACCCTGTCAAAAAGCCCTCGGCATCCTCCACGCCCGGCACGTCGGCGATGCGCCTCACGATCCCCTCGTCGATCGCGCTCAAATCCATCGAAGCATCCGCCTCCATCCCGGCCAGGTGCATCCCCTCCTTGGAAGCCATCGCCGTCATCTCTTTGACAAACCCCTCGGTCAAACCGCCCATACTGACCATCGCCATGATGGCGATGCCGATGCCGACCAGCGTGAGCAGCGTGCGCGTGGGCTGCCGCAGCAGGTTACGCAGCGCCGTTCCACCGAAAGGCAGCCGCACCGCGTGACCTCCACCACCATCAGCTCGCATCGCCTCGGCCGGCATCAGCCGCGAGGCGCGCCACGCCGGGTACACCCCACCGACCAATCCCAGCGCCACCGCCGTGCCGATGGATTGCACAAAGATCATCGGAGGAAACGTCGTGGGAAAGATCATGCTCGCCATCGGCGCCTGCCTCACCAGCGCGACCACTGCCACCCCCAGGCCTGATCCCACGACTCCGCCCAAGCCGCACAAGACGACCGATTCACCCAACACCAAGCCGAGCACCTGGACCGGCTTCCAACCGATGGCCCGCAAGGTGCCGAACTCGCGCGTGCGCTCGAAAATGGACATCAGCACCGTGTTCATCACCCCCACGCCGCCGATGACGACGGCCAGGAAGGAGACGGCCCACGCAAAGCCATTGACCCAATCCAGCGCCATTTGGTTATCGGCCAACTCGGAGGACACGGTGGCCGTCAGGTCTTCAAAGCGCTGCTCGATGCGCCGGCGCACCGGCTCGACGTCCTGCCCGGCCCGCAGCCTGAGCAGAAAGGCATTCACCTGATGCGGATGCTTGGAGATCGTTTGCGCATCCTCAAGCAAAACGACCGCCGCCCCGTCCTCGAAAGGCTTCCCGGTCTCGTAAATACCCGCGACGCGAAAGGTGGTCTCGTAGAGCTTGAACGCATCCCCGACCCCCTTCTCGAGATCGTCCGCCACCGCCCGGCCCAGGATGAGCGGATGGCCCGCCTGCCGCGCGGCGCGCTCAGACAGCCCTTCTCCCTCCTTGATCTTGAAGTGCGCGATGGCAAACCCTTCGGGATCGTAACCAAAGACGATAAAGTAGGGAATGTCCTCAGCCGCAGCAAAGGTGTAAATCATCCCGGTCACATCTTCGACGCCCGAGAAACCGGCCAGCGTCTGGCCCACATCCTCGTCAACGGCGCTGAAGGCGATGTCGATCGAGTCCGCCTGCATCACCAGCAGGTCAGCGCCGCTGCCGCCCCCCATAGCGCCATACCCCTCGGCGAATCCTGCGGCCATCACCCCCAACGCGACGATGGCCGCCACGCCGATGGCGACGCCGATCACGGTCAGCAGTGTGCGGGTTTTGCGGCGCAACAGACTTTTTAGAATCATTGACCTCTCCAGATGCGTGAAACGTAAAGCTTAAACCGTAAGGTTTACACAGCCCTTACGTTTTGCGTGTTACGCATCACTCCTCCAACTCGATATCCACAAACGCCGTCATCCCCCACTTTACCACCGGGTCAACCTCGTCCAAAACGACCACCACCGTGTAGTTGACCCCGCCGGAACCCGGCTCAGCCATTGGGGAAATGCGCGTGATCTCGCCGACGAAAACCTGCTCCGGCAGTGCATCAAAGCTGACGTCTACCTGCTGCCCGACGGCTATCTTGACCACGTCGATCTCATCCAGATCGGTGGTCTCTACCCGCAGCGTGTCCAGATCGCCCAGGGCGACCAACGGCTGGCCTGCCACGACCAGCTCACCCTCACGCACATCCACCATACCGACAGTTCCGGCGAACGGCGCGCGCACCTCCGTCCGCTCCAAGGCCAGCGAGGCTTCATCCAGCGCGGCCTCGGCCTTGGACACGCTTGCCTGAGCCACCGCGATCTCCTCAGCGGTAGCACCTGCTAACAGCATGTCCAGCCGACTCTGGGCGGCATCCTGCCATGCGGCCGCCTCATCGACGGCCGCATCGACCTCTCGCAGCCGTGCATCGGCGATCGTCCGCACCAGGGCCAACCGCATCCGGGCCGCCCCCACGCTTTGCTCTGCCGCACGCAGCCGCAGGGCCGCCTCCTGCTTGACCCAGTCCTTTGCCTCGTCGCCCTTGGCCTGGATGGCATCGTAGTAAAGTTGAGCTTCCTTCCAGAGGGCCTCGGCATCCGCCAGCGCCGACTCTGCCGCAGCAATCTCTGCCGAGATCGCGCCTGAAGCCAGCCGGTTTCGCTCGGCAACCGTCTGAGAGACCACGGCCTGAGCGTTGGCCAGTTCCGCCCCGGCCAAGGCAACGTTCTCCGCACTGGAAGGAGCCTCCAAGAGCAGCAATTGGGAACGGGCGGTCGCCAAGGCCACCTCCGCCTGCTGTACCGCCAGCTCCGCATCGGCGGCGTCGAGGCGCACCAACAAGTCGCCTTCCGCCACCCGGCTGCCCGGCTCAACCAGAACTTGCACCGCCGTACCACTCTGCCGCGCACTGACTTCGGCCCACACCGCCGGCACAACCTCCCCGGTCACGGATATATCGGGCGCCACCCGTGCCTCCGTCTCCGGCGCTGCCTCCTCACCCCCCTGTTCTGTACACCCAACCGCCAGGCCCGCCACCAGCAGGCCCGCTATGAGGGAAAATGTTATTCTTCGCATCGCTCGCCTCCTCACCGCCCCACCTCGATATCGACGAACGCCGTCATCCCCCAGCGGATCGCCGGATCGATATCGCCCAGTTCGATCACCACCGTGTAGTTGACACCTCCCGACTCAGACGCCGCCATCGGTGAGATACGCGTCACCTCACCGGTGAATACCATCTCCGGCAGCGCGTCGAAAGTGACATCCACCTCCTGCCCAACCGTCACCCGCGCCACGTCGATCTCGTCCAGGTCGGTGGTCTCTATTCGCAGCGTCGAAAGGTCACCCAGGGTGGCCAACCTCTGTCCCGATGTAACCTGTTCTCCAACCCGCGCGCTCACCATACCGACGGCGCCGGCCAATGGGGCGCGCACCTCCGTCCGCTCCAACGCCAGCTCGGCCTCGACCAGCGCCGTCTGTGCCTGAGCGACCGCGGCCTCCTGTTCAACGCGCTCCTTATCCGTGGCGCCGGCCAACAGCAGATCCAGTTGCGCCTGGGCAATATCCCGGCGCGCAGCCGCCACGGCGACCGCCGCGTCGGCGGCGGCGATCCTTTCAGCAGCGCCCCCCTGCAAAGCGGCCAACCGGGCCTGTGCCGCCTGCAAAGCCTCCGTCGCAGCTTGAAGGCTGTAGCGCGCTGATTCCTCTGGCGCGCCCAGGCCGGGGCATATCGTCCTGCCGCCCCACTCGACGCATTCCATCGTCAGGTCGTGGGTCTCGCGCGCCACCAGCTCGTTCGCCATAGCCATCGTCACCGCCGCCCGCGCCTCTGCGATCTCGACATCCACCAGGCCTGCCTTGATCTGCTCGCTCTGGGCGATGGATCGAGCCAACGCGGCTTCGGCAGCAGCGAGATTCGCCCGAGCCTGCGCAACCTCCTCCTCGCGCGGCCCGGCGCGCAAGAGCGCCATCCCGGCCTGAGCCAGCTCCAACGCTGCCTCGGCCTGCCGCACCGCCAACTGCGCGTCGGCGGGATCGAGCCGCACCAGCAGGTCGCCTGCCGCCACTTGATCGCCCGGCTCGACCAACACTTCCAACACCGGGCCGCTTCCCTGTGCGCTGACCTCGGTCCACACCGCCGGCACCACCTCGCCGGTGACGGAGACCACGGGCGTGTAATCCGCCGACCAATCGACCGTGGGCGTCGCCTCGGCGCCCGGCCCGCAACCGGCAAGAAGCACCGCTAACACTGCCAGCCCAGCAATCACCGTTTTCCTTGTCATTGCAACCTCCTTACTCCAGCTTTCTTCCACGCCTGCCGCATCACAGGGTTTCGCTCCAGATATGCGTCGACGACCTCCTCGGAAACGCCGTTCAGCGGGCAGGAAAAGTTCACACACCGCGAGCACGTATCCCTGCGCAGCGTCCAGAAGAACATCGCCAACCCCCACAGGGCGATGCATGCCCACAGGTACTGCCCGCCCAGGACCATGAATGGGAACGGGTATACACCCAGAATCACAAACCCGATCGTCAACTGCACCTTCTCCGACACGCCCATCGGCTCGGGATGGTACTCCCACACCTTCAAGGAGCCGTAATTGGCGATGCAACGCAGCATCGCGCCGCGCTCGGCATAGTACGGGCAGTGGCTGCACAGGATACGAATCTCCCACAATCCGAAAAAGACCAGCCAGAAGGCGGCCCATCCCAACAGATACCCCCCATACCCACCCAGGATAACCCCGATAAAGGCCGGGGCAACAAACGTCAAAAACATGCCCAGAAAATGGAGCCAATCTCCCAGCTTGAACCGGCACTTTAAGCGGCCCGCGATGGAGCAACCGGCGCATTCTGACACAGGCCGCCAGGTGCAGATATCGTGCGGGTTATTCGGGCTCGCCATCTGCCTCCAACCCCTTCAACAGCGCTTCAATAAACCCCTCGCTAGTCTTGTCCACATCAATGTCCGGCATCATCATGTGATAGGCAGCCAGACCGTCGTAGGCAGCCATGATCATCCACGCCAGTGCATCCGTATCCACAGGCTTGAACTCACCTGTCCGGACCCCCATGTCAAAGATCGCCTTAATCCCCCGGCGATACTGGGCGATCATTTCAGCCCAAAACGAAATCGCTTTCTCGCCACGCTCGTTCTGAGTCCAAAACTCGATGACCAAGCCAAAGTAGCCCTCGATCTCGCGACAGACCTCGACCATACTTTGTGCGCCGACACGCAACCTCTCGGTGGACGTCTCGCACGCCTGGATGGCTGTCAACGACTTCTCAGCCACGCGCTCCAAGACCGAATTCGCCGCCGCCTCGAACAGATCATCTTTGCTCTTGAAATACCAATAGATGGCCCCTTTGCTCAGGCCGCTCTCGGCAACGATGTCGTCCATCGTCGTGTTGACGTACCCCTTGCGGGTAAAACAGGTCAAAGCAGCTTCGATGATCTGTGCACGTCGTTCTGTAGATACGTCAGGTCGAGGCGCCATACCTCACCCCCTGTAGAGCATCTTGCCGGCCGGGCACGCTCCACACTCCCCTTGCCTACAATGGCTGCATACGAGTTTGGGATGCGGTAACCCAAAGGCCAACAGCAAAACCACCGCCGCCACCAACTGCACCAGCCGCCAGGCGCTGAAACCCTGCACCAGCAAAACGACGCCCCCGACGATGGGCCAAACCATCGCCGCCAGAAATAGGATCAAATAGGCAAACTGCATCGGCGTGCGAAAATACAGATCCGTCCGCCCTCGCTTGAAGAACAAGGGCACGACCTTGCCCAATCCCAAACCACAGCGATGACCGTAATAGCCCGCACAGCGCGCACAGACGGTCGCTAGAATCCCCAAAAACGAAACCGCCACGAACAGCACGTAGCCGATCAAAACACCAAGCCCAAACTGCACGGAAATCAGCACGCCGAGGGCCATCACGCCGCCTGCCATGATCCAATTGTAAACCACCTTCGAAACCGGAAAGTCATCGTAGCACGCCATCGTCTACCTCATCGATCAAATAATAGACTGACTAGTCGGTCTGGAATTATACGTACTTGCGGGAAATTGTCAAGGTGTTGGTAGACTGGGGAAATGGCAACTGGTAAACTGGTCACCAATCTACCAATTTTCCAGCTACCCGTTTACCGACTATTCATACCGCAGCGCCTCCACCGGGCGCATGCGCGTCGCGCGCCAGGCGGGATACAACCCGCCGATCACGCCCGCCACAGCCGCCACCACCACCGCCTGAGCGAACAACCGCGGCGTATAAGTCGGCTCGAGCGCCCCACCCCATATCCCCGCCGCGCCAACCAGCGCGCCTAAACCCATTCCCAGAGGAATCCCCAAGGCGCCGCCCACCGCACCCAGCACCAGGGACTCTTTCAATATCATCCACAGCACCCGGCGCCGCCGCCAGCCCAAGGAACGCAGCACGCCGATCTCGCGCGTGCGCTCCAACACGCTCATCAGCATCGTGTTCAGCATCCCCAGCGCGCCGATGAACACCGCCGCCAGCGAGAGCTGATCGGCCATCTCTGTCATCACGCGAAAGTCACTCGTGTTCTCGGTTAGCTCGGAGGTGAGCGAGAAATCGAGGTCGGGGAAAGCCGCCTCCAAATCAGCCTGCACTTGATCAACCCGGTCTGGATCGCGCAGGCTGACGAGGTAGAACTGCACCTGACGCAGCTTGCCCGTGATGGACTGCGCCTCGTGCAGGCCGATGACCACCCCGGCATCCTCAAAGGCCATGCCCGTCTCGTAGATGCCGACCACGCGAAAGTTGCTGTTGAGCAGGCGGAAAGTATCGCCCACCTCCACGCCGATCTTGTCAGCCGCCATCCGGCCGACGATGATCTCGCGGCGGCCCGAAAGCGGCCCTCCCTCGACGATGCGGTAGCGGCGGATGGCAAACTCGCGCGGGTGGTAGCCGTATATGATCAGCATGGGCATCTCCTCGGTGCTGGCCCCGGTCCAGAACATGCCCGAAACCCCATCCACGCCGGGCCAAGCGGCGAGACGCTCCCCCACTCGCTCGTCGATGGCGCTAAAGTCCATATCGACGCCTGCCTCGGCGACGAACAGATCGGTCTGGCTATCGCGCATCATCACGGTAAACGCCCCCACCATCCCCCCGGCGACCCCACCCAGGGCGACGACGGCAGCGATACTGACGCCGATGCTCAACAGGGTCAGCGCCGTGCGCGTTCGCCGCCGCCAGAGATTACGCGCCGTCATACCCCCAGGTATGTGAACCTCGCGCGCCCGACCGCCACCCTCGTACTGCAGCGCCTCAACCGGCATCAATCGACTGGCCCACCAGGCCGGGTACGCCCCGCCCACCACGCCCAGAGCAAGCACCGTGACCAGGGCGCGGACAAAGATATCGGGCGTCAACCGGCTCCCCATTATCCCCAAAACAGACCCCGATTCGCGGATCGCCACGAGCGACAGCAATCCCAGGCCGCCGCCCATCAGCCCGCCCAGCAGGGCCAGGGTGATGGATTCACCGAGGATCATCCCCATCACCCGCCATCGCCGCCAGCCCAAGGAGCGCAGCACACCGATCTCGCGCGTGCGCTCAAAGACCGACATCCACAGCGTATTGGTCATGATGATGCCGCCGATGACGACTGCCAGGCCCGCGACCGCCATCGCGATCCCATCCAACAGATCAAACAGCTCCTCCTGGCTGGCAAATCCCGCCGACGTCGCAACACTCAGATCCTTGAAACGTCGCTCTATGCGTGCTCGCAACTGCTCGGCCTGGCCGGGGTCGTCCAGCTTGACGTAGAGCACCGAGACGCGCTGCGGCTGCAAGGCCAACGTCTGCGCCTCCTCCAGCGGGACGACGGCCGCGGCATCCTCAAACCCGCTCCCCGTCTCATAGATGCCAACGACGCGAAACGCGCTGCCGGTGATGCGCAGAGCATCACCCACCCCCACGTCCATACTCTCTGCGGCCTGCCGCCCCAGAATGAGGGGCTTGCCCCGCACGCCTCGCGCTTCCGCCAGGGCTTGGCCCTCGACGATGCGGAAATGATCGATAGCGAAACCATCGGGGTCGTAGCCAAAGAGGATCAAGTAGGTGGTATTATCGAGCAGCGCGTTGGTGTAGAGCATGCTGTCCACATCGGCGACCCCAGGCAGATTGCGCACCTCGTCGCCCACCGTCTCTTCGACGCTGCTGACGAGCGCGCTGAACGACTCGGCCTGGCTGATCACCAGATCGGCCTGGCTGCCCTGGGTTATGGCGGTAAAGCCGGCCTTCAACCCCTTGCTGATCGCCCCCAGCGCGACGATAGCCGCCACGCCGATGGAGATGCCCAGAAGCGTGAGGATTGTGCGGCCTTTGCGCCGAAAGAGGTCCTTTAGGATCATCGAGTGCTCCGAAGTGTAAAACGTAATGCGTAAAACGTGACGCGTGATTCTACTCTCAATCAGAATCGGTTCAAGCTCCACTATCTACGAACCAAGCGAGGAAAAAACCGCCCCACGCGCTGCATGTATTGGCGGTACTCGTCGCCAAACGATTCGATCAGTATGCGTTCCTCGTGCCCCACCCGCTCGACGATCACCAGCGAGTAGATCACGCCCAGCAAGCCGATGAGCCAGTTGGCGGTGAGCAGAAAATCGGCCGCCAGCACGGCAAAGAAGGACGTGTACATCGGATGGCGCATCCAGCGATAAATGCCCTGGACGACAAACCGCTGTCCCTCCATCCTCTTGAGCGTGGCCGTATAGTTGGTGCCCAGAGTGCGATGGGCCAGGTACCCCAGCCACACGGCGACCACGCCCGCGACGGCCCCCGCCCAGCGCAGCCAGTCGGGCAACGGCAGGCGAGACCAACTCAGCCACGCCGGGTTGACGATCCACAGCAGGGTCAGCAGGTTCGCCCCCAGCCCGCTGACGGCCATCAGCGCCAAGCGCAGCTTGCTCTCGCGCACGTCCCGCAGCTCGGTCTCTCCCGATGGATTGGCCCGCGCAGCCTGCCGGCGGTAGTAAAAGCGCGGCACGATGTACGCAACGCTCTTCACCGCCAGCACAATTCGAAAAAGCTCACTGTCCACATTGCACCTCGCGCCCGCCGTGCGTATTCAACCGCCCGGCGCGTTACCTCAAGGCAACACCTGGCTGACAACCAAAGAGAGAATGATATTGAGGACGACCGCTGAATAGTAGAATTTCCCTATGCGCTCGGGTTTCATCTCTCCATTCTCTTCAACGACCACAAAATCAAGCCAACTTTGTTTCCACCTGTTCGTCTTGACACGATACACGAGATGCACGATGCAGCTCAAGAAAATCAAGGTGGCGAAGAAAAGCGCGGTTTTTATCCATCCGAACAGGCAAGTATAACCAACCAAGAGGCCCAAAAGGATAAAACTTTTCGCCACCTTGAACCACCGGGGTTGCAGGGTGTGCGACTTTACAAAGCTCATATCGTACTTGATCTCGTCTAGTAGCTTGACCATTTTTGCATCTCCCTTGCCTGCATCCGGCTGATTTCCCTAACTCCGACGTGTCTACCACACGCCAGGCACCAACCGATAGCGCACGCGCCGTGCGTACTCCCTGTACCCGTCGAGTTCCATCTGCAGAGCGCGATCCTCCAACGCCGTGCGCACCACGACCGTCGCAGCGATCAGGGCGACGGGCACCAGGGCCAGCCACGATCCAAGCGCCAGCGCTGCACAGACCCAGGAAAGGATGCTGCCGACGTAACTCGGATGCCGCACGAGCCGGTAGGGGCCTTTGGTGACCACGTACTGGCCTCGATCCTCCTGAATGCGCACGACGCGCGAGTAAAAGTCGTTCACCGCCATCGCCCAGATAGCGAACGCGAACGAAAGCGCGAATCCCAACAGCGTCACGATCTGACCCCAGAGCGGCACCGTATCGGACCAATGGAGACGCCCCACGTCCAGGCCCACCGCTACAAAGAGCGTCATCGTGAGCAGGGTATAAACCCGGAGCAGCCGCCGATCCCACGCCTTTGCGCCCGCCCCCGGCTTTTGTCGCTCCTCCAGCAAATCGCGGTTCCTCCGAAAGACCAAGAGCGCCATCGCCAACTGCGCGCCGGAGTGAACCACGAGGTAGATCCAGAACATGGGCAGGTCCACCCGCCCCGCCGACGCAAACAGCACCACACCGAGCAACACGGTAGTGACGATCCACTGACCATACACACGCAAAACCGACATCGCTCCCACCTCCATCACCACACATACGGCAGCAGGCGGTAACGCACCCGCCGCGCGTACTCCGCGTAGCCGGGCAGCTCCTCCTGCAGCGTGCGATCCTCCGCCGCCGTGCGGACGAGGATGATGCACACCGTCAGCGCCGCCGGGATAAAGGCCCACAGCGAATCGAGGATCAGCGGAGGAAGGATGTTGCAGACCAGCCACCCGCTGTAGCCTGGGTGACGCACGTAGCGGTATGGGCCATTTGCGACAACCGCGTGCCCCCGCTCGCCCTGGATGCGCACCGTCGTGGCAAAGAACGCGTTCGACCACATTGCCCAGAAGGCGAACAGGTCGCCGAGGGCAAAAAGGGCCAGCGCGGAAAGCTGCGCCGCCAGTGGAACCCCTCCCGACCACCCGAATTGCCTATCCAGCCCGGCCACGACGAGGGTCACGATCCCCATCAGCCCATAGAGCGCGGTCAACACCTTGTCCCAGCCTTTTGTGCCCTCCCCCATCCGAGAACGCTCGGCCACCAACTCTGGATCGATCTCCAGCAGCACAACCCCGCCGACGATTATAACGGCGGCAGAGACTCCTAGAAAGGCCCAGGCCATCCCCCAATCCCAGCGCCACGAAGAGAGGAAAAGGGCCGCCGCTAGAATCAGCAACTGGACGCCGACCTGGGAAAATCGCTTCAAAACGCCAAGTGTCACGCTCGGTTTGTCCATCTGCCTCCACCCGTTCACTTCCTGCCGGCTAACACGGCGTACCCGAGATACTCAAAGACGCCCTTAGGCAAGCGCTGCTTTCTCATGTACGCCCTAAACTCGGCGCTTTTGGCGTACAGCACCAGCGTCCGCCAGAACATCTTGAACATGTCCCCGGAGGTATAGCGCTTGACCTGCGTGGCCTCGCGGCGCGCATCGACCTTGTAGGTCTTGACGATCACATCCCGCAATCCCGCGCTCTTCAAAATCGCCCCCCACCCCTCGGCCGTCGGAACGCTCGACTTGACTGACCACATACCCTTCACGTGTTCGACCACCTCGGGCGTCGGTTCCTTGAGCCAGATCTCCTCGTTGAGTCCCACGTATCCGCCCGGCTTGACCACGCGCGCGAGCTCGTCCACCACCCGCTGTTTGTCCTCGATGAACGTGGCGACTGACTCGCAGAGCACGGCGTCGAACGTGGCGTCGTCGAATGGCAGCTCCTGCGCGTCGGCCACGCGAAACGCGACCAGGCAGGCCACGCCCTGCCTTCGTGCTCGCTCCGCCGAGAGGGCGACCATCTCCTCGCGCAGGTCCACGCCGACCACGCGGCAGCCGACCGTCCCGGCCAGGATGCTGGCCGTCGCACCCGCGCCGCAGCCCACGTCCAAGACATACGTATCTTGGACGATGTGGCACAGCTCGATCAGCTCCTGCGTGGTCTCCAAGCCGCCCATGTGCTTCGTGGTGCCGATGTAGGCCTGTAGCTCAAAATAGGTGAGGCCGGGCTTGGACGTGTCTTGGTTTTTCATCTTTCGCCTCCTCGGCGGACAGTAACTTGGCATGCTGGTAGATTGGTCGGCTACCAACTACCAATTGACCAGTTTCCCAACCACCGACCTACCATACACCCGGAACCAATCGATAGCGCGTATTTCGGACATACTCAACGTAGCCGGGCAGCTCCGCCTGCAGCGTCCGATCCTCAAGCGCCGTGCGCACGACGATGACGACCACCGTGACCGCCGCCGGGACGAGCGCCCAAAGCGAACCCAGCAACACCGGCGTTGCTAGATCGAACAGGATCGCCGCAACGTAACCCGGGTGGCGCACAAACCGGTACGGCCCACCGGTGACGACCTCGTGCCCTCGATCCTCCTGGATACGCACCGTCCCTGAAAAGAACGCGTTCGAGCCAACAGCCCACAGCCCAAGTCCCATCCCTAACACCATAGCCACCAGTGCGACAGCTTGCCCTGCCAGCGAACCTTGCACCGCTCCTCCAGCACCCCGGTCCAACCCTGCCACCAGTAACATCAGAAGCGGGCCAAACAAGGCCATAGAGGCCGATAGCAGTCTATCCCAGCTCTTGGTCCCCTCCTGGAGCCGCGAGCGTTCCACCAGCAACTCGGGACTCGTCGGAATCAGGACCAGCGCATTGCCGACCAAGTTGACTACCGAAACGGCGACATACACCCACGCCGCTCCCCACTCCCAGTCACCGGAGAAGATGAACAGGGACAAGGCAGGCAGCAGTACGAAGAAAACAAAAGACTTGACCAACCACCTGATAACGCCCCTTCTCGACTCGGTTTTCATGTTTGCCTCCTTCAGCAACACTCCACGCGACTCTCCAGCGCCCGGCTGAACAGCTCCCGGTCCTCCTCCTGGATCAGCTCCAGCGCCTCATCACCCAGACACGACAGGAGTCGCGGCAGGTATAGGTCGGTCCGCAGGTGATGCTCGGTGATAAAGACGAGAAACGGGCTGTTGGTCCAGGAAGCCCGCGCCTGCGTCGCCGAAAGCCACTCGCCGATCAAGACCTCCTCGCCGTCGATGGAGAGAAGCAATCCCAGGCCGCGCGCCTGTCCAAGCGTCTCCTCAGATACGTGGGCTACCACCACGCGAGCGCCCGGCAGGTCGATCTCGCGCGTCGTATAGATCACCACCCGCACGCCTCGCCCAACGGCCTCCTCGAGGACGGCCCGCAGTTCGGAGAACGTGGACGGCACGAGGGCCAGGTAGATCGTATCCTGCGCCTGGAGGATCATCTCCTCCGCCTTGGCCATGACGCTCTCGTGCCCCTCGAAATTCCAGACGTATTCCAGGTCCAGCGGCGAGGCCAGGCCCACCAAATCGTCCTTGAGTGCATCGACCAGCTCCTCGTGCTCGCGATGAAGCTGGTCAAGAAACTCCTCCGGCGGGACCGGCGCATACTGGGTGGTATCCCCCTTACGCAGTGTCATCGCCGCACCTCGGGCGACGAGCTTGCCCAGCGTCTCATAGATCATCGATCTAGGCACACCTGAGAGCTTGGCAAGCTGGTAGCCTGTGGCGGGGTTTTCGCGCAGCAGAGCCACGTAAGCCTTGGCCTCGTACTCTGAAAACCCAATCTCGACCAATTTACTGGCAGGTTCCTCGCTCATTTTACCTCCCATAGACGTTAGCTTTATAACTAAGGCGTTAGTCAAATAACTACTGAGAATATACCAGAATCCACGCGATTTGTCAAGCACTTTGACTTATGCACCAACCTAGGTTATACTCAACTGCGATCAGCAACGGGTGTGCTTATGTCCCCAAAACTGACATACACCCGTCAGCAACCCGTTACGCCTGGGTGCGTATAGAATGGCAATGAGCGAAGCGACTACCCCACAAGAAACACGCCACCCGGTGCGCGGATGGCCCCTCTTGCTCATCCGAATCGTTTGGAGCGCACTGGCCGTTCTGGTCATCACCGTCTTTATCGCCTCGGCCTTGGCGCACTTTCACTACGAGATGCAACAATCCGTCACGCGGGAGGCCGTCATCGGACAAGGCACAAGCCCTCCCGCCCACTTCCGGGTGGGATATGCCATCGCCTTTGACGGCCTCACCGCTCTCGTGTTTATCTTTACGGCGACGGCGATTTTCTGGCGCGGGTCGAACGATCGCATGGCCATCCTGGTCTCGACCGCCCTGCTGTCGCTCGGCGTCGCTATCTCCCCCACCCTCGACACGCTGCAGCTAATCCAACCGGCCTGGCAGATCCCCGTTCTCATCGTGCAGTTCGTTGGATTTGGCCTGATCCTTTTCGTCTTTTACCTTTTCCCTGACGGGCGATTCGTGCCACACTGGACACGCATACTGGCCCTCGTATGGGTGGGATGGGGAATCGCATGGTTTGCCTTCCCCACGGCCTCGTTCGATCCCGAGAACATGCCCACATGGCTGCGCGTGCTGGCCTTTGTCATCGCACCCGAAACCGATATCTTTAGCAAAGCGCAGTACTATCTGCGGCTCTCCAGCTTCATGGTCATGCTGTTTTGCTGGCTCGGCAGCGGTGTGTTTGCTCAAATCTACCGCTTCATCCACATCTCCGGCCCGCTGCAAAAACAGCAGACCAAGTGGGTCGTATTCGGCCTGACGGCGGCGGTGATCGGCTATTTTGGGTTTCAAATCCCGCTGAGCCTCATCCCCATTATCCGCCACCCCGGCCAAATCAACATACTCTACCAAATGATCGGCAAGCCGATCTCTACGGCCCTACTGCTCCTGGCGCCACTGTCGATCCTGCTCTCCCTGATGCGCTACCGGCTGTGGGATATCGACCCCATCATCCAGCGCACGTTGGTCTATGGCGGTCTGACGACAGGCCTGGGCGTATTCTATGTCGCCAGCGTCTTTATCCTGCAACGCATCTTTCAGGCCATCACCGACCAGGAATCGGACCTGGCGATCATACTCTCGACCCTGGCGATCTCGGCCCTGTTCCAACCCCTGCGCCGCCGCATCCAGAGCTTTATCGACCGCGCTTTCTATCGGGAAAAGGTCGACTTCCGGCGCGCGTTCACCAACTTTGCGCGCGAAATCCGCACGATCATCGAGCTGCCCGAGCTGCTGCGCGTGCTCATCAATCGCACGACCGAGCTGCTGCACATCGCCTACGGCGCCGTCTACCTGCGCAACGCCGACGGTGCATTCGAGCGCGCCGAGGCGCGAGAACTACCGCAAGGAGACTTTGACCATCTCCCCCTGGAGACTGGCGCGCTCGGACGGCTGGAGGCAGGTTACGCCATCTCACCCCGGGGGCACGAGACCTTCCCCTTGCTCGTGCCGCTGGCCGCCCTGCGCAGAGAGGGGAGCGAGATGGTGGGCGTGCTGGCGCTGGGCCCGCGCCTCTCCGGGCAGGGTTATTCCCGCGAGGACCGCACCCTTCTGACCAGCCTGGCCGACCAGGCGGGGACGGCCATCTACGTGGCGCGCCTGATCCAGGAAAGGCAGGACGAAATTCGGCGCAGGGAGGAGATCGAACGGCGCCTGCAAGCACACCGCAACTCGCCCATCGGGAGGGCGGAAGCGTTCGCCGAGAGCCTGCTCTTTGAGCCGTCCAACGCATTGATCGCGCTGCACGACCTGGCCCAGAAGGCGGCGCAGGACCCCAACGCCGCCAGCCTGATCGACAACCTGCCCCGCGTGCTGGATAGCCTGGGCACGGAGCCTCTGGCCAACCTGGCCCAAGGGTTCAGCTACCTGGTCGATAGCGAGTACGAGCCAGAGATGCTGCCCGTCGGCCTGCGGACGCTGATCGCGCAGTTGGAGAACTATCCCATCGAGGGGATGCAGTACCTGTGTCGCTGGGACCCCGACCAGCCGCACACAGCCGACAAAGATACCCCGATCAAAGGCCTGCAGCACGCCGCGGAAGCGGTGATGGTCTACAGCCTGTGCCAACAGGCGCTGAACGCCAGCACCATCCCGCAGATCGCGCATCTCCTGGACCCGCTCAAGGGCCAGGGAAAGCACGAGAGGTTCGCCCTCTTCCGGGGCCTTGACCGCATTATGGACGAGATGTTCACCGTGGCCGAGGCGCTGCACGCCTACGAGCGCGTCGATACGTCGCAGGACAAGCTGGCCTACCTGGCCAGCGCCGTCGAGCGCCTGCGGCGGATCGACTACCTATCGCACACCGAGCTGAGCAGCGCCGACCGCCCTATGATCCACGCCATCGCCGAGGACTGGCTGGCCATCGTCACCGGCACGATGGGCGACCTGCAGACGCGCGCGCAGATCGCCTGCCAGTTGCTCACCCGCCACACCTGGCAGAAGGACGTGGTGCCGCTGGTGCTCAGCCTGCGCAACGACGGGCGCGGGGCGGCGCTCAATTTGCAGATCACGCTCGCGCCGGGGGAGGCGTACACGTCGCTGGATGAGGTGGCCAAGATCGAGCGGCTGGGACCTGGGGAGGAGGCGCGCGTCGAGCTGCGCGTGCGCCCGCGCCTGGAGCAAGGTATCGACCAGTTCCGCACCCGCTTTGTGATCCTGTATACCGACCCGCGCGGTCCCGACCAGGTGGAGAACTTTGCCGACGTCGTGCGGCTGCTGGTGCCCGAGGGCGAGTTCCAGTTCATACCCAACCCCTACGTGGTAGGGACGCCGCTGGAGGCGGACTCGCCGCTCTTTTTCGGGCGCGAGGACGTGGTGGCCTTTATCCAGGAGAACCTGTCGGCCCAGCACCGCAACAACCTGGTGCTGATCGGCCAGCGGCGCACGGGCAAGACCTCGCTGCTCAAGCAGCTCCCGGTGCGGCTGGGGGATGACTACCTGCCCGTCTACCTCGACGGCCAGGCGCTGGGACTCGATCCGGGACTGCCCAACTTTTTCCTGGCGCTGGCGACCGAGATCGCCTTCGCCCTGGAGGATCGCGGCTTTGGCCTCGATCCGCCTGAATACGAGGATTTCGCCGAAAGCCCGGCGGTCTCTTTCGAGCGCGACTTTTTGACCCGCGTGCGGCAGGCGATCGAGCACCGACACCTGCTGATCATGTTCGACGAGTTCGAGGAACTGGAGAGCGCGGTCGGGCGCGGCAGCCTCGATCCCTCGATCTTTGGCTTCCTGCGTCACCTGATCCAGCACTTGGAGAAGCTAAGCGTGATCTTTTGCGGCACGCACCGCTTGGAGGAGCTGGCCGCCGACTATTGGAGCGTGCTGTTCAACATCAGCCTCTACCGCCACATCGCCTTCCTGGATAAGGCGGAGGCGATGCACCTGATCCAGGAGCCGGTGGCGGCGTACGGCATGCGCTACGACGACCTGGCGTTGGACAAGATCTGGCAGGTGACGGCGGGCCACCCCTACTTCCTGCAGCTGCTGTGCCACAGCCTGGTGAACCAGCACAACAAGACGGAGCGCAATTACGTCACCGTGGCCGACGTCAACGCCGCGCTGGACGAGATCCTGGCCTCGGGCGAGGCGCACTTTGTGTATCTGTGGGCATCCGCGGCGCCCGCCGAGCGGCTGGTGATGGCCGCATTGAGCCGCATGCTGCCCCTCACCGGACGGGCCACGCCCGTGCAGGTGGGCGACTACCTGGCGGAGCGAGGCGCGGGCATGGAGCGGCAGGCGCTGGGCGACGCGCTGCACCAGTTGGCGCTGCGCGATATCCTCGTGGCCGATAGCGAGGCCGACCCGACCGTGGGCCAGGTCTATCGCTGGCGGCTGGGGCTGCTGGGGCTGTGGGTGGAAAAGTACAAGTCGATGAGCCGGGTGATGGAAGAGATGCGGGTGTAAAAGTCACTAACCAGGAAAAATTGGGATGAATCAAGTCACTAGCGCCGAAACTTCAGACTCCGGCTGGAAAAGTCTCTACCGGGTCGGCGGCATAGCCGCCCTTACCTCAGGCGTTCTTTTCAGGAGAAATATCGCCGCGGAAATCGGGCTTTTCACTCAAACCCCCTCTCCTGCCACCGTGAGCGGCTGGTTTGAGCTCCTGCAGAGCAATCGACTCCTCGGACTGGCTTATCTCAACATCTTTGACCTGGTTAACTATGCCCTCCTGAGCCTGATGTTTCTCGCCCTCTATGCCATCCTCAGGCGAGACAACAAAAGCGCCATGGCAATCGCTACGACCCTCGGCCTCGTAGGAGTAGCGGTCTATTCTGCCTCAAACACGGCCTTCTCGATGCTTTCCCTCAGCGAGCAATATGCAGCCGCGACAAGCGACGAGCAGAGAACGCTGCTGGCCGCCGGACAGGCGCTGCTGGCGATCAATCGGTTTAGCAGTCATGGTGGTTATCCTGGCAGTGGGGGTTATATGAGCTTGCTCCTCATCGCCATTGCCGGTATGATTACCTCAATCGTCATGATAAGGAGCGCCGCGTTCAACCGGGCGACCGCTTACGTGGGGATTCTGGCAAGTGCACTCGACCTGGCTTACTGTGTCGCTTTTGCCTGCATGCCGGCGCTAGACAGCGAGATGTTAGCTATCGCTTTCATACCCGCCGCCGGATTATTCTTGATGGTATGGCACATTCTGGTCGGCTGGAGGCTCTTCCATCTGGGAAAAGCAAGTTAGGTTGTATGGCACAGTCACAGGACAAATGAATGGAGGTCAAAGATGCCAGAGAAAAAAGCGCGAGATGTAGAGAAGGGCTATTCGACCAAGGAGTTCGTCGCCAAAATACGACGCCTGGCCGATGCCCTGGAAGCGGGGGATGCGTTCTCCATCCAGGTCGCGGGAGAGCGGATAAACATTCCCGCAGGCGCCAGCATCAGCGTCGAGCACGAACGGTCCGCAGGCACAGAGGAGCTCGAGTTCCAGCTCAAGTGGGAGGTGTAGACAAGATGGCCACATGGCGGCGAGAGATTGAAGAATACGAGGCAGATCTCTATCGAGTCCAGGAGCCCACGTCGTTTCTGAACAAGCTGTTAAGCCTGTTCCTGTCATCAAAGAGCGGCGAGATGGAGATGAAGAGGTACGATGACGGCGAGAAGGTAATCGAGGTCGAGCTTCACGGCTTCCAAGTCCCTGATGGCGCGGTGGTCTCGGCAGTGGTCGATGGCACCGCAATCTGCCAAATTCAGGTGAACCGCGGGCATGGTCGCTCGCTCCTGAGCACAGCCCGAGGAGAGACGGTGACAGACGTGCGTAACGGCAGCGCGGCGGAAATCCACTACCAGGAACAGATTCTGGCGAAAGGGACATTCAAACCAGACTGAGAAGCAGACAATGCGTCGTCTCACACTACGAAAGGCCAATCCAAGCGACAGTGAATTCGCCCGTTCGAGGAGTACGCGGAACAGGTCTGGGGCTGGGATGAAAGCGAGCAGCGACAACTCCACGCGCAGCGGTTCGAGAAAGGGGTTCACGCGCACCGGCGAAACCGATACGCACGATCTGATGGAAAGGGACCCTGGCAACAGCAGCCACGTTGACCAAATCTAGATAGAGTCTCCTGAAAAAAGGTAGACGGTGGGGAATCCTCAACTTGTTGAGGCGTTTTCGAGCCGCTCAGTGGGACACGCCCGAACAAGTTTGGGATTCCGGCACCATTGAGTGGGGCGCTATCTGTGCTGGAACGAGTTTTTCAGTAGAGTCTAGATATAGCTGCGATACCAAGCACTTGGAATTTATTCCGGCAACTACGTTTGCCGCCCAGCCCAGAGCTTCGAGCCCCGGGTGAGTGGGCAGCGTGCCCAGGCTATTTTCTTGACCTGCATCCATATCACGCGGCGCGGAGGCATCATACATGAGTACTGCACAAGAAGACAATGTGACAGCGGGCCAAAAAGTAGAATCTACTCAACCCCCCGCCTTTGACGCACCCCACTCTTCAGACGAGCGCACGTGGGCAGCCTTGGCCCACGCCAGCGCCCTGCTGAACATGGTCACGGGAATGGGCGGGCTCATCGCCTCCGCCGTGATCTGGCTCACGCAGAAGGAGAAATCCGCCTGGGTGGCCTTTCACGGGCTCCAGTCGCTGATCTTTCAAGCGGCCGTGTACTTGAGCATATCGATGGTGGTGGGTGTGGTGTGGCTTGTAGGATTTGCACTCAGCTTTATCACCCTCGGCCTGGGCACGATCGTCGCCGTGCCGGTGATGATCGTGGTGATGTTCCTGGGCATGGCGTGTGGGACGGGTGGCCTGGTGTATTCGCTCTATGGCGCTTACCAGGTCTACGAGGGCCGCGAGTTCCATTACATCTGGATCGGCGACTGGATTCTCCAGCATTCTTTCGAGGCAACAGAGGGAGGCACAGAATCATGATCGACCTGGCCAAATCGAAACTTTTCTCGCCGTGGACCGACCCCGCGACCGGGGTGACCGTCTACCTGCTCACACAAAAGGTGGCGCCCGTCCAGGAGGCGTTCTACTTTGTCAACAACAGCATGACCGCCGACGGGCGGCATCTATGGTTCTACTGCGCCTTTCCGCCCTCCGGCTCGCAGTCGTACGGTAGGACTCTGGGCGTCGTCGATTTCGAGCAGCAGAGCGTGCATCACTTTCCAGAGACCCAGTTCCAGAGCGCGTCTCCCCTGGCGGACGAGGAAAGCGGCGAGGTTTATTGGACCTCCGGCCCGTCGATCTGGAAGCGACCCGCAGACCCGGCCGCGGAGGCAAAATGCGTCAACGTGCTGCCCCAGGAGATCGTCAAGAACAGGCAGATTTACCGCCTGGCGACGCACCTCACCCGCTCGGCAGACGGCAAAGAGTTCTTCGTCGATGCCGCGTTCGGCTTGCAGTGGGTCTTTGGCTCGCTGCCGGTCGATGGCGGCGACTTTCAACTGTGGCACCGCTTCGACCGTAACTACAATCACGCCCAGTTCAGCCCCACGGATCCCGACCTGGTGCTGTTCGCCGAGGAAAACCACCCCGACCCGATCACAGGCCTGACCTTTCGCATCGAGAACCGTATGTGGCTGATCAGGCGGGGTGAAGCGCCGCGCCCGGTTTTCGACACGCCCACCCGCGTGACGCACGAGTGGTGGAACGTGGACGGAAAGCACGTGTGGTGCGTGTGGGGCAACGAGACGTGGCGCACGAACATCGAGACCCGCGAGGTCGAAAAGGTCGCCTGGCCCGCCCACTGCTGGCACGCGCACGTCAGCCGGGATGGGAACTATATGGTCAGCGATTCGAACGAGCGCTTCTACCGGGGCTGCCCCTCCTCCGTGTACTTTCTCAACCGGCGCACCGGCAAGCACGTCCAGATTCTCAGCAACCCGGAGATGAAGGGCATCGTCGGCTCGCAGTACCACATCGACCCCCACCCGCGCTTTTGCGCCTCGGACAAGTTCGTGGTCTTTACCGCCGCCGTCCGGGGCGAGGTCGATCTGGCTGTGGCCAAGGTAGAAGACTTGATCGACAGGACCACCTAAGGAGAGCGCCATGGCAATCGACAAACGCGCCGCCGTGCTGAGCCTGCTGGACGCGGGCCAAAAGCAGGAATACATCCCCGCCGCGTTCTTCCTGCACTTTGACCCGAGCTGCCATCGCGGGCAGGCGGCGGTCGACAAGCACCTGGAGTACTTTCACTACACCGGGATGGACGTGGTCAAGATCCAGTACGAGAACGCTTTTCCCCACCTGCCGCAGATCGCACGGCCGGACGACTGGGCCAAGATGCCCCTCTACGGCAGGGATTTTTACGCGGAGCAGCTCAAGGTCGTCGGGGGATTGGTCGAGGCGGGCAGGCGCGAGGCGCTGGTGATCGCCACGCTCTACTCCCCCTTCATGTGCGCCGGGCAGGCCGCAGGCGGGCAGGCGGCCATCACCGCGCACATCAAGGAGGACCCGGAAAAGGTCAAGAAAGGGATGGAGATCATCACCGAGAGCATGATGATTTTCGTCAAGGGATGCATCGAGCTGGGCGTCGATGGCTTTTACGCCTCCACCCAGGGCGGCGAGAGCGATCGCTTTGAGGACGCGGCGCTCTTTGAGACCTGCGTCAAGCCCTACGATCTGACGATCATGAGAGAAATCAACCGCGCCTGCATCTTTAACGTGCTCCACGTGTGCGACTATCACGGCGGCTACAGCGACCTGACGCCCTTCCTGGACTATCCGGGAGACGTGGTCAACTGCAGCCCGAAGCTGGACGCGCGCACGATGACGCCCCAGGAAGTTTCCGCCATGTTCGGCAGGCCGTACATGGGCGGGATGGATAGACACGGCGTCATCGTCTCGGGAAGCACAGACGAGATCGCGCAGGCGGTCGAAGGCGTCCTGGCCCAGGCATCGGCCAAGTTCTTCCTGGCCGCCGATTGCACGCTGCCCGGCGACGTCGACTGGAACAACATCAGAACGGCCATTGCGACGGCGCACGCACGAGGCGCCGAATGAGCCTGAAGGAGATTTGACCCTGACAGAAAAGAAAGAGCGCTTGATTCAGCAACTCGACCAGGCGCGCCAGGCCATGCACGCGCTGCTGGAGGAGCTCGACACCCAGATGGAATTCTATCCCGGCTGGAGGGCGAAGCACCTGCTGGCACACATCGCAGGCTGGGACGACGCAGCCGCCTCCTCGCTGCGAGCGCACACAGGCGGGAAGGAACCGGCCACGCCGGCCGTGCAGGGCATCGACGTCTACAACGCCGAGTCGGTCGCGACGCGGGAGGCGTTGAGCTACAAACACATCGTGCAGGAATGGGAGCTGGCCCGCGAGCAACTGAAAGCCGCCATTCTCGAGATGCCGGACGACATCCTGGAGAAACCGCTGCTCTTGCCCTGGGGCGGCATGGGGACCGCAGCCC
Organism: Anaerolineae bacterium; assembly: GCA_016931785.1. GTDB lineage: Bacteria > Chloroflexota > Anaerolineae > B4-G1 > B4-G1 > JAFGED01. The sequence continues at coordinate 23,063 of JAFGED010000249.1, forward strand.
AGATCGTCGCCATCTTTGCAAGCCACGAAAAAGAGCACGCCGAAGAAATCCACGCGCTCATACACCGCCTCGACGATTGATACGCACTATGGCAAAGAAAAAGAGCAATTCAACAAAGAACCCCTACGTCTTTCGCGGCCCGGTGCACGACCCGGCGATGTTCTTTGGGCGCACGCACGAGCTGAACGAGATCGCCGCCTTCCTGCGCGGCAACCAATCCATCTCCATCGTCGGCCCGCGCAAGATCGGCAAGACCTCGCTGTTGTTCCACCTGATGCAGCCCGAGACGCAGGCCCGGTTCGAGCTGGAAGAGGGCACCCTCTTTGCCTACCTGGACTGCGAGGTGCTGGGCGAGGGCGGGCACGAGGACATCCTGGCCCAGTTCGCCGCCGAGATCGCCGCCGCACTGGACGAGCGTGGCCTGCCCTCGGAACCGGCCCTCGAACGGGCAATGGACAAGCCCTCGCGCCTCTCCTTCGAGGGCGCGGTGCGCAAGCTCAACCAGCGCAGCCTGCGCGTGGCGCTGATCCTGGACGAGTTCGAGCGCTTGAGCACCAACGAGAACCTGGACGTCAATTTCTTCAACGCGCTGCGCTCCGCCGCCGGCCGCTACCAGCTCGCCTTCGTCACCGCCTCCGCCCGCCCGCTGATCCAACTCACCTACTCCGGCCGCTCGCAGGACATCCTCTCCAGCCCGTTCTTTAACATCTTTGCCCTGATGCTGCTGGGGCTGCTGCCCGGAGAGGAAGCGCGCCAGATCATCCACGGACCCTCCGAGGGGCGCTTTTCCGCCGCGATGGAGGACTTTATCTACAAGCTGGTCGGCGGGCACCCGCTGGGCCTGCAGATCGCCTGCTTCCACGCCTTCGACGCATCCGACGAGACGCGGGCCAGCATCGACAGAATTGAGCGCGAGACGACGCAGGAGCTGTCGCCGCACTTTCAATACTACTGGCACAACCTCACGCCCGAGGAGCAGCGCACGCTGCGCCAGTTGAACGACGCCGTCACCCGCGCGCCGACCGATACCACCCTGCGCGGCATCCTGCGCGACCTGGCCCAGAAGTGCCTCATCTGCGCCGAGGGGGATTCCTACTGCTACCCCTCCCGCGCCTGGGAGCGCTTCGTCGCCGGGCAGCCC
>JAFGED010000250.1 GCA_016931785.1 Anaerolineae bacterium
CAACGGCACTTTTGAGCCGCAGTTTCGGCGGCGCGCAGCGCCGGTGAAACTGCCATGTCTTTCGCGCTGTGTGCGAAAGACGCATAGGCGCTTACAGCGCTAGTATCGACAAGGATTTGTCGATACGCTGTGTAAAACGACGCTCTTGTGTGCCGCAGTTTCAGGCGCAGCCTGAAACTGCCACGTCTTTCGCGCTACGCGCGAAAGAGGCATAGAACCTTACCAGTGGGATCCTTGTCCTTGGCAAGAATTCAACCGCAGAGAGCGCGGAGGTTTTTAGAACCTCCCAGCATCCCAGCGGTCTTTGCGGGGAACATTTTAAGACAAAAACGACAAGTAGGCAAGGAGGGCGTTTGTAGTCGAGAGCCGTGAATCCACACAAGTCCGTGTCTCCCCAGAGACAAGTGCTCCCAGTAAAAACGCCCCGGCAAAATGTCGGGGCGTTAAGTCGATCCGAACTGGCTAGCGAATCGCCATCTCCGTCGTCTTGTCAAACAGGTGCATGCGGGACATATCGAAAGCGATCTGCATCGTCTGGCCCACCCGCGCGCTCGTGCGCGGATCGAAGGTGCCGAGGAAAGGCCCGACGTGCTCCGTCATCAGGTAGACGATGACCTCGTGACCCAGCAGCTCTGTGACGTCGACCTTGGCATCGATCAGCGCCTTCTTGATGCCGGGATGTGCATACTCGGGGTCGTACGTGTCCTCAGGCCGAATGCCAAAGATGACCTCTTTGCCCACGTGCGGGCGATAGACGTCCACGCGATCCTCCGGAACCTCCAGGCCAAAGTCCCGGCAGTCCACGATCACCTTGCCGTCCTGCTCCGCCAGCTTGGCGTCGATAAAGTTCATCGCCGGGCTGCCGATAAAGCCGGCCACAAAGATGTTGGCCGGGGTATCGTAGAGCACCTGCGGGGTATCGACCTGCTGCAGGATGCCGTTGTTCATCACCGCGATGCGGGTGCCCATCGTCATGGCCTCGACCTGGTCGTGGGTCACGTAGATGAAGGTCGTCCCCAGCCGCTGGTGGAGCTTGCTGATCTCGGCACGCGCGCTCACGCGCAGCTTGGCATCCAGGTTGGACAGAGGCTCGTCCATCAGGAACACCTGCGGCTCACGCACGATGGCGCGACCGACTGCCACGCGCTGCCGCTGGCCGCCGGAGAGCTGCTTGGGCTTGCGGTCGAGCAACTCCTCGATGTGCAGCATCTTGGCCGCCTCGTGCACCCGGCGCTCGATCTCCTTCTTGGGAGTCTTGCGCAGCTTGAGGCCAAAGGCCATGTTGTCATAGACCGACATGTGAGGGTACAGCGCGTAGGACTGGAACACCATCGCGATATCCCGGTCCTTGTGCGGCACATCGTTGACCAGCCGATCGCCAATATAGATGTCCCCGCCGGTGATCTCCTCAAGCCCCGCCAGCAAGCGCAGTGAGGTGGTCTTGCCGCAGCCTGAAGGACCGACAAAGACCAGGAATTCCTTGTCGGGGACATCAATGCTGAGATCGTTGACCGCGATAACGTCGCCGAACGTCTTTGTCACGTGATTGTACTTAACCTCTGCCATTTGAATTCACTCCTTTTTAATGTGATCTGATGTAACTTTTAAATAACGACTGTAACTACTCAGCCTTGCTTCGCAGCTGCCTTTCGCGTGTGAAAAGAGAGGGGGCGGGGGGTTGGAGAGCGGCGAAGCCGCTCTCCAAACCCCCGCCTCTCCCTTTTTCGAGCGAGGGAGACTGCTCGGGCGAATAGCCTGAGTAGTTAATCCTGATCAAGTGTCAGCGCTGTAGCCGCGATTCCCGAATCGCGCGGTTTGGAAATCGGGACTGCACCTGGCGCACATTGACTGGAGATTTGTCGGTCGGCTGACACGGCAATCTCAAGTCGGTCGCTTTGTGGTCTGCTCGGTCATCCGAGCATCGTGGGCAGCGGTTCATCGTCTGCGAGGCTGCAGGCATAGAGAAATTGGTAGACTTCATGGACGTAGAACTGTGGATTGGGCTTGTCTGGCAGGCTGTCTACGAACGCCGCTTCGAGCTCCTCGGCCCGCCGCGAGCTGATACCCGAAGGGACCGCGTACTCAAAGTAGTAGGCCAAGTCTTGCTGCGGGCCGGGCGGCATCATCTGGCCGATGCCGTAGGCTTCCGGGTTTTCAGAGACGCGGGCGTACCTCTCCAACAGAAAGGTGCCCGAGCTGATCGAGTGGATGACGTTCCGGTTGGCCTGGAAGAACGCGATGGTCTCATGTGCGTCCTCTTCCGTCTCGCCCGGAAAGCCAAAGAACATAAAGGCGTGGTTCCAGATGCCGGCTGCCGCGCTATCCCACAGGATACGGCGCATTATCGCTACGTCTGTGCCCTTGTCCATGCGGTCGAGCACGCGCTGCGAACCGGACTCCATGCCAAAGCTCAACATGCGGCATCCGGCGCGGCGCATCTGCTTCAACAGGTCGGCGGTGATGCTCGGTTCAAAGCGGGCGCAGGTCGCCCAATTGAAGGAGGTGGACCTTTCGATGAGCAATGATGAAAGCGCCCGCAGCATGCGCGGCGTGAGCGCTTCGTCGGCAAAGAAAAAGTTCTTTGTGCCGTGTGCTTTGGATAACGTCGTCATTTCCTCGACGACACGCTCTGCCTGCAATTCGTCAAAGTGCTTGGATTCGCCATAGCCGACGTTGCAAAAGGCGCAGCGTCCCCAGTAGCAGCCCCGCGAAGCCCAGACGGGCAGCACGAGGGAGGGCGCGAGATACAGGTCCAGGGGCAGGCCGTCAAAGTCGGGAATGGGCAGGCACTCTGTTGGCTCCGGCTCTTTGAACCCATTGACCCGCACGCCCGATCCATCGCGGTACATCAGGTTGGGCACGGCGGATAGGTCCGCGCCACCATCAGGCGCGCCCGCCAAGGCCTCGACGAGTCGCAACAGGGCGACTTCGCCTTCGAAAGCGGTGGCACTATCAAATAGGTCCCACAGGGGCTCTGCCTTTGGCAAGAGATCGCGCCAGCCCGTGATCAATTTGCCCCCCAGTGTCACGTGGGTGGGGAGGCGGGCCTCTTTGATCAGGGAGGCCAGCGTGAAAGCGGCGACGATCTGCTCGGACGAGGTCAGCGAGATGCCCACCACGTCGGGTTTTTCCGCGCGAATCTGCGGCACGATCGTGGTTTCGAGCAGGTTGCGGAAAAAGTTAAAGTGGATGTCTTGGGTGGAAGCGCGGATGGCGCGGCTGATGTCGACGGGGTAGGCGGATTGGTACTTGGCGATGCTAAACTCGGAAGGGAAGAAAGGGACGGAGGCGAGCATGAGGCCGTCGGCCAGCGTCAACAGGGCTTCCCGTCCGGCAGATACGTCGAAGAAGCGTTCGCTGCGCATGACCGCCTTGGCCTGGTCGATATCGGCGGCGATGCGCTGCCCGTCGCGCTTGGCCCAAGCGACGGCTTCCAGGTTGGCCTGCTGCAAGGGATCGGTCAGTCCCTTGAGTGGGATGCGTTTCTCCTCCTTGCGCAGCCGGCGCAGCGTCGCGCGCAGGTGCGAGATGGAAAGAATCCGGTCAAAGACCTCGATGTTGAGATCGCGCTGGATAACCTCGACGCCGTTCGACCGCAGGTATGCCGTCAATGCAGGGAGTGCCAGGTGGGGCATCACGGGATGCCAGTGGGGCGGGAAGACGAGCAGGACCTTCACAAAGAGACTCCTCAGGGGCCTACTTAATTTTCGTCGGTGAGCATCACGATGACCACTTCTCCCAACTTGGCCATGTGGGCCTCTGTGCGGGCCCAGTACTCTACGTATTCATCGGATTGGACGTATTCCAGTTGTTTGACCGAGTAGTTATAGTGAGCTTGCTCTGTCGCCACCTCGTACTCCAGTTGTGTTTCTTCTTCCTGTATCTGTCTGGCGAGCATCAGTTGCTGGCCAAACCCCCAGGCTAGACCACCTACGATGATCAGAACGACGACACCGGCGACTATGGCGGCGAGTCGTTGGTTAGACTTGAATAGTGGCATACAGCACCTCCATTGGCGGTGACACGTCAAAGTGCGGCAGGGACTGTGTATATGATACTTTGTTTGTCCTGGGGCGTCAAGCGCATGAGGGCGGTGGGTGCATTTGCCTCTGGGGCAGTTTTGGCAGTCTATCTTCAGGTGGACGTGAACCCCCCAGGCAAGTTGCTTGCCTGGGGGGGGGATGCCGAAGGTGGGAGTTGAACCCACACGAGCGTAAGCCCACACGGCCCTGAACCGTGCGCGTCTGCCAGTTCCGCCACTTCGGCTGGTTCTCGAGAGCAGTCGGTATTTTACATTAAACGTCCAGGTTGTCAAGAAGAGGGCGTATTTCAGTTAAGGAAGTCCGGCTTCTGCTTCACTGACAAAGACGCGGCGCGGCACGATCCACCAGGCAGCGATGGTGCGAAAGCGGTCGGATGGGTATACGAGAGGGCCGATCTGTACGTCGTGGATGCGTTCGTCGACACCGTAGGTGTAGGTCGGCACGTAGAGCGGTATAGATGGAACTTCTTGGGCAAAGATCTCTTGGAACTCGTCGTAGAGTTGGCGGCGCCTTTCGGGGTTGACGGTGACGCGCGCCTGTTCGATGATCTCGCTCATGTGTCGGTGATTGAACCCCGCATAGTTCTGGCCGTTCTCGATCTGTTCCTGGTGCCAGAATGGATAGGGGTCGGGATCTCCGGGAGCGGCTATGTGGATCAGGATGGCATCGAAATTGCGCGTCTCCAGGGCCTCGCGCACCTCTGCCGGTGAGGCGGCTTCGACCGTGACCGTGGCTCCGATAGGTGCCCACTGCTCGGCCAGCATCTCTGCGACCCCTACCCTCTCTGGTTCGCTGGAGGTGAGCAGTGTGAAACTCAGGAGCGTCCCGTCTTTGCGCCGCGTCGTGGCACTTGCGTACGGTAGTTTCCAATCTGCCTCTTCTAGCAGGGCGCTGGCCTTTTCGGGATCGTGTTCGTAGTGTCGAATGCCGTCATCATGCGCCCAGTTATCGGGAAGCAGGGGGCCGTGGGTTACCAGCGCCTGGCCCGCCAACACCTGGTCTACTATGCGCTGTCTATCTAGCGCGTATAGCAGGGCCTGCCGCACCTCTGTCTCTTGGAAAAAAGGGAGATCGTCGCGATTCAAGTTGAGAATCACGATCCCATACTCGGCGGTCTGTGCGGAGAACAGGTTGAGGGTGGGCAGGGCTTTTGCGCGCGGCAGGTCGGTTGCCGGGATCTGGGCGATTCCCTCTACTTCTCCTGCTTCGTAGGCGTTGATGGCTGCCTGGTGGGTGGGGTAAAAGCGCAACTGGATGCGGCCCAGATGGGGTTGGGGGCCGTAGTAATGAGTCGATGGCTTCAACACCATCGAGGTGATCGTCCCCTCCTCGACCTCTATTTCCTCGAGTTGGAAAGGGCCGTTGCCGACCGGTTGTAGGTTGAAAGGCTCTGTGAGCAGATTGGCGGCCCGGGTTCCCTCGAGGAGGTGCTCGGGCAAAAGTCCAAAAGTCGTGTAATCCAGGAAGGGGGCATAAGGTTCGGCGAGGGTGAAGCGTACCGCAAGGTTGCTTATTTTCTCCACTTTGACGGTGCGCCAGACGTTGGCTCCCATCTCGGGCGGGCCGGGGAATTTAGGGTCTTGGAGCAGGCCTATGGTAAAGATCACGTCGTCGGCAGTGACGGGGGTGCCATCGTGCCAGCGGGCGTCTTGGCGGAGGCGGAAGATATAGGTCAGGCCGTCGGGTGAGGGGGGATCCCACTGAGCCAGATTGGGCTCTACCTCTCCACTGGCGTTCATGCGCGTCAGGCCGCTGAACAGCAGGGCGCAGACGTCACGCTCGACGTCATCATACCCGCTCAGCAGTGGGTTCAGGCGATGAGGGAAACCGGCGATGCCTTCGACGTACGTCCCGCCGTACCCGGGGCGGAGTACGGTGGTGTAGTTGATGGCTAGATAGGCGAGCAGAATGCCCACCAACACAACGCCGAGGAGAATGAGGAGAATTTGCCAGCGGATATGACGGGTCACGCTTTATGACCTTTCAGCATCTGCAGTTCTTCGACGAGCCAAGAGTGCCCTGCGATTTTCCGAGCACCCTCTGCGTGGGTGCGCCGCAGAATCAGCTGACGATCACGTTGAGGATGGTGATGACAAAGAACGCGATTACGAGACCAATCGTGATGTTGAAGAGCAAGCGCTCTACACCACGTCGTGTTCTATAGACGGCGTGATCCGAGCCGCCAAACACGCTTCCTAGACCACCGCTCCTGATCTGCAGCAGTATGGCCACGGTCAGCGCAACGCTAATGATGATCTGGGCAATATTGAAGTAGACTGGCATTCCTTTAGCCCTCCAGAGTGGGGCGCATTATAGCATGCTACGGGTGTGTTGGCAAGGGAGTGCGCTCTCTTGCTCACGGCGCTGATTTAGAGTACAATACCGTGGTTGTAAGCGGGTAGAGTTTCCCAATACGTTTGAGAGCGTGCGCTGCAACCAGTCTGGAAACCCACTGGCAGAGGTAAAAATGGAATCTGTAGTGCTCAACAATCGATACCGCCTGCTGGAGCTGGTCGGCTCTGGTGGAATGGCTGTCGTGTATCGGGGAGTGGACACATTGCTCCAGCGCCAGGTAGCAGTAAAGGTGCTACGCGAGAGCTATTCTGGCGATCCGGCGTTCTTGGCGCGCTTCCGGCGGGAGGCACAGGCGGCGGCCAGCCTCGATCACCCTAACGTCGTCACGGTTTACGATGTGGGTCAGGATGGCGATCATCACTATATCGTCATGGAGTACGTCCAGGGCCAGGACCTAAAGACGCTGATCCGCCAGCAAGGACAGCTGGGTGTCAGTGAGGCCCTGGATATCGCGATTCAGATCTCGGCCGGGGTAGGGCACGCCCACAAATCGGGCGTCATCCATTGTGACGTCAAGCCTCAGAACGTGCTGGTGACCCAGGATGGGCGCGCCATGGTGACCGATTTCGGCATCGCGCGGGCACTTTCCGAATCCGGGCTGACCGAGTCGGATACGGTGTGGGGCAGCCCGCTCTACTTTTCACCCGAGCAGGCGGCGGGCGATCCTCCCTCCCCGGCGTCCGATGTCTACAGCATCGGCGTCGTGATGTACGAGATGCTGGCGGGCAGGCCGCCCTTCCAGGCAGAAAAGACCGCTGCGTTGGCCTTGATGCACATGCGCGACGAGCCGACCCCCTTGGCAGCCCGCAATCCCCAGGTCCCGCCACAGTTGGAGTGGATCATCCGCAAGGTGATGGCCAAAGAGCCCGCGGCGCGTTATCGCAACGCCGAGCAGCTAGCCCACGTCCTTGAGGAATACCGCAAGCACGGAGAACAGGCAACCGGGTGGCAGCCCGCCGTTCCGACTCCTGCCGGGCGCGCCGAGGTCGATAGGCAGCCTGTCGAGCCGGAACCCGAGCCTGAGCCCGAGCTTGCCCCGGAGACCTTTGTATATTCCGATAGACTGATGTGGGCGTTGGCGGTGATTGCGTTCGTCCTTGTGGTGGGTCTCATTCCCCTGTATTCGGCGGTTTACATCGCGTGGTTCCCTCCCGATCGCCCCGGCCCGTCTGTGCAGCCCACACGTACGTCTCAGCCTTTTGCCACCCTGGAGTCGACGCCGGAGCAGGTTCTTGTTCCGAGTGTTTTGGGCAAGTCGATAGACGAGGCGAGGAGAGAGGCGGCGCGTTATGGCCTGCGCCTCGTGGAGGAGGAGCGGGACGAGCCGGGTGTCGAGGGTGGGATCGTGCTCGAACAGGACCCGGGGCCCGGTGAGCGCGTTCCGCTTGGTTCGGAGCTCACCGTCTATGTGAGCAAGATGGGACAGGCGTGGGAGATGCCGAGCGTGACCAACTATGCGCTCGACGAGGTGCAGGACGGGCTCGAATCGGGGCTTGGTCTGCAAGTTGTCGTTGCGGAGAGGTGGAGTGGGGAGACGAAGGGACTTGTGTTGGCGCAGGAGCCGGAGTTGGGTGCGACGGTGCATCCTGGGGATACGGTGACGCTGACGGTGAGCGGCGGGGTGGATATGCCCATCGAACTTGAGGTCAACTTGGCCGACACGGTGATTTTGCAGCAGGCTAAGCTGACGCAGGCGACATTCCGGCCGGGGGAAGGAATCAAGGTCACGCTGTACTGGGAACCCCTGCATGCCACCAGTATGCCCTACATTGTGTTTGTGCACGTGATCGACGCTGATGGCGACTTGGTGGCACAGCAGGACGTGGAGCCATCCGTTCCTACGACGAATTGGGGAACGAGTGTGGTGGAGGACGTGCATCAGTTCAAGCTTCCTGGCGGACTGCCTGCTGGCACGTACCAGGTGCGCACGGGGCTGTACCGCCAGGGACAGCCTAGCATTCGACTGCCGGTTGTGGACGCCGGCCTGACGACGGCAGAGTCAGATAGCATTCTGATCGCCGAGATCGAGGTGGAGTGATATCCCTCTGTCTCAAGAGCCAAGCCTCTCCGCGAATTAACGGCGGGACG
>JAFGED010000251.1 GCA_016931785.1 Anaerolineae bacterium
CTGACCATTCGCTGAAATTTGGATGACTTTCACGAATTTCTACCCAAAATGCTGCTTCTGGCCGCTGTTTTTGGCGGAATTGCAACAAGGATTGCAGTTAGCGATTACCTCGGTGCAGACTACTCGAAGCTTGTCACAAGGCAACCACTATATATGGCGGTTGTGATTCTAAATTTGCCATATCTGGCGGCCTGGTAATTTGCGATTTCACAAAAAATATCAGCGAATGGTCAGTCATCGGCCACGAAAGGAGAACAGCGAGCAATGGCAGTCGAATCCTCTCCAAAGCAGTTATCGGGCCTGCGGATGCCCGAGCAAGAGACGCGCTTCCAACGCTGGTGGCGGGAAACCACCAAGCGCCGCATGGCCTATCTCTATCTCGTTCCCGCTTTCTTTGTAATGGCCATCATCACATTTTACCCTCTGATCTACCAGGTGTGGATGTCGTTCACCGACTATGGCATTGCCAACCTCAGGGTCGACTCTCCCGCACCAAACTGGATATGGTTTGATAACTATATCAGCATCTTTACCGGCACCGTCAAACGATACATTCCCACCTTCAATTTCTGGCGCATTCTGGTCTTTAACCTGGTGTGGACCTTTGCCAACGTCCCGATCCACGTCGTCCTCGGGGTGCTGATCGCTGTGCTGCTCAACACCGAGGGTCTGTGGTTCAAACGCGTCTACCGCGCCATCTACGTCCTGCCGATCATCTTTCCCACCCTGGTGATCGCCACCGTCTGGGGCATCATGTACGATGCCAATTACGGCGCGATCAACCAGGCGCTGGGTTGGATAGGCGGTCTGTTTGGGATGCCGGCGGAGGCGTTCCACATCCGCTGGTTCCAGGACGTGAACCCACCGTTCCAGTGGTTCCTGCCAGGGATGCCGCTGCCGCTCTCCTTCTATGCCATGCTGATCGCCAATATCTGGTTGGGTTGGCCGTTCAACACCATCGTCGCCACCGGCGCGCTGCAGAGCATCCCCAAGGACCTGTACGAGGCGGCTTCCATCGACGGCGCGAATGGCAGGCAGCAACTCTGGAACATCACCGTGCCGCTGCTCCGCCCGGCCATGGTGCCCGCCGCCGTCTATGGCATCACCATGACCTTTAACCTGTTCAACTTTATCTACATGATGTCCGGCGGTGGCCCGCTGGGGCAGACCGAGATTTTGGTCACGACAGCATTCAACCTGGTCAACGGCCAACGGTTATACGGCCTAGCCGCCGCCTTCAGTGTGATCATCTTTTTCGTCTTGGGCGCGCTGACCCTGTTCACCAACCGGATGACGCGGGCGACCGAGCGGTACGATATCTAGCCAAAGGAGAAACAGCCAATGTACGAACAAGCTACGAAACCTAAAGCCGAGAAAAAACGCAAGTTCGAGAAAAGGCTTCCTTTGGGGAAACAGCTACTGCTCCAGGCTCTCACCCTACTCATTGCCTTTGCCGTGCTCTTTCCTATCTGGTGGGTCGTCAGCCTATCCCTCGACCCGCGCGACATGATGCGCCCCACGGAGCTACGCTTGCTCCCACCTGGGGCGTCGTTCGACGCGTACGCTCGCGTGCTGGACCGGCCAACAGCCAATCCGGTGACCTTTGCCGAACTGACCCGCAACCAATTCATGCTGGCCAGCGGTGTGGCCATCCTATCGGTGCTGGTCGGCGTCTTTGCCGCTTACTCGTTCTCGCGCTTTGAATACAAAGGCCGAGCGGCCCTCATGCTCAGCGTCCTGACTGTCCTGATCCTGCCCTCTGTGGCCACCCTGGCGCCGCTGTTCGTCATGTTGAATCGAGTCAACATCGACTTGGCAGGACTGAAATTCAACCTGCGCAACTCGCTGTGGGGCGTCGGGCTGGCCCTGACATCCGGGCAATTGCCGTTCGCGATCTGGAACCTCAAGGGCTACCTGGATACAATCCCGCGCGATCTCGAAGAAGCGGCCTTGATCGACGGCGCGGGCCCTAACCAAATGTTCTTTAGAATCATCCTGCCCATGGCGACGCCGGTGCTGGCCGTGACCGCATTCTTTGGATTTAACGCCGGCTGGACCGAATTCGTGACATCCTGGATGTTCTTGACCAATCCCGGTGATTTTACCCTGGCCATGTCACTGTGGAACATGCGCGGGCAGTTCTCCGGCGACACGCCCTGGTCGGCGTTCTCGGCCATGGCGATCATGGTTTCGCTGCCGGTAGCCATCGTCTATCTACTGCTCCAAAAGTACATCGTCAGCGGCCTGACCGCCGGCAGCGTGAAATAGTCCCCATGAGCAGCAAGCGGACCAGATATACCGTAGCCCTGCCGATGCTGGCAGGGCTGCTGCTCGTGGCCTGTTGCCCCGCCGTTACAGATACGCCATCTGAGCCAAGCCCCACCCCACCCGCGTCGATAGCCGCAGCAGATACCGAGCTTGGATGGTGGAACGACGCCGTTTTTTACGAAGTGTTCGTGCGCAGTTTTTGCGATAGCGATGGCGACGGCATCGGAGACCTCGCCGGCCTGATCCAGAAACTCGATTATCTCAACGACGGCGACTCTGCCACTACCGACGACCTGGGCATCACGGGCATCTGGCTGATGCCCGTCACCCAATCCCCCAGCTATCACGGCTACGACGTGGTTGACTACTACCAGGTCGACGACGAGTACGGAACCAACGCGGATTTCCTGCGATTGATGGAAGAGGCCCACGCGCGCGGCATACGCGTCATCGTGGACCTGGTGATCAACCACACTTCCAACCAACATCCCTGGTTCCAGCTTGCACTCGACCCCACCTCGGAGCGCCGCGACTGGTACATCTGGTCGGACGAGCCCGCGGGTGTGGGATGGCACGGCGTCAGCAGCGGTTTCTACTACGGCCTCTTCTCAGACAAGATGCCCGATCTGAACTATGAGAACCCCGCGGTGACCAAGGCGATGCAGGACGCAGCCCGCTTCTGGCTGGAGGATATGGGCGCCGACGGATTCCGCCTGGACGCAGCCAAGCACCTGATCGAGGACGGCCTCATCGTCGAACACACACCGGCTACCCACGCCTGGTTGGAAGGATTCCGCGGATTCTACAAGGAGGTCAACCCCGACGCTTTCGTGGTGGGCGAAGTGTGGAGCACTACCGACGATGCCGCCGCATACATCGGCGAGGTTGATGCGGTATTCGAGTTCGATCTGGCAAAAGCCACCTTGGAAAGCGCGGTGAGCGGCCGCGCGGTGAACGTGGCCCGCAAGCAGCAATTGACGGTTGCGTCCTATCCGGCGGGCCAGTACGCCACGTTCCTGGCCAATCACGATCAAAACCGCACCCGCTCCCGCCTGCTGGATGACGAGCAGGCTAAGGTGGCCGCCACCCTGCAGCTCACTTTTCCCGGCGTGCCCTTTATTTACTATGGCGAGGAGATCGGCATGCAGGGCACCAAGCCGGACGAGAACATCCGCAGGCCGATGCAGTGGGAACCGGACGGCGGCTTTACAACCGCCGAACCGTGGCACTCGTACCATGAGGATTACCAAGAGCGGCACGTCGCAGGTCAGAGCGGCGATCCAAACTCCCTCCTGAATCACTACCGCTCCCTGATCCACTTACGCAACGCCCACTCCGCGCTGCGCGTTGGCAGTTGGTTACCTATCGAGGCCAGCCACCAATCAGTCTACGCCTACCTGCGCACTGATGACGACGAGATCATCCTGGTGCTGGCCAATCTGGGCAACGGCCCTGTGGACGCGTACAGCCTGACGCTGCCGGCCGGCCCACTCGCCAGCGGCCTCCAACCCAAGCTGCTCATGGGCGCGGGCGAGATCGCCGCCCCTCAGGTCAACGAGGGCGGCGGCTTTACTGGCTACCAGCCCGTCGCCACCTTACCGCCGCGCAGCAGTTTCATCGTCCAGTTCACACCGTAAAAGACCTGCCAGGTGTACAACGGCTATCTGTAAAAGCCACCCCACGGTTGCCGGAAAGCCTTTCCGAATATGATCATGCGACGTAACTACTCAGTCCTGCTTCGCAGTTGCCTTTTGCGACAAAAAGAGGAAGAAGGTGGGGGGTTCGAGTGCGGCGAAGCCGCACTCGAACCCCCCACCTCTCCCTTTTTCGAGCGAGGGTCACTGCTCGGGCGAACAGCCTGAGTAGATACCATGCGACAAAACCTGGCAGGTCTAGAATTTTCAGAGGAGTTCAACAAACGTCATGGACATCATCACACCCGAATGGGTCAAGGACGCCGTCTTTTACCAGATCTTCCCCGACCGCTTCGCCCGCAGTGAACAGGCGCCCAAGCCCTCCAACCTGGAGACGTGGGACAGCCCGCCTACAGTCTACGGCTTCAAGGGCGGCGATCTGATGGGGGTGACCGAACGCTTGGACTATTTACAGGCGCTGGGCATCACCGCCATTTACTTTAACCCCGTCTTCCAATCGGCGGCCAATCACCGTTACCACACCTCTGACTATTACAAAGTCGACCCGATCCTGGGCGGCAATGAGGCGTTTCGCGAGCTACTGGACGCGGCTCACGCCCGTGATATCCGCATCGTGCTGGACGGTGTTTTCAACCACGCCGGTCGGGGGTTCTACCAGTTCAACCACACCCTGGAGAACGGCGCTGCATCCCCCTACCTGGACTGGTTCCATTTCAATGAGGAGTGGCTGCAGACCGGCGCGCCCTTGAACGCATACCCTGGCCCAAAAGAGGAAGATTTCATGCGGCGCGGAGAAAGCCTGAAGCGGCTGGGCTACGAGGCCTGGTGGGACCTGCCGGCGCTGCCCAAACTCAACACCGACACGCCGGCCGTGAGACACTTCATCTTCGACGTGGCCCGTCACTGGATCGCGTTCGGCGCCGATGGCTGGCGGCTGGACGTGCCCCACGAGATCGACGACGACGGGTTCTGGCAAGCGTTCCGCCGCGTGGTCAAGGCGGCGAACCCCGAGGCCTACATCGTGGGCGAGCTCTGGGGCGACGCCCGGCGCTGGCTGCGGGGCGACCAGTTCGACGGGGTGATGAACTATGGCGTCAGCCGCGCCTGCCTGGGGTTCTTTGGCGGAGGGCGGCTGGATACCACCCAGCGTCCCGGAGGCTACGAACTCGAGCCGCTGAGCGCCGCCCAGTTCGCCGACGCCGTCGACCGCCTGCTGGGCCTCTACGACTGGCAGGTGACGCTGGCTCAACTCAACCTGCTCGATAGCCACGACATGCCGCGCTTCCTGACGCTGGTGAACGGCGACAAGGACGCACTCAAGCTGGCTACCCTGTTCCAGATGGCGTTTCCCGGCGCGCCCTGCGTCTACTATGGCGACGAGATCGGTATGGAAGGCCAGCACGACCCCGACTGCCGGCGCGCCTTCCCCTGGGACGAGGCCCGCTGGGATCGCGACCTGCTGGCCTGGTTCCGGCGGGCGATCGCACTGCGCAAGGCCCATCCCGCGCTGCGCCGCGGGCGCTACCTGCGTCTCCTGGCCGATGACGCGGCCTCCGTCTACGCCTTTGCCCGGCAGGGAGAGGGAGAAGCACTGGCCGTGGTGCTCAACAACGGCGCGACCGGCTACGACCTGAAGGTGCCCGCGCAGAATCTGTACGCCGATGGCGCGATTCTTTACAACCTGTGGGGCGATGGCCAGGCGCAGGTAGTCGGAGGAACAATGACCGGGATAACACTGCCCCCTCGCTCGGGAGTGGTGCTGGGAGTATAAAGCAAGTAGGCCAACACGTATTCTACCGCGGAGGTGCGACCCATGCATCAAACAAGGGGCTCAAATCGCACGCGCAATGCACCTCGGCGAGCTGCTTGAACGCCTCCCCCGTGCCGATGTCCCACTTGTAGGACTCGTAGTAATCGCGCAGGAAAGCATCAAACGTCTCCCGCCCCATCTCCTCCTCCAAAAGCGCGATAAAGATCGGGCCGCGACCGTAGACGATGGCCCCATATTCCGCGCCCTCGTACTCGACCGCAGGCAATCCGATGGGAATATCCGCCTGGCCGACGCGCGCCCAGCGGTCCTCCCAGGAGTCCCGATAGCTCCGCTCGGCCGCCTCCCCATACGTATCGCGATAATACAGGCCGGTGATGTACTGGACAACCGCCTCGTCGACCCACGGCTCGTCTACCTGATCGTTGCCGACGACGTTATAGAACCATTGGTGGCCTACTTCATGGGCGACGGCGCTCTCAAGGATCACTGGGGCCGGTAGCCCGCCGACTTTCCCGTCCGGGTCATACAGGGCGAGCGATATCGCGACCACGCCCGGATACTCCATGCCCAGAGCTAACATCGGCGTGTTGACCACCTCAAACTCTGTATACGGATAGGTGCCAAAGCGGGCGTTAAAACTCTCCAGTGCGTCCACCGCAACCTGTAAAGCCTGATCGGAACCCTCTCCCCACTCTGCAAAGGCATAGCTTTTAACCGTCGTCTCTCCTACCACTTGGCTGGTCGCAACAAGCGACTCGGCGGCGGCGAGGTAGAACCCGCGCGCCGGACCGGCAGCAAAGGTCACCACCTGTGCCCCCTCCTCGTACTCGCGCCCCACCTCGACGCCCGAGGCGACGAGTGCCACCTTGGCGGGCGCAGTCACGCGCACTACGTAAAAACTTGCGTCATAGTATGGCACGTCCGCATTTGGAGGTGGCACCTCCACATTCCATCCTTCGTCATCATAGACCGGGATTACCGGATAGAACTCGTCCAGCACCAGCACGCCGTCAAAATAGCCGAACAGGCCATAGTCGCCCCCCATTTCCCGGGGCACCTCGACCTCAAAATCCATTCCGATCACAACCTGCGCGCCGGGCTGCAAGGCCTTCGGCAGTGGAACGCGCATGGCGCTATCGGCAAACCCGTAAACCGGCTCCACCTCCCGGTCGTCCACCGTCAGCGCCGATATGGTCACCCCGCCGCCGGCCGTGTTTGGAAACAGGCGAAAGTACACCTCGTCGAGCGGCTGCTCCTCCCGATTGGTGTAAAGCACCTCTTCATGCCCCTCCAGGGTAGAAAAATCGCCGGCAACCTCGAAATCAAGATGGTACACACTTGCCCCTGGCATACTGTCAAGTGTCGCCTGCTCTGTCCCGACCAACCCCGCGCGGAAGAGCGCCCTATCATCCCATGCCATGTCGGCGAGCTGGGGCGCGACGTGTGTCGGCTGGGACGTGATGCGCGTCGGCTGGCACGGCAGCGACGTCGTACAGGCCAAAATGGCAAACAAGAGGAGCGTGACAAAGAGCAGCTTTTTCATATCTAGATTCCCAGGCTCTCTTGTGGCGTTCATAACTCTACTGAAAAAACTCGTCCCAGCACAGATAGCGCCCCACTCAATGGTGCCGGAATCCCGAACTTGCGCGTCCCACTGAGCGGCTCGAAAACGCATTACCTAAATAATCCGGGAAGCGGGGGGTGTGAGGGTGGCTACGCCGCCCTCACACCCCCCATCTTCCCCTATTTATTGAGAAGATACTCGAAAACGCCTCAACAAGTTGAGGATTCCCCACCGTTTACCTTTTTTTTCAGGAGACTCGTTCATGGCTTTTATACTTTCCCAAGGCGTAACTACTCAGCCTTGCTTCGCAGTTGCCTTTCGCGTGTGAAAAGAGAGGGGGCGGGGGTTTGGAGAGCGGCTTCGCCGCTCTCC
>JAFGED010000252.1 GCA_016931785.1 Anaerolineae bacterium
CCCCCGCCCCCTCTCTTTTCACACGCGAAAGGCAACTGCGAAGCAAGGCTGAGTAGTTACGCTCGGCTTAGATTTTAACACGCTGGGAGAGGAAGGGCAAATACTGCGCGGGGAGGAAAAAGAGAGGTTTAGCCTCCAAGCCACTGAATGGGCATCGTCCTGCCTTCCACCTTGTTCTTGAACCTCACTGCAGGGTAACCCAACAAGAGCGAGCCAAAAATGCGATCGTGCTTCTGCAATCCCAGGAGCCGCCTGGCGGCCCGGCTTTTATCCATAAAGATCGGCCCATTTCCCCAAAGGCAGCTAGCGATGCCTTTGACCTGCGCGTAGAACGTCATGTTGGCCAGGTAGTACTGGGCGCTATCCACGGAAAGCGCGATGCGCTTATCGCCGACGATAAAGACGATGGCCGCCGGGTGGCGAAAGGCGGAGCCTCTCTTCACGGCGTTCTCGACCTTGGGCTTGTTCAACAGGTACTCCTCAGAAAATCCGATCAATTTGGCAAGCGTGCCCACGATCTTGGGCCTGTAGGCGATGTTGTACAACGGCGAGATGAAGCGCATCAAGATTCGGTCCAGGGTTTGGATGCCCTCCTCTTTGTCCACCACGATGACTCTGAAGCTATAGTTATGCGTCGGCGCGTAAATGCCGTAATTGACGATCTCTTCGAGCAACGCCCGGTCGATCCTGTCCTTTTTGTACAAGCGGATAGAGCGCCTCTGCTTGAACAACTCGTCGAGCTGCTCGGGAGAAGGCAGGCGCGCCGCGTCAAAGGCTGCCGGCGGCACATTATCCCACGAAAGCGCCCGTTCTGGACAGATAGCCACACACTGCGAGCAGGTGCTGCAATAATCATAGTCGATACTCGCCACCCCGTCAGAGAGGGACAGACAACTCTCGTGGCAAATCTTGACGCACGAGCCACACCCCGTGCACTGTTCTCGATCGATAACGATCATGCGTTCTCTTCCTCCATACGATGATCCGAAAGCAAAAGCCGTGTCACAGAGCGACCAAGCCCAGGCGCTCAGCCAAGACGCGGCTCTCCATCTCGTACAACTCCCCATATCCGAACAGGTCTTTAGGCAAGTGGCCGTGCAGCTCCTGCCAGATAAGCCCATCGGCGCGGAGCCAGGTCGTAAAAGCCAGTGCCAGAACCCCCAGCGGTACAGCCTTATCCGGCAAAACCGACTGCATCCACGTCAAGGCTGTCCGCACAGTTGGAGGGGGCTCTTGGTACTGGCTGGGAATGGTCAGACATTTGGCATCATATGCAGCGTGCAACACCTCAACCATGGCCCGCATGCTGCGCATCACCGCTCGCTGGAATCGCTCCTGCTCACCGGATAGGTCGACGCTGGCTGCGGGTGTGCCGTACATGAGGGCATAATCCGCCGGGTGCTTCAGCGCCCACCCGCGGTACGCGTGCATCAGCGCCAAAAAGCGGCCCGCATAGTCATCTTGCGACAAAGAGCCCTGCGATTGCTCCAGTGCCTCGCCCATCGAATCGTAGGCATCGACCACGAGCGCGGTCACCAGCGCACCGCGGCTCTCGAAATAGCGATAGAGTGCGGGCGGCGTCATCCCAATCGCACGGGCAATCGCCCCCAGTGACAGGTTCGACACACCCTCCTCCGCCATTTGCTGGCGGGCAGTGTCCTTGATCTCCTGGATTGTCGCCTGATGGCGCTGCTGCCGTCGATTCAGCGTACGTGTCATAACCTACCATCCTTATCAAAAAGTAAATACTATTAACAATTGTTAATAGTATAATCTATTTTGGGAATTTGTCAATTTGAGCGAGAACAGCAACGTGGCGGCAAACCGAAATTCAATAACCCATTGTCCTATAACTGAAATACGCCCTTTGTCTCTTCAGGCCTTCTGATCTATAATACTGCCGCTATGGAAGAACGGTTGCAAAAGATCCTGGCCCGCGCGGGATTCGGCTCCCGCCGCGCATGCGAGGAATTCATCCGTGCGGGCCGCGTCGCCGTCAACGGCCAAGTCGCCCAGATCGGCCAAAAGGCCGACCCCGACGGCGACCACATCACCCTGGATGGAAAGCCGGTACACGTGAAGCGCGAGTTCGCCTACGTGGCCCTGCACAAACCGCGCGGGGTGCTTTCCGACGAGGGTGACGGCACGGGTCTCATACAGACGGCGCGCGAGCTAGTGGGACTGCCCGGCCTCCTCTACCCAATCGGGCGGCTCGACCTGCGCAGCGAGGGCCTGCTCCTCCTGACCGACGATGGCGAGCTGACACACCGACTCACCCACCCACGCTACGAGCACGAAAAAGAGTACCACGTCCAAGTCGAAGGCCATCCCGACGAAAAGACGCTCAAGCAATGGCGGCACGGCGTCTTTCTAGAGGGAAGCAAGACTGCGCCGGCCGAGGTCTCTATCATGCACCAAGACAAGGACCACACCTGGCTGCGAATCGTGCTGCGCGAGGGACGCAAGCGCCAGATCCGCCGCATGGGGGCGATGCTGGGACATCCCGTGCACCAACTGATCCGCGTTCGCATCGGGCCTGTGCGCCTGGGCGACCTAAAACCGGGCCAGTGGCGCCATCTGACCAGGCAGGAGGTTGAGCAACTGCAAAAGCTCGCGCAGCGGGAGAAACGCCCTACAAGGAAAGGCAAATGACCCACTCCGAAGACAAGGTTAGCGCGCAAGCCCACGGTTGGCAGCGGCTGGCAACCGATTACCCCTATACCTTCCGCATGTTCCGCGTGCGGCAAGATCAGGCGCGCTGGCCCGATGGCCAGGTACGCATCTTCTCCTACGTCCAGACGTCCGGCGCGGTCTGGGTAGTGCCGGTGACCGGCGATGGGCAGATCGTCCTCATCCGCCAGTTTCGCTACATGCTCGATGACTGGCAGTGGGAGGTGCCGGCCGGCGGCTTTCACGACTTTACCGGCGATCCAATCGAGCTGGCCAAACACGAACTGGAGGAAGAGGTCGGGGGCAGCAGCGACGATTGGCTCTACGTGGGCTGCTTTAACACAGGCGCCAGCGTCATCGAAGAAAAGTCCCACTTTGTGCTGGCCCGCGGCGTGAGGCTGGATCGCGAGCCCCGCCGCGAGCCGGCAGAGATCATCGAGGTGCATCCCACACCTATCGAACGCGCGATGGAGATGGCCCGCAGCGGCGAGATCGCCGACGCCCACAGCGCCCTGGCGCTCCTGTGCTGCGAGCCGTACATCAAGGCAGGCTAATGACGCAGGACGTACGTCCCGATCCGGCGGCGTTCTTTCTCGAAGGCGGCGATACCGGCGTGCTGCTGGTCCACGGGTTTCCCGGCTCCACCACCGACGTGCGGCTGCTGGGGACCTACTTGCACGAACGCGGCCTCACCATCTCCGCGCCGCTGCTGCCCGGCCACGGCGCGCAACCGGCCGACCTAAACCAAGTGCGCTGGCAGGATTGGGCAGCCTGTGCCGAAGAGGCGCTCGCCCAGCTATCCGCCCGCTGTGACGCGGTGTTCGTCGGCGGCCTGTCGCTGGGATCGCTCATCACTATCTACCTGGGCGCACGGCATACCGAGATAGCAGGCATCATGCTCTACTCTCCCGCCATCGCCGTGCGCAACCCACTGATCCACCTGACGCCGCTCCTGAAGCACATCGTTCCCTTCTGGCCGGCGGGCAAGTCGGACGCGGTGGACATGGCAGCCAACAAAAGGCTATCCACCTGCCCCGTGACCCCCACGCGCGGCGCGCACGAGGTCTACAAGCTGACGCGCGTCGTCCCGCGCCTGCTGCCACAGGTCTCCACGCCGGCGCTCATCGTCCACAGCACAAGAGATCGGTCCATCGCGCCACACAGCGCGCGACTGGCCTACGAACGCATCGGTTCCGCCGATAAGGCGCTGGTCACGCTGCACAATTCCGGCCACAACATCCTGGTGGACGCCGAATGGGAAACGGTGGCCCGCAAGACCTATCAATTCATCGAGGCACACCAATGAGCGAAACACGCATCCCGGAAGTCGTCGTGGGCGCGCTGCTGGTCAATCCGCAGGACCAGATACTCCTGGCCCGCTTCACCAAGCGACAGGGAGAGTACGTCATCCCCGGCGGGCACATCGATTACGGCGAGACGGCGGCACAGGCGCTGGTGCGCGAGACGCAGGAGGAAGCCGGTCTGACGCCAACCAAATTCCGCCTCCTGCTGATGCACGAGCGCATCTGCCCGCCGAACTATAAGGACGGGCGACACCACCTGGTCTATCTCGACTTTTTAGTGGAGGAGTGGGAGGGTGCACTCCGGTTGGATGGCGTGGAGCTGTACGACGGCCGGTGGGTATCGCCCGAAGAAGCATTGACCCTGCCCCTGGCCGATACCACCCGGCGGCTGGTCGCGTATTACGCCAAGCTCGGCCGCGACGGCCCGATCTCCTATATCGAGGATCGATAAGCCGATGGACCTATTTCAAGCCCTGCCTGCCCTGCGCCGCCATCCTCTGTTGAATGGAAAAAGGATCGCCCTCGTCGGCATCTCGACCATCGCGCACGACGACGCAGCCACCTACTTTGAGATCAGCAAGCCCAAATACTGGAAGCAGCGCGAGGACGGCACCACCTCCCTCGGCATAGGCGGCATCGGCGGAAGCATCGAACAAGGTGAGACGATCGTCGCCTGCCTGC
The DNA here is from genome assembly GCA_016931785.1 of Anaerolineae bacterium. Taxonomy (GTDB): domain Bacteria; phylum Chloroflexota; class Anaerolineae; order B4-G1; family B4-G1; genus JAFGED01. The sequence goes on from JAFGED010000252.1 coordinate 4,656, forward strand.
GACGCGAGGTGCAGGAGGAAATCGGCGTCCCGGTGCGGATCGAACCAGCCCACGCGAGCTACCTGATCCACGAGTGGCAAATCGCCGACACACTAAACTTAAAGCCCAGCAAAAAGCGCCCCACCCCCTTGATGGTGATCCTGACGCCACCACGGCTGGGAGGCCCTGGTACACCCGATCACCTGGCCATCCTCGCCTATCACACCTCTCTGCGGGGCGACCCCATGCCTCACGACCTCTTTGGCCTGCTGCGCATCGAAAACGACGCCCTGGCCAAATTCTTTGCCCGCGACGAGTGGCCGCTGGAAGAGGCTCTGGATGTCCCCGGCCTGACCACGATCCTCAACGGCCAGCCTCCCACGCGCGCGGTTCTGCGCCCCATCCTGACCGCGCGCGCCTTCCAACTCATGGTTCGCGCCGACCGCGCGTAGGGCAGCCGTCACGTCCCCGTCTGTCAGGCGACACCCAGGCGGCATCCTCCCGTCCAGCAGCATCGCCCACACTGTGGTATCCTACACTCGCCGGTATGAGCCGGCCCTCAAGCACAAGCCGGCGCCAGACCCCGCGATCAGCGGTGTCGAACGGCCCGGGCGCAGGATGACTCGGCAAACCGCTTGAGGAAACAATCCAGGGGGAGCAATGGCGCTCTACATCCCGAATTTGACGCCCGGGCCACCACACCAGATTTCGTCAGACCATCAACCAAGCTGGATGCCACAGGAGGAGGGAATGGGAGGCACAACACGAACAACGCAAATAGTTCGACTGGGGGGAAACCTCAGTCTACTGGCGGCGATGTCGGCCTGCCTGGCCTTGTGGGGTGGTATCAGCTTGCTGCTCACACACTCCACGCACCTCCAGGCCTCGGACACACCCGTCAACGAGCCCGTGCTGCCTCAACCGGTAGCACGGTGGGAAGGGACGTCTCAGGCTCGCCGCGCGCTGGTCAACATGTTATTCTTCTGGCTGCCGCTCGGCCTGGGCGCAGTTGCCTGTGGAGCTGGCGTCGTCACCCTGGCCTGCAGCCGCGAGCACGACGTGGAAGCGTACCGTCGCGCTATGATCGCCTTGATACTCAGTGCCGTGCCAGGCTGCTTGTGCACGCTTTGGTACGTCGCATTTTCCGCACCGGGCTTTTGAGCATACGCCAGCCTGCAACACGGGAGGATAACACGGTGCGATACTTTATGACCGCTACGGGACTTTTCATCGCGCTGATATTCTTGTTGGCGATCCTCGCCGGGCCAGGTTCCGCCAATAACGCCCAACCTATCGACGCTTCGCCATTGATCTACCTGGCGTTCGGAGGCGGCGCAATCCTACTGGCAGTAACTGTATGGCTGGGAAAGCTCGCGCAAACACCACGGGCTCCGACAAGAAGCTTTAGGCGTATCTTCTCAATGAGTAGGGGAAGATGGAGGGGATGAGGGCAGTGCGCGCCCTTTGGGCGCGAGGCCGCCCCCCCCCACGTCCCCCCCCGGGATTATTGAGAAGATACCCTTAGGCCAACTCTACCTTTACCGCACACACCTTGTACTCGGGAATCTTGGCCACCGGCTCCAGGGCAGCAATCGTCAATTCGTTCGCCGAGGCTTCTGGGAAGTGAAAATTGGAAAACACCATTCCTGGAGGGACGCGGTCGGCGACCCAGGCCTCAGCCTCGATGCTGCCGCGCCGCGAGGTCACTTTGACGCGTTTATTCCCATTCTGGACTCTGGCAAATTTAGGCTGACTTGCAAGAAGGGGCCACCCCTGGTAGGCTTGGCGAAAAGCCAAGCCCGGTTCCAAACCAGGAGGCAGCCCCATGTTGAAACGAATTGTACACCCATCGCGAATTCTTGTCACGTTTGTCACACTGGTGC
>JAFGED010000253.1 GCA_016931785.1 Anaerolineae bacterium
CTTGATGGTCAACTCAGTGGTAGTCATACCCTGAGTGTACCAGGAAATTCACGATTTCGCTAACGATTTCAGCGAATGGTCAGTTATCAATAAGTAGGGGAAGACGGGGGGTGTGAGGGCGGCGCAGCCGCCCTCACACCCCCCACCCCCCGGATTATTGAGATGATACAATTTCTTGGCCAATGTGTTAAGAGGATACCCTTCGGCCGTAGCCTTACCGTCGGGTAAGCGTCGCTTTTACGTCCAGCACAGGCTTTCCTTTTCTGGTATCCTTCAGACTGCAGGTAGGTCGCGGATTGCCCATTTGTGAGCCAGCCCCTCCCCAAATCGGAAACGCAGCGCCTATTGTGGAATCTCTACAGAGGGTCCTGGGGCCTACAGGGGCGCGTGTGGGACGAGCAGCCCGGGCCGTGGCGAGATTCGCTTCAATACGTTGTGGGCGCACTGCTAGAAAGGCGCGTCAAACCCGATGAGTGGGTTCTCGACGCGGGCTGCGGGACGGGAAATTATGCCATCGCCCTGGCAAAGGAGGAATTTAGCGTGATAGGCACCGACTTTGCGACAGGCATGTTGACCAAGGCAAGGCAGAAGACGCCGGAGGATTTGGCCGGGCGCGTCACTTTCAAGCGAGCGGACCTGAACACTCCGTTGGAGTTTGACGATGCCCGCTTCGATCACCTGATCAGTATCAGCGTCCTGCAGGCGGTCGCTGACCCCTTCTTCATCCTGAGCGAGTTCCACCGCGTGCTCAAGCCCGGCGGGACTCTGCTGCTATCGCTGCCCAGGCCCAACGACGGCTCGCGCTCCTTCGGCGAACTCGTCCGGTACCGCTTGTGCCATCTCAAACGTCGGACCGCGTGCGAGTCACTCCTCGTCGTCGTAAAGGCCTGCGGGGACCGGTTTTACGATAACCCCTCCTGGACGGCGCAGCAGGCCCGGTATGCGTTGGCTTCCGCCGGGTTCGAGGTGCTGGCCGTGGGCGAGGGTCAGCAGATCATCGTCGTCGCCGAGAAAGTGCATTCGAACTGGGACGATCCAGGGCGTTGCAACGGGAGTTACTGAACAGTGATGACGACAGTCGCGGAACAAATTGCATTGTGGGCGGACAAGCTGCGGGATGTCTCGGCAATGGGCCTGTACTTTTCCAAAAACATTCACGATCAGGCTGCCTTCCGGACGGTGCAGACGATTGCAATGGAGATGCTGGCCTTGACAGCCGGCAAGGCCGTGGAGCAGATCGAGCCTTTGCGAGGCCCGATCTTTTCCCGCCCGACGCCGCTGGCAGCGGGCGACGCGGCAGTGATTGACGGCGAGGGACGAATCCTGTTGATTCAGCGCGCGGATAACGGCAAGTGGGCCATGCCGGGCGGTGCCCTTGAAGTGGGAGAGACCCCCGCAGAAGGGGTCGTTCGGGAGGCCCTGGAGGAGACGGGCGTGCATTGCCGTCCTATATCGCTCGTCGGGGTATTCGATTCGCGCTTGTGCGGCACGACGAGCCGCCACCATCTCTATCAATTCGTGTTCCTGTGCGAGCCGCTGGATTGCCGGGAGGTTGCAGATCCATCTCACGCCTGCGAGGTGCAGGACAGGGGCTGGTTTCCAGAGGAGGGTCTGCCGGAGAATCTGGACCCAGGCCACCGGTTGAGAATCCCCGAGGCCTTTCGCATGTGGCATGGAGATGGTCGGGCGTTCTTTGATCAGAGCGTATCTGGCTAAATCTGCAAGCAGGCCGGAACGGTTTCAGGCTATGCCAGAACCTGAGCGAGAGCATCTCATCCGACCGCTCCTCGACCACCTGGCGGGCGGCGACCATCAAACGGATGGGCAGTGGCAGGGGTGGCGCTTCGCTCGCGTAGGGGGTGGACAGAACAACCTGCTCTATCAAGCCGGTGGCCCTCTGGGCGATCTGGCTATCAAATTTACCATGCGCGACTGGCGCGATCGGGCTGGCCGAGAGCACACTGCTTTATCGGCCTTGCATCAGGCCGGCCTGTCGGTTGCTCCCCAACCTATCCTGCTGGATCGCCACCGCTACGCCCAGCCTGTCGTCGTGCAGACGTGGCTTGAGGGCGAGGTGAGCGCCGTGCCTCCGCCGACGGAGGTACAGTGGCGGAGTCTGCTCCAGCACTTTGCGACCATTTACACCGTCACGCCGGAGACGACCGGCGTAAAGTTGCGGGAGGCCGTGCTCAACACCAACAGCGTAGCAGGGTGCCAAGAGATCGTGAGGCGGGAACTGGCCCGCATCCCCGGAGAAGCGCGGCCTGCGTCGCTGTGCGCTCTCGTGCGCCGATTCGAAAGGTGCCGCTTCGCCGATTGCTCCGGTGCGCCCGTCAGCCTCTGTCGCGCCGATAACAACATTCTCAACGTGATCCGGCGCCCGGAGCGCTGGGCGTCCGTGGACTGGGAGTACAGTGGTTGGGGCAGCCCGGCTTTTGAGATGGCGAACCTGATCACGCATCCGGCCTACATCGATGTGCCGTCCTCGCAGTGGCACTGGGTGATTGACACGTACTGTGGGATGGTGGAGGACGGCGCTATGGCTGCGTGCATTCGGACTTTTTGGAAGATGCTGCTGGTTTGGTGGGTAGCGCGTCTCGCGCGCTATCTGTACGAGGTTCCCCGTGGACTGGATAAGCGCCTGGTCGCCCGACCGCCTGATTGGCTGGCGGACGTGCAGGCCAAGTATGAGCACTATCTAGATTGGGCAGGGACCCTGTACGGAGAGAAATAGCGGCAGAACGAGTTTACCATATCCTTATTCTGCAAGGAGGAATGAGCATGACGAACGATTTAATGACGACCCTCATCGCCGGAGCAACCGGCCTGTCACCTGATACGATCGAGGTGTCACTGCGCTCCTCTCTGGCGCATCAATCCAACCGCCTGTACGACGTGTGGGCCGGCGGCCGCCACCTGATCGCCAAAGAGTTCCTCAAGCCCAACGAATGGCGCGATGCGCCGCTGCACGAGTTCCATGCGCTCGAACTACTGGCCCCATTGGATATCGCCCCCCAGCCGGTCGCACACGTCCAGCCGCACTCGGCAGCGCACAGGCCCATTGTCGTCTACGAATTCATGGAGGGCGAAGCGTGGGACCGTCACCGCCCCACCTCCACAGAACTGACCCAACTGGCCGAGGTGTGGCTAAAGATGAACGCCATATCGACTGATGGGCTGTGGATGTCGCGCGGGCAGAGCCGGCCGTTCGACGATATCGAGGCCAGCTTTCACGCCGATCTGAAGGATTACGCCGACTGGGTGGAAAGCGCGTTCCCCGCCGGGAGGCGCGCTGTCGATCTGTGCTTCACGGTACTGGAAAGCCGCCACTCGGCGATGCGCGAGCTATCGGATCAGGAACCGGCCCTCTGCTTCTGCCGGGCCGACCCGCGCTTTGCCAACGTCATCCTGCGCCCCGATGGACGGTTGGGCCTGGTGGACTGGGAGGATAGCGGCCTGCGCGATCCCGCCCGCGACCTGGCTGACCTGATGACGCATCCCAACCAAGAAGACCTGATCTCTCCCAAGGCGTGGAAAGCCTTCCTCAGGCCCTACCTGGCGGTGCGAGGTCAGGCGGACCGCCACCTAAAGCGCAGAGTGGATTTATATCTGGCCATCTTTCCCATCTTTTGGATGGTCACACTGATCCGCCACGGCATCCGCCTGGCACACGAAGGGCGGCTGAAGGGCTGGATGGAGCACGGGCTGCCGGCGGGGGAAAAGCTGCGGCGCTACCTAGCCCGCTGTCTGGCCTGGCCGGAGGCCCAGTTCGCCCGGCAGATGAAGACGCTGTCGCGCGTCGCGTTCTTCCCCAGTGTGTAGTTCGACAATGTTAGATTCGAGCTTGTTTGTGCGTCGAATTCCCCCCTCTAACTCCCCCCGCTACGCGGGGGGAGGATAGCCGC
>JAFGED010000254.1 GCA_016931785.1 Anaerolineae bacterium
CGCGCTGAGGTAGCGCGCCGCACGGGCGGGCCAGACCCGCCCGTTTGGTTGCGGTTAAGAGTCCCCGTCAAGAGGACGGTGTTTTGGAGGTCGTAAATGAATCAGCAATCAAGACAGCTTGAACTGATAGCCCAGCCGCGCACAGTTCAAGGCAAGCAGGTCAGGCAACTGCGACAAGCAGGCTGGGTGCCAGGGGTGATGTACGGGCACGGCTTTGAGCCCGTGTCCCTGCAATTCGAGGAGCGAAAACTGGGGCGCTTGCTCGCACACGTCAGCGGCAGCCAGCTCATCAGCGTCCAGGTTGCGGATCAAAAAGAACCGGAGATGGCCCTCTTGCGCGATGTGCAGCGCGACGTCATCAAGGGCACGATCTTGCACGTGGACTTTTATCGCGTCCAGATGACCGAGCGGCTGACGGCCGAGATCCCCCTGGCGATCATCGGGGAATCGCCGGTGATACGCCAGCACGAGGGCATCCTGCTGCAGGGCATCTCCGCCATCGAGGTCGAGTGTCTGCCCGGCGACTTGGTGGACGAGATCGCCGTGGATCTCTCCGACCTGGTCGAGATCGGTCAAGGTTTGTACGTGAGGGACCTGGCCATTCCTTCCGGCATCGAAGTGCTCACCGACATGGACGAAATGATCGTGCGCTTGGTGGCGATGGCGGAAGAGGAAATCGTAGAGGAAGAGGCTCTGGAAGCGGAAGAGGTCGAGGTCATCACAGAGGCCAAGGAAGAAGAGGAAGAGGAATAACCTCGGCATTAGGCCGCGTTCAAAAACAAGTTCGTACTTTTTGGGCAAAATCACCCTGGACAACGGGGAAAAAAACCAAGTTGTTTTTGAACGCTTACCTAGTTGCCAAAGAACTCAAAAGGCACCTGGCATGCGCCGGGTGCCTTTCTCATTCTGCGTCGTCGTCGTCGTCGTAGGCCGGATTGCCCATCCGGCCTACGTGTGTTCCTGATAGTAGACGCACTCCCCTCGCAGCACGCACCGATCGTGCTCGGGGTTGCGCGCGTGGCACACGGCCCGCCCGTGGGCGATGAGGTTGAGGTGGAAAGTATAATAGATCTCGGGCGGAACGAGGGCTTCCAGCAGGACGTGGGCTTGCTCGCGGGAGGTCCTTTCCGGGATGAGGCCCAGCCGCCGGGAGAGCCGGTGGGCGTGGGTATCGACCGGGAAGGCAGGCATTCCCAGCGCAAAGAGCAGCACGATGGCGGCGGTCTTGGGGCCCACGCCGGGGATGGACGAGAGCCACGCCCGCGCTTGCCCCACTCCCCAGTCGCTCAAAAAGTCCAGGCTGATCTCGCCCCGCTCGGCGGCGATGCGCCGCAACGCCTCCTGGATGCGCGGCCCCTTGGTCGGCCCCAGCCCGGCCGGGCGAATCGCGTCGATCAGCGCCTCAAGCCGCGCGTCGCGCACCGCCTCCCAGGTGGGAAAGCGCTCGCGCAGTTGCTCGAACGCCCGGTCGCGGTTGACGTCGTTGGTGTTCTGCGAGAGGATGGTGTTGACCAGGCTGGCGACGGGGTCGTGGGGCTGCCACGGCCGGTCGCCGTACTCGGCCAGGAGGAGGTCGTGGATGCGGAGGATTTTCTTCGTTTGAGGATTCATACGTTCTCAGTGTCCGAGGGCCAATTGGCCGGATTGTTTTGAATGTACCTGCGAATGGCGTTCAACTCTCGCTCGCTGCGGATAACACGCTCGTAATAATTGCGCTGCCAAACAGGCGCGCCCGGGGTGTCGCGGATTCGGTTGATGCGTTTGGTGACGATGGATTTGAAGGCGCGGACGATGGCCCCGAGCGAACGCGGCAAAACATTGATCGGTGTAGGGGCGCAGCGACGCTGCGCTACACCACCATCCACAATCCACACAACCCCATGCACGTGATTCGGCATCATCACGCATGCATCGACCCACACGTACGGGCGCAATTGGGCCGTGCGTTCCCATTCCTCGGCCACGATTCGACCGAAATCCGACATCGCCATCGCCCCGTCCACAACCTCGTATAGGCACAACTGCTTCGCACTATGAATTATATCACACCCCCCTGATTGAAAAAAGCACCCGCGTGTGCTATACTCGGTTTGGGTCTAAAGTCACCACGGAGGTGTGCGATGCAGAGCACGATGAAAGCGCTGGTCAAGAAATACCCCAAACCCGGCCTGTGGCTGGACGAGGTGCCGGTCCCCCAGATGGGGATCAACGACGTGTTGATCAAGATACAAAAGACCGCCATCTGCGGCACCGACGTGCACATCTGGAACTGGGACGCCTGGTCGCAAAAGACGATTCCCGTACCGATGGTCGTCGGCCACGAGTTCGTGGGCACGGTGGCGGCGATGGGCGGCAACGTGCACGACCTGGAGATCGGCGACGTGGTCTCCGGCGAGGGACACATCGTCTGCGGGCGCTGCCGCAACTGCCTGGCCGGCCGCCGCCACCTGTGCAACGCCACACAGGGCGTGGGCGTCAACCGGCCCGGCGCTTACGCCGAGTACCTATCGATCCCGGTGACCAACATCTGGCACGCCGACCCCAGCATCCCGACCGACCTGCTGGCCATCTTTGATCCCTTTGGCAACGCCACCCACACGACGCTGGCCTTCGAGGTGCTGGGCGAGGACGTGCTGATCACGGGGGCCGGCCCAATCGGCATCATGGCCACCGCCATCGCCAAACACGCCGGCGCGCGCTACATCGTCACCACCGACATGATCCCCTACCGCCTCGAGCTGGCGAAAGAGATGGGGGCCACCGTCGCCCTGGATATCCGCGAAAAGTCCATCGCCCAGGCGCAGAAGGAGCTGGGGATGAAGGAGGGATTCGACGTGGGCCTGGAGATGTCGGGCAGCGGCGACGCTTTCCGCGCCATGCTGGCCAACATGTGCCACGGCGGCAAGATCGCGATGCTGGGCATCCCCAGCGAGAACCTGGCCATCGACTGGAACACGGTCATATTCGGCGGTCTGACGATCAAGGGCATCTATGGCCGCGAGATGTACGAGACCTGGTACCTGATGCAGTCGATGATCCAGACCGGCTTGGACATCACGCCTGTCATCACCCACCGATTCCACTATACCGAGTTCGAGCAGGCGTTCGAGGTCATGCGCTCCGGCAACTCGGGGGAGGTGAGTATGAGCTGGGTGGAGGAGTGAGCGAGTCAGCGAATGGGCAAATCAGCGAATCGCTTTATCGCTGATTCGCTGACTCGCCTGACAAAAAGGAGCAAGCGATGATGGATGGAAAATTCGACTTTGTCCGCCAGGACACCAAAGCACTGAAAGATGCGGGCCTGTTCATCACCCTGCGCACCATCGATTCACCGCCGGGAGCGTGGATGGTGGCCGATGGCAAGCGGGTGCTCAACCTATGCACCAACAACTACCTGGGGCTGGCCGA
>JAFGED010000255.1 GCA_016931785.1 Anaerolineae bacterium
CACCTGGGCCACGACGCCGCCCACCTCCAGCACGTCCTTGCTCAGGATGGTGGTCGCCCGCGCCGCCGCAGCCTGTGCTTGGGCGATCGATTCGTCGATGAACTTGGGATAGTGAGCAGCTCCGGCCATGTACAGCCCGTCGCTGGCGAAATCGACCGGGCGCAGCTTGACGTGGGCCTCCAGGAAAAAGCCGTCCATATCCTGCGGCACCTTGAGCCGCGTCGCCAGCTCCTCTGCCCCCTCCGGCGGCACCATCGGCATGCTCAAAACCAGTAAGTCGGGGTTGAGCGTCAGCTCTTCTTGCAGCGAGGGCTCCCATGCTGCAATTTGCAATTTGGAATTTGCGATTTGTACTTCCGGCTTGCGATCAAACGTGTACGGCACGAACATCACGCCCTGCTCACGTGCCTCTTGATAGTAGCGCTCCTTGAAGCCGTAGGTGCGCACGTCGGTGTACAGCACCGTGACCTGCGCATCGGGATTGAGCTTTTTGAGGGCCAAAGCGTTCGTAATCGCCGCCGTGCAGCAGACGCGCGAGCAGTACTTTTCGGCAGGGCCGACGCACTGGATCATGACGACGGAAGTTGGTAGACTGGTACTTGGTAAATTGGTAGATTGGTCACCAGTTCCCAGTTTACCAGTTTCCCAACTACCGATTTTCCAACCTGCCAACAGGCTCTCAAATTCATATTGCGTGACGATCCGCGGGTCCGTCCCATAGCCGTATTCCGGCCCCTTGTACTCCACCGCACCGGTCGCCAGGATGGTCGTGCCGTGGTGTACCTCAATCTCGCCGGCGGGGGTGCTGATGCGCGAGGTAAAGTTGCCCGCAAAGCCGCCGGTCTCCAATAGCTCGCTTCGCGCGTGGACTGTGATCTGTGGGTGGATCTCCACGCGCTTGATCGTCTCGTGCAGAAATTCCTCCTGAGGGTTGCGCCACACGACCTCTTTGGCGTCGGCGTCCCAGCCCAGGCTGTGGCGGATGTTCCACAGGTTGCCGCCCAGCCGCTCCGATCGTTCCACCAAGTGCACCGGGAAGCCCTGGTCGGCCAGCGTCAGTGCTGCCGTTATCCCCGCTGCGCCGCCGCCGATGACGACGGCCGCCTTTTGCACCTGAATCTCGGTCACGTGGATCGGCTGCAACTGGACCGCCTTGGACACGGCGGCCCGCACCAGGTCTTTTGCCTTATCCGTGGCCGTTTCCCAGTCGTGGGAGTGCACCCACGAGCACTGGTTGCGGATGTTGGCCATGTGGAACATGCCCGGATTCAAGCCTGCCTGCCGGATCGAGTCCTGGAACAGCGGCTCGTGCGTCAGCGGGGTGCACGAGGCCACGACCACGCGGTTGAGGTTGTGCTCCACCGTCTGCTCGGTAATGCGCTTGATCGAGTCCTGCGAGCAGGTATAGAGGTTGTGCTCGGCGTGCACCACGCCCGGCAAACTGGCCGCGTAGTGGGCCACGTCCGGTACGTCCAGGTAGCCGCCGATGTTCGATCCGCAATGGCAGACAAAGACGCCCACGCGGGCACTCTCCCGCGAGATATCCCGCTCCGGCGGATATTCGGCCTCCTCGGTGCGCGTCCAGCGGGCCGGAGCCAGAAGCGTGCCGGCCGCCGCTGCTGCGCCGGTGCCCTCGACGACTGATTCGGGGATGTCCTTGGGCTCGCGGAACGGCCCCACGGCGAAAATGCCGTCCCGGCTCGTCTGCAATGGGTCGAGCATATCGGTGCGGCAGAAGCCATACGCGTCTACCTGCACGTCCAATCGCCGCGCCAGCTCGCGTGTCTCCTGCGGGATCTCCATCCCGACCGAGAGCACGACCAGGTCAAATTCCTCTTCGACGATTTCTCCTTGTCTCCCTGTCTCTTTGTCCCCTTCTGCTACGTAGCGCACGGCGAGTCCATGCGTCTCCGGGTTCTCGCGCAAAATCGACACCCGCGACCGCACGTAGCGCACGCCGTATCGCTCCTCCGCCCGGTGGTAGTATTCCAGGTACCCCTTGCTGAATGCCCGCATGTCCATCATAAAGACGCTGATCTCGGTATCAGGCTCGTGCTCCTTGATCATGATCGACTCTTTGGTGGCGTACATGCAGCACACGGCGGAGCAATAGTCGTGCTCTTGATCGCGCGAGCCGACGCACTGCAAGAACGCGATCTTTTTCGGTTTTTCGCCGTCAGAGGGGCGCAGGATGTGGCCCTCGGTCGGGCCGGAGGCGCTCATCATCCGTTCCAGTTGTAGCGCGGTGACCACGTTGGGGAGGCGGCCCCAGCCGTATTCCTGCGCCTGTTCGGCGTGAAAGACCTCGTAGCCGGGGGCCATCACGATCGCGCCGACTTCGATGTCGCGCATCTGCTCCACCATGTCGTGGTTGATGGCGCCGGCCTGGCAGGTGTACCAGCAGCTCAGGCACTCGGAGCAGATGCCGCAGGCCAGGCAGCGCGCTGCTTCCTCCTGGGCCTGCTCGTCGGTGTAGCCGGTTTCGACTTCGGCAAAGTTGCCTATGCGCTTCTCTACTGGCAGCTCGGGCATGGCGACCCTCGGCGTGACCTTGACCTCGCCCCGGTCGATGCGCTCCTGGATCTCGGCCCGACTCAGATCGACCACGGGCAGCTCGGGTTTGAGCGCCGGCTCCAGCTCCTCGCCGCGCAGATAGCGGTGGATCGATTCTGCGGCCTGGTGGCCGGCAGCGACGGCCTCGATGACGAAGGCGGTGCCGGTGGTGGCGTCGCCGGCGGCAAAGACGCCGGGGCGTGTGGCCGCCATCGTGTTGGGGTTGACGGCGATGGTCTGCTGGCGGGTGACGCCCACGCCGGCGCTTTCGGGGATGAACCCCAGACCGGCGCGCTGCCCGATGGAGAAGATGACGGTATCGCAGGGGATGATGTGCTCCGAGCCCGGTTCTGTCTCCAGGGTCAGGCGGCCGGTGGGATCAAACTCCATGAAGGTGACGTTGACGCACTCCAGCCCGCCGACGTGCTCCCCCCCCCTCGTCCCCCCCGCTTGCTGGGGGGATTGAGGGGGGGCGGCCACAATGCGCTTGAAGGAGCGGCTGGGATAGATCTGAATCCCCTCGGCTTGACAGGCCTCGATCTCCCAATCGTGGGCGGGCATCGTCTCGCGGCTTTCCAGGCAGGCCATGTGCACCTCGGCTGCGCCCAGGCGCACCGCCGTGCGGGCCACGTCCACCGCCACGTTGCCGCCGCCCAGCACCATCACGCGCTTGCCTGCCACATCGGGCGGGTTATCCAGGCGCACGTCGCGCAGGAAGGAGGTGTTGACCATCACCCCGGCCAGGTCGGCGCCCTCGATGGGCAGCTTGCGCCCCTCGTGCGCGCCCACGGAGATGAGCACGGCATTGAACCCCGCGTCGAAAATGTCGTCCAGGTTGTCGACGCGCGTGTTGAGCCGCAGCTCCACGCCGAGATCGACGATATCCTGCACTTCGCGGTCGACGATCTCGGTGGGCAGCCGGTACTCGGGCACGCCCACGCGCAGCATGCCGCCCGCCACGGGCAGCGCCTCAAACACGGTGACGCCGTACCCCATCTTGCACAGGTCCTGCGCGGTGGTCAGGCCGCACGGCCCCGCGCCGATGATGGCTACGCGCTCCTCGTGGGTGCGCTCCGCCGGTTCCGGGGGCACGCGCTCCTGGGCGTACACCTTATCGGTGACAAAGCGCTTGAGGGCGTGGATGTTGATCGGATCGTCCAGCTTGCCTCGGTTGCAGGCATCCTCGCAGCGGTGGTTGCAGATGCGCCCGCAGATGCCGGGGAAGGGGTTATCTTCCTTGATGACGCGCAGCGCGTCCTCGTAGCGCCCCTCACGGATGAGGGCGATGTAACCCTGGGCGCGCTGGTGGGCAGGGCAGGCGTCGCGGCAGGGGGAGATGCCGCGCTTTTCGATGGCAAAGGCGTTGGGCACCGCCTGGGGATAAAGCTTGTAGGCGGCGTGCTGTGTCGCCAGCCCCTCGTCGAAGCGGCCGGGGATAATGACGGGGCACACCTCGCCGCAGTCGCCGCAGCCGGTGCATTTCTCCAGGTCGATGTAGCGCGGGCGGGTGCGCACGCGCACTGTAAAGTTGCCAGCCTCGCCTTTGGCCTCCAGTACATCGCTGTCCATCAGCAGCTCGATATTGCGGTGGCGGCCGCAGTCGACCAGCTTGGGGCTGATGGTGCACATCGCGCAGTCGTTGGTGGGAAAGGTCTTGTCAAATTGCGCCATGTGCCCGCCGATGGCCGGTTTCTTATCGACCAGGTAGACCTTGTACCCGGACTCTGCCAGGTCGAGGGACGCCTGCATGCCGGCGATCCCGCCGCCGATCACCATCACCGCGCCTACTACGTTTGGGCTTGTTTTTTCGTCACTATTCATGCGGTTTTTTTCTCCAGTGTTTCTCGTGCCATCGTGCACGCCGCCTCGCGGATCGTCGTCAGCTTGTTCTTGCGTGTCCAGCGCTTGACCGGGATCAGGTCGAACACATGCCCCTTGACGTGCTGGATCCAGCGCTCCATACTCGCCAGGCACGTGATCGTGCCGTTCCCGCTGCCGCCCGCCGCGGCGACGGCGATCACGGGTTTATCGGCCAGTCCGCTCTCGCTTCCGCGCGTCCCCTCGCAGCGGCGCAGCCGGTCGGCGAACGCCTTGGCGCGCTCGCTCATCTCGCCATAGTAGACGGGTGTGACCAGCACCAGCGCGTCGGCCTCCAGCACGCGGGTGTGCAGCGCCTGGAACTCGTCGTTCACCTGGCATGCGTGCTCGGTCCGGCACGTGCCCCAGCCGTCGTCGCACGCCTGGCATATACCGACCTGCAGGTCGTTGAGGCGTATCTCTTCAGCCTGCGCGCCTGCCCGGCGCGCGCCTTCGACGGCGGCTGCGGCGCAGGCGGCCGTCAGGCCGTCTGTGTTGGGGCTCGAGCTGATCACGAGGACGTTCATTGCCTACTCCTTGGGCGGCTCCCACACGGTCACGATCTGGATTCCAGCGCTCTCCAGCGCCTGCACGGCTGCCTCTTTGTCGATCCCCTCCAGGCGCAGGGTGATGACGCGATCTTCCGATTTTTCACCCCAAAAGATGCCCAGCGAGTAGATGTTGGCGCCGACGTCCGCCATGCATTTCGTGACCTTGGCCAGACTGCCTATCTCCTCTGGCACGACGACGGTGATGCGCGGTGAGGGGTGCCCGCCGCCCAAGCCCTCGACAAAGACGCGAAAGATGTCGGTGTCGCTGATGATGCCTATCAGTTTCTCCCCTTCGACGACGGGCAGGCAGCCGATGCGGTTATCGATCATCATGCGCGCGGCTTCCTCCAGGGGGAGGTCGGGCTCCACGGCGATGGCCGGGCTGCTCATCACCTGGCCGATCTTGGTATGCGAGAGGATATAGTCGACCTCAAAGACGCTGAGGGTTGTGGCAGAGGTGGGGGACGAGAGCAACAGGCTGCGCTTGGTGACGATGCCCTTTAGGCTGCCGTCTGCGTCCACCACCGGCAGGTGGCGAAACGGGTGGCGCTCAAGAAGCTCAAGGGCCTCCTTGAGGCTCGTTTCGGGCGTGACGGTGAAAGGCTTGGGGGTCATGCGATGTTTGACTAGCATTGTCCTATTCCTGTTTCTTCGATTGTGTGGCTTTCAGCGGGCTGGGACCCAACTCCTGGATGCGCTTGGTGATATCGCGAATCGCGTTGGCAAACGTGTTCCCCATACCGCCGGATACAAAGTACATCTGTAGACGCTCGCCGCCCAGTCCGATGTCGTCCAGTATCTTTTTCGCATGCTTCACCCGCGCCAGCCCGCGCTCGTTGCCGCGCACGTGATGGCAGTTGCCGATGGGGCATCCCACCACGCAGACGCCGTCGGCCCCCTGCTCGAACGCCTCCAGCAGGTAGCGCCGGTCGGTCTTGCCCGTGCAGGGCAGCTTGATCAGTTTGACGTTGCCCGGATACTTGATGCGCAGCGCCCCGGCGGTGTCGGCCGCCATGTAGGCGCAATAGATGCACATGAAAACAGTGATCTCGGGTTCGAAGGTGTTTTCGTTGATTGAACTCATTCCTACCTCGTGAGAATGAACAATGGATCAATGAACAATTAACAACTGGACCGCGTCTTGTTCATTGGCTCATTGTTCATTGTTAATTGCTCATCGTCGCCTAACCACGCCCCCAGCGGCAATTCTAGAATTTGCTCGTCGCGGTACGCCACGAGCTGGATCGCCTTGGCGGGGCACTCGGCCGAGCATGTGCCGCAGCCGGTGCATATCGCCGGGTCGATGTATGCCGCGCCTTTGAGGTTGCCCACACCCGTGTCTTCGTAACGTATCTTGGGAATCCCAAAGGGGCAGGTGCGCACGCATGTCAGGCAGCCCACGCACTTGCTCTGGTCGACCACGGAGATCACGCCGCCGATGTAGAGCTTGGGCGCGGCGAGGATTGTGATCGCCCGGCCCGCCGCTGCCTGGGCGTTGGTGATGCACTCCTCGATGAACTTGGGATAGTGGGCCATGCCGCAGACAAAGATGCCCTCTCTTGCCATGTCCATCGGGCGCATCTTGATGTGCGCCTCCAGGAAAAAGCCCTCGCTGGAAAGTGGTATGTCCAGGATTTGAGCCAGTTTTTCGGTGCCCTCGGAGGGCTCGAGCGCCATGCTGAGTGCCAGCAAGCCCGGATGCAGCACGACCTCTTCTTGCAGGGATGGCTCCCAGATCGTCAACTCCAGGTCTCCCTGAGCGTTTATCTCTGTCTGCGGCATGTGGGCCTCGTCGTAGCGCACAAAGATGACGCCCTTTTCCCGCGCCTCGGTGTAGAAGCGCTCGCGGAACCCGTAGGTGATGATGTCGCGATAGAGCACGACCACCCGGCAATCCGGGTTGAGCGTCTTGATGCGGATGGCGTTCTTCATCGTGTTGGTGCAGCATGTGCGGCTGCAATATTCGACCTCGCCGGGCCGCCGCACGCACTGGATGAAAGCGACCTCTTTCAGCCCGGCCAGTTGCTCCAGGCGGTGGGTGATGATGTCGTCCAACTCCAGGGAGGTGACGACGCGCTCGTCTTTGCCGAGCAGGTACACGTCGCCGCGCCACTCCTGGCCGCCGGTGGCCACGATGGTCACACTATGCTCGACCGTCATCTCCCCGGCGGGCGTGCGTAGGGTGGAGTGGAACCGGCCCAGGCTGCCCGTGTGGGAGATGACCTCGGAGCGGGTGCGCACCTCGATCCGCTGGTGGCCCAACACGCGATTGGTGAGATCGCGCAGCAGGCGCTGGGGGTTATCCCCCTCGGCCACGTAGTAGACGTGCTGCAGGTTGCCGCCGAGTCCGGCGTCGCGCTCCACCAGCGTGACGTCGAAACCGGCGTCGGCGATGGTGAGCGCGGCCGTCATACCGGAAACGCCGCCGCCTATCACGAGCGCCCGCCGGGCGGGCTCGATGGCCTGTTTGTGCACCTGTTCCGACAGGCGCGCGCGGGCCACGGCCAGGCGCAGCGTCTCTTTCGCCATGCGGGTAGCTTTTTCTGGGTTGTCGACGTGGGGCCAGGCGCACTGCTCGCGGATGTTGGCCATCGACAGTAAATAGGGGTTCAGCCCGGCCTGGCGCGTCAGGCGTTGGAACAGCGGCTCGTGCGTGCGCGGGCTGCAGGCGGCCACGACGACGCGGTTCAGCTTTTGCTCGCCGATCATCTGTTTGAACGGCTCATGGTACTCTTCCAGGCAGGCATAGTCCACAGTCTCGACGTGCACCACGCCCGGCAGGGAGGCGGCGAAATTGGCCAGCGCGTCCGTGTCCACGATCCCGGCGATGCTTGGATAGCAGCGGCAGACGGTCACGCCGATGCGGGGTGGCTCTTCGCTGACATCGCGCTCGGGTGCCAAACCGTCCGATTTCCACAGGAATGGATACTCCCGCGTGTAGGGCTGGGAGCCCAGCTCGCTGGAGAGCAGGCGCATCACGTCACCCGCCGCGCCGGCCGAGTCCAGGATCGTTTCGGCGATCTCTTTGGGCGAGGAGAAGGTGCCGCAGACGTAGATGCCGGGCCGGCTCGTCTCCAGCGGGGCGAACTTGTCCGTCGCGCAAAAGCCGTAGGGGTTCAGCTCGATGCCCAGCAGGTCGGCCAGGTCGCGGGCGTCGTGGGGCGGCCGCGCTCCGACGGAGAGGACGACCATGTCGAACCTGTCCTCGGTGACCTTGCCGTCTTCGCCGGGGTAGCGCAGGATCAGGTCGTGGGTCTCGGGGTCCTCGGTCACGATCGAGATGCGGCAGCGTGTGTACGCTACGTTGTATTTTTTCCGCGCCTGCTCGTAGTAGGCGTTGAACTCTTTGTTGAAGGCGCGCTCGTCCATCATAAAGATCTGGCAGTGGACGCTCTCGGGACCCAGCGGGGAGCGCTGCTTTGAAAGCATGGCCTGCTTGGTGGCGTACATGCAGCAGATGGAGGAGCAGTAGGGGTACTTTTCCGTGCGCGACCCCACACACTGCAGCCAGGCGATGCGCTGCGGCAGCTTGCCGTCGGAAGGGCGCATCACGACGCCCTCGGTGGGGCCGGAGCGGCTGGCTAACCGCTCGTACTGCATCGAGTGCACCACGTTCGGATAGCGTCCGTAGCCCAGCTCCTCGAACTCGGATGCGTCGGCGAGGTCGTAACCCATGGAGAGGATGATGGCGCTGACCTGCGCCTCGCGCTCGAAGGTGTCTTCATCCAGGTTTACGGCCTGGGTGGGGCAGACGGACTCGCAGCGGCGGCACGTCTCGCAGCGCGGCACCTTGTCCACCACGTAGGCATCGGGCAGCGCACGGGGGGCCATCTTGTAGATCGCCTTGCGCGCCGTCAATCCGGCCTCGAATGGGCTGGGCAGCGAAACCGGGCAGGCTGCAGCGCACAGCCCGCAGTTGATGCATCTTTTGGCATTCACGTAGGTAGGACGGTGGCGCAGCACTACCGTGAAGTCGCCTGCGAACCCCTCGATGTTGATCAGGTCGGTGTTGGTCAGGATTTCGATGTTGGGATGCCGGTTGTTGTCCAGAAAAGCGGGTGAGATGGCCGGAAGCACGCAGCCGTAGCCGTGGTCGGACGTGCCACGGCACAGCACGCAGTCGTGGGTGGGAAACATGTAGCCCACCTGCGCCACGCGACCGCCCAACCAGGGCATGTTCTCTACCAGGTAAACTTTTAGACCGGCTTCGGCCAGGTCGATGGCGGCGCGCATCCCTCCCACGCCGCCGCCGACGACCAGCACGGCACCTATGGGTTTATGGATCAATGAGCGCTCCTTTTTAGTAACTCATCGATTCAGTGAGGGATGCAAAGAAAACGAGTAGTGTAGGCCAGGCGACTATGGCTACTATGGTCAGGCAGCATTGAATCACAAGGGCGACGATGCTTACGATCAGGCAGGCGTTGCCCAGGCTTTTGGATTCCTGGTCCGGGCGCGATAGGAAGACGATGGCGATGATGATGCCCACCGGGAGTGGCATTGTAAACGCCAGGATGTATAGCAAGGCTTTGAGGCATCCGCCGTATTGCTGAGCTGGTTGGTAGTAGACGGGCTGTTGTTGCGGGTATTGCGGGTATTGCTGGTACATTTTGCACCTCCAAATTTGAATTGATTGTCGTGTCGGTTTGGTTCAGTGGTGTCATCAATGGGTAGCTCTTGTCTCTCTTTACTCCTCTCCAATCTCTGCCCACTCGTCCTCGCGGAAGGTGACCAGCGGCAGGGGGTCGTCGACGCTGCGGCCCGGCACATAGTCAAATGCCGCCTGCACCTGCTGGCCGATGGCGCGAAAGACGCGCCCCACGGGCAGGTCGGCAGGGCAGTTGCTGGTGCACATACCGCAGCCGACACAGGATAGTACCATATGGTTGAGGCGTGTCAAGTGGAAGAGCATCGTGTCGGCTGGCAGGCGATACGCCCCTTTGCGTCGCGCCCAGTTTAGATACTGCATCGGCTCGTGGTCGAAGGATGGGCTCTTGAACAGGCAGGTCTTGCAGTAGCAGATCGGGCAGACGGTCATGCAGTTGTGGCAGCGCACACAGGCGGCCAGCACGCTTTCGATGCCTTCCTCCTCCAATTGCTTTTGCATCTCGGCGAAGCGGGCATCGCGCACCTGCACGCGGGCAGCGACGATTCTCTCTATGGCTTGGGCACGCTGTTTGTCTTCCTCTACCGGGTTCAGGCTCAGCTTGCTGGCAATCTCGTCGCGGAGCGTGATCGGAATGCCAGGGGATAGGTCTGTGCCGAAAAGTTCCAGCGTGATGTCGGCTGCTTCTACGTGTGGTTTCTCGCACATCTGGCAGGCGTCGCGCAGATCGGGGACTGGGGATTGGAGGTTATCGTAGAGCTCGCGCCACAATCTCTGATCTCCAATCTCTGATCTCTTCTTCAGATAGACTGGCACATCGTACGTTCCGCCGCAATCCACGCCAATCGTTACCAGGTTCTCCAGGCTGGCCTGCTGCAGCTTGACCAACTCCACCAGCGCGCGCAGCTCGCACGGGCGCAGCACCACCCCAATCCGCCCGCGAGGCTCCCGGATCGATACGCGGCCCGCCAGACGCGCCGCGTTCAGCCCCATCACCGGGGCCAGCGGATTCGCCGTGTCCAACAGCGCCGGATCGACCACCAGCGCGGGCGTGATTGTACCAGCGGGCGTCTCCATCGGCGCCAGCAGTGCGTCGACCACGTCGGCTTCGAGCAGTTGCCTGAGCAAGCCGCGGATGGCTGTCAGTGCGTCGCCGTTCTCAACAGGGATCAGCGTTCTCATTCCTAGACCGCCCACTTTTGTCGCATCGGGTTTGGCCCTTTTTCCCGCATGGCTTCCGTCATCTCTGTGACCGTCTCGGCAAAGCGCCCGCCCTCGCTGGCGCTGATCCAGCGCAGCCACACGCGGTCCTCGTCGAACCCGGCGCACTTGAGGATTTCCTTCAGCGCCACGACGCGCCGCCGCGCCTTGTAGTTGCCCGACTGGTAGTGGCAGTCGCCGGGGTGGCAGCCGCCGATGAGCACGCCGTCGGCGCCATCTAGCAGCGGCTTGAGCACGTAGGTCGGGTCGACCGAGCCGGAGCACATCAGGCGGATGATGCGCACGTTGGGCGGGTACTGGATGCGCGATGTGCCTGCCAGGTCTGCCCCCGTGTACGTGCACCAGTTGCACAGGAAGGCGACGATCTTGGGTTCGAAAGTGTTCTCGCTCATTCAGACTCCCACCAATGCGTCGATCTGCGCCAGCACCTGCTCCTCGGTAAAGTGCTGCAAGCGGATGGCTTTGGATGGGCAGGCTGACGCACAAGCCCCGCATCCCTTGCACAGCACCGCGTTGATGCGTGAGACGCCCCACAGCGGGTGCAGCGCCGGCGCGCCGTAGGGACACACCTCGACGCACATCCCACACCCGGCGCACAGCTCCTCCTCCACCACGGCCGTGGCCGATTCCGCCAGCACCGTGCCGCGCAGCAGCGGAATCAGCGCCGACGAGGCCGCCGCCTTGGCCTGGGCGACGGTGTCGGGGATGTCCTTGGGCCCCTGGCAGCAGCCGGCCAGGAACACGCCGTCCACCGCCGTATCGACCGGGCGCAGCTTGGGGTGCAGCTCCAGGAAAAAGCCATCCGGCGAGCGCGGCAGCTTGAGCAGTGTGGCGATGCTGTCGGCGTTCGCTCGCGGCTCCATCCCCACGGCCAGCACCACTAGGTCAGCCTCGATCTCGATGGGCTGGCCCAGCAGCGTATCCTCCGCGATCAGCGCGACGCGATCCCCCCGCCGCACGATCTCCGAAACGTTCCCGCGCCGGTAGATCACGCCTTTTTTACGTACCTCGTCGTAGAATTCCTCGCCGCCCTTGCCAGAAGTGCGCACGTCCATGTAAAAGACAGCCACGGCGGTTTCGGGCAGCAGATCTTTCACCAGATGGGCCTGCTTGGCGGCGACCATGCAGCACACCCGCGAGCAGTACGGGTTGCCCACCTGGGCGTCGCGCGACCCGACGCATTTTATAAAAGCCACGCTGCGGATTGCGGATTGCGGATTGGGGAGTAGAGATTGGAGATTGGAGACTGGAGATTTTGCCTGAAGCAGGCGCTCCATCTCCAGCGTGGTGATGACGTTGGGATACTGGCCGTAGCCGTACTCCGGCTTGCGGCGCGGGTCAAAGGCGTCGTAGCCGGTAGCGACGACAATCGAGCCGACTTGGTAGATCGGTAGATCGGTAGATCGGTCACCTTCACCGGTTTCCCAGTTTCCCAATTTACCAACGCTGACCTCGAAATTGCCCACATATCCCTCTATCTTGGCCACTCGTGAGCCCAGCAGCACCGCGATGTAGGGATGCGACTGCACGCGCTCGATCAGCGGGTCCAATAGCTCCGCCGCCGACTCCAGGCTGGGGTAGGTGCTGTCGAGTTCGGCCACGCGGCCGCCTAAGTGATCGCTCTGTTCCACCAGCGTGACCGGGAATCCGGCGTCGGCGATGTCGAGTGCGGCGACCATCCCTGCCAGCCCGCCGCCGATGACGAGTGTGCCCGGTGTGACCTCGACCTCGCGCGCCTCCAATGGTTCCAACAATGCAGCTCTGGCCACCGCTGAGGCGACCAGCGTCTTGGCCTTTCCCGTCGTCTCCGCACCTTTGACGTGCACCCACGCGCACTGCTCGCGGATGTTGGCCATGTCGACCAGGTATGGGTTCAGCCCGGCCTTCTCGGCTGCGCCGCGGAACGTCGGTTCGTGCATGCGCGGCGAACAGGAAGCCACCACGACCCGGTTGAGGTCGTGTTCCTCGATATCCTGCCGGATCAGCGCCTGTCCTGGATCAGAGCACATGTACATATAGTCGCGCGCCACGATGACGCCGGGCAAGCCGGCCGCAAACGCCGCGACTGCCTCCACGTCGACCGTCGCAGAGATGTTCACGCCGCAGTGGCAGATGTAGACGCCAATACGAGGTTTTGGATTCAGCATGATCTCTTCAAGCAAAGCGTGAAGCGTAACACGTAATGCGATCCTTACGTTTCACGTCACAACGCCAGGCTCACCAGTTCCATGATATCCATCACCTTGAGCCGTTCCTCCAACCCTTGCACCTTCACCGCATCCTCCAGCGTCAGCAGGCAGAAGGGGCAGGCCACGGCCAGGATTTCGGCGCCGGTGTCGGCGGCTTCCTGCACGCGCTGGAAGGCCAGCCGCTCCTCCAGGTTGGTGCCCTCGTTCCACATGCGCCCGCCGCCGCCTTCGCAGCACAGGCTGCGCTCCCGGTTGCGATCCATCTCCACCAGCTTGACGCCGGGGATGGCGTTCAGGATCGCGCGCGGCTCGTCGAACACGTGGTTCTGTTTGCCCAGGAAGCAGGGGTCGTGGTAGGTCACAACTCTCTCCACATCTTTCTCCCACGCGCCCACACTCCCGAACTTTAGTTTGCCTTGCTCGATCAATTCCGCGACAAGTTGTGTATAATGGAGCGCCTCGACCCCATCCAGCCCATACTCGTTCTTGAACGTGTTGAAGCAGTGGGGCGAGGTGGTCACGATGCGGCTGGCCCCCACGCTGCGGAACAGCTCGCCGTTCTCCTCGACCAGCATCTCGAACAGGCCCATCTCGCCCATGCGGCGCACCTCGTTGCCGCAGCAGCTTTCGTCGGCGCCTAGCGTGCCAAAATTCACCCCTGCCGCAGCCAGTGTTTGCGCCAGCGCGCGGGCGACTGGCTGTACGCGCTGGTCGTAGGAGGGGATGCAGCCGACGAAATAGAGCGTCTCGCACCCTTCCTGGGCCGCATTGATCTCTAGCTCCCCTGCCCAGTTGGCGCGGTCCTCGCGCGCGATGCCGGTAGGATTCCCCTGGCGGAAGATGGCCATCAGCGCCGCGCCGACGGTATCCGGGATGCGGCCGCTCTCCACCAGCTGGCCGCGCAGGGCGATGATCAGCTCCGCCGGCTCCACGTCCTTGAGACAGCGCTCGACGCAGGTGAAGCAGCAGGTGCAGTCCCACAGCTCCGGATGGGCGTCCACGTCCATCTCCGGTTCGACCAGCATGTGGTAGATCAGACTGCGGATGTTGAGCGTCGTCTTGCGCGCCACGGGGCAGCCGCCCGTGCACTTGCCGCACTGGATGCAGCCCAAAAGCTCCAATTGTTCGACCATCTGAGATGTCTTTACTGCCATCTCAACGCTCCATAGCGACCGTGGCTTTTTCGCATCGCCTCAGCGCTACCAATGCCGATGCGGCTGCAGCCTTGGCCTGCGCGACCGCGTCTGGGATGTCCTTGGGTCCCTGGCAGCAGCCCGCCAGGAAGACGCCATCCGCCGAGGTCTCCACCGGATGCAGCTTTGGGTGCGCTTCCTGGAAGAAACCGTCTGGCGAGCGTTCCAGCCCTGCCAAAGCCGCCAAGTCTGCCGCGTCTTCTCGCGGCACGACCGCCGTCGCCAAGATGACCAGGTCCGCCTCGACTTCGACAGGTTGGCCCAATAGCGTATCTTCTGCTGCGACGATCAGCTTACCATTCCGCCGGTACACCTCCGATGGTTCCCCGCGCCGATACGTGACGCCCTCCTTCCGCACCCGGTCGTAAAACTCTTCGTACCCTTTGCCGCCTGCGCGCACGTCCATATAAAAGACCGTGATCCGCGCGTCGGGGATTCTATCGCGCACCAGGTGGGCATGCTTGGCCGTGTACATACAACAGATGCGCGAGCAGTAGGGCACGCCGGTGTGCGGGTTCCGTGAAGAAGCCTGGCGCTCTGCGCCAGAGCTTCTTCCTAAGGAAAAAGCCCTCCGGGCTTTTTCTCGCGACCCCACGCACTTGACCAGCACCACGTCCTTGGGCTCTCTGCCATTGACCACGATCTTGCCCAGCGTCGGCCCAGATGCGGACGAGAGCCGCTCGAACTCGATCCCCGTCATCACCTCGGGGTACACGCCGTAGCCGAACTCGGGCTTGAGGCGCGCGTCCAGCAGGTCGAATCCCGTGGCGACGATGACCGCGCCTACCTCCAAATTCACAAACTCCTCTTGCTGCTCGAAATCGATGGCGCCGGCAGGGCAGGCATCTTTACAAAGAAATGTCTTGCCGCACTTGCCGCGCGTTAGAAACAGGCAGACGCTGGGATCGACCGTGTACTTGAGCGGCACCGCCTGTGGGAAAGGTACGTAGATCGCTGCCTGCTTGGAGATCCCCTCGTTGAAACGGTTGATGACGCGCCCCTTCATCCTGCAGGCTTCCGCGCACGAACCGCAGCCTGTACATTTTTCGACGTCCACGTAGCGCGGTTTCTTACGAATTCGTACTTGGTAGACTGACAAATTGGTAGATTGGTCGTTGGTTTCCCGGTCTGCCAGTTTCGCATCTGCCCTTTCAACAGAGACTACTTCCGAATATGTCATCAGCTCGATGTTCGGGTGATTCCCCACATCCACCATCTTGGGCGTCAGGATGCATGACGAGCAGTCCAGTGTGGGAAAGGTCTTGTCCAACTGCGCCATGCGCCCGCCGATGGACGGCTCCCGCTCCACCAGGTAGACCGGATAGCCCGCGTCGGCGATATCGAGCGCGGCCTGGATGCCGGCGATCCCACCGCCGATGACTAGCGCCGCTGGCTTGCTGCCGTCCAATCTCTAATCTCCAATCGCCACCGCGTCCAGCATCTCGTACACCTGCACTATCTCAAATCCCCTCTGTTGGCTGGCTTTGTTAGGGCAGGCGACGACGCACGCCCCGCAGCCCTGGCACAGCACATCGATCACCTCGGCATAAGCGCCGCCTGGCTCGAGTTCACGCGCGTTATAGGGGCAGACCTCGACGCACAGCCCGCAGGCGGAGCACAGCCGCGGATTGACGCTGGCCACGATGGGCGTTGCCTCCAACATATCCTTGGCCAGGAGCCCGACCGCGCGCACCGCCGCGCCGTGGGCCTGGGCGATGGTCTCGTCGAGGAAACGCGGCGAGTGGGCCATCCCGCACAGGTAGATGCCGTCGGCGGCAAAATCGAGCGGGCGCAGCTTGGCGTGGGCCTCGAGGAAAAAGCCGTCCTCGTTTAGCGGCACCTTGACCAATCGGGCTAACGCGTCATTGTCCAAGTTCGGCTCGATCCCGGCGCTGAGCACCACGAGGTCGGGATGGAGGGTCAATTCTTCGCCTAGCACTGTATCCCAAACCGCTACCTGCAATCTCGAATCCCCACGGATGTACTCATCCGCAATCTCTACCCTCGGCTTGCGTTCCATCTCGTACTGCAAAAACATCACACCCTGCCGCCGCGCCTCGCGGTAGTACCACTCTTTGAAGCCAAAGGTACGGATGTCGCGATAAAGGATGGTGACGTCGGTTTCAGGGCTGCGCGCCTTGATCGCCAGCGCGTTCTTGATCGCCTCGGTGCAGCAGATGCGGGAGCAGTAGGGGTGCTCCTCGTCGCGGGAGCCGACGCACTGGATCATCACCACTGATTGCATGTTGGCGGATTCGAGATTTGGGATTTGAGATTCAAACTCACGTTGGGTGATGACGCTTGGATGCTTGCCGTAAAGATACTCCCGTGGCTCGATCTGCCGTGCGCCGGTGGCGACGACGATGATCCCGTGCTGGATTTCCTCTCGCCGTTCGCCGGCCAGTTCCACGGTCGTCCGGTATTGGCCCACGTATCCACCCACATTCACGACCTCGGCACCGGTGAGCACTGCAATGAGCGGGTGCGATGACACGGCCTCGATCGTCTGTCTCAGAAGCGTTTGAGGCTCAACGCATTGGTCATTGTCAATTGTTGATTGTTCATTCGCTGGCAAAGGCACAAAGATGTGCCGTAAATTTCCTCCCAGTTCTTCCTCCCGCTCGACCAGCGCGACCGGAAAGCCCTGCTCGGCGATGGAGAGCGCCGCCGTCATTCCTGCAAGCCCTCCGCCGATGACGAGTGCCCGTTTGTTGACCTCAAACGTGCCGTGCTGGATGGGACGCTGCTTGCACGCCCGTGCGACCGCCATCGCAGCCAACTCCTTGGCCTTGTCTGTCGCGCTGCGGTGATCGTCCCGGTGCACCCACGAGTCCTGCTCGCGGATGTTGGCCATCTGGAACAGGTGCGGGTTGAGGCCCGCGCCGCGGATTGTCTCCTGGAACAACGCCTCGTGCGTGCGCGGCGTGCAGGAGGCAACCACGACCCGGTTCAGCCTGTGCTCCTCGATCCGCTCGCGGATGCGCTGCTGCGTGTCCTGCGAGCAGGTGTAGGTGTTCTGCTCGGCGTAGGCCACGTAGGGCAGGCCCGCGACGTAATCGACGACCTCGGGCACGTCTACCACGGCGCCAATGTTGATGCCGCAGTGGCAGATAAAGACGCCCACGCGCGGCAGTTCGTCGCTCACGTCGCGCTCCTCCGGCCAGACCTGCTCCTGCGTCAGGGCGCCGCGCGCGTCGGCCAGCAGCGCCGAGGCCCGGGCTGCCGCGCACGAGGCTTCAATCACCGTCTCGGGGATGTCCTTGGGCTCGGCGAATGCACCGGCGGCAAAGATGCCCGACCTGCTCGTCTGCGCTGGCTGCATGGCGGGGGGCTCGGCAAAGCCATAGGCGTTCAACGCGACCCCAATCCGGGAGGCGAGGGATTGCGCGCCCTCTGACGGTTGCAAACCCACCGATAATACCACCAGGTCGAATTCCTCCTCGACCGGAGATTGGCGATTGGAGATTACACTTGCCCCTTTGTTTCCTTGTCTCTCCATCTCGCCGGCGTACCTCAAAATCACATTCCGCGTCCCCGGGTCCCCCCGTGCAAACGACACGGCGGAGCGCACGTAGCGCACGCCGTACTCCCGTTCTGCCCGCTCGACGTAACGCTCGAACCCCTTGCCGAAGGAGCGCATGTCGATGTAGAAAATCGTCGGCTCGACTGCCGGATTGTGCTCCTTGGCGATGAGGGCCTCTTTGGTGGCATACATACAGCACACCGAGGAGCAGTATCCGTGCGACCGTTCCGGTTGCATGGCGCAAGAGGTATCGCGGGAACCGACGCATTGGATGAAGGCGATCTTGCGCGGATGCTTGCCATCGGAAGGGCGCTGCACCACGCTGCCCCACGGGCCGGAGGCCGAGAGCATGCGCTCGAACTCGATGCTGGTGACCACGTTGGCGCAGCGCCCGTAGCCCAGCTCGGGGCGGATGTCGCCCGGCATTGTCTCCAGGCCCGGCGTCAGGATGACCGCGCCCACGTCGAGTTCCACGATTTCTTCGCGCATCTCATGGTCGATGCAGTTCTTTTGGCAGGCGTAGACGCATTGCAGGCATTCGGAGCAGATGCCGCAGGAGAGGCAACGCGCCGCCTCAACCCGCGCCTCTTCTTCGGTCAGGCCGCCATAGACCTCGCGAAAATCCTGCACCCGTTCGGCTGCGGGCGCTTTGGCGACCTCGTGGCGCGGCGCGTCGGACGCTGCACCGGATGAAACCAGCGCTCGCGCCTCCTCCTCGCTCAACTCGGCCACGTCGCTCTCCCCTCCCGCGAAGCGGGGGGGGCTGGAGGGGGTCTCCTCATGCAGATAGTCGTCGATCGATCGCGCGGCCCTGTGCCCCGCGGCAATCGCGTCCACCACAAAACTCGTCCCGGTCACCACGTCGCCGCCGGCAAACAGCCCTGGCACCTCCGTCGCCAGTGTCTGGGGATCGACCGCTGCCTGCCGCTGGCGCACGGTCACTTTCTCCGGCAGGCACGAGACGTCCGCTTGCTGTCCGATGGCAAAGATCACCACGTCGGTGGCGATGATGTGTTCCGTCTCCGGAACCTCGTCAAAGTCGGGCCGCCCATCGACAAAGCCGCGAAAGTCCACCTCGGCGCAGCGCACGCCGGTAACGTGATCGTCAGCGGACGTGATTTCCTTGAAGGTGCGCGAAGCAAAGACCTCCACGCCCTCTTCCTCGGCGTCGAACACCTCCCAATCGTGAGCGGGCATCGTCTCGCGGCTTTCGAGGCAGGCCATGCCGACCCAGCTTGCCCCCAGGCGCACGGCGGTCTGCGCCGCGTCTACCGCGACGTTGCCGCCGCCCAAGACCAGGACACGGAGGTTGGAGACTAGAGATTCGAGATTATCCCCTGCTTTCTCCGTGCCTGCTAACGCTACGTGGCGCAGCAAGTCGGTGGCGGTGATCACTTCCGGCAGAGCGACGCCGGGGATGGGCAAGCGGACGCCTCGGTGCGCGCCCACTGCGGCAAAGACGGCGTCATAGTCGTTTAGCAGCGCCGCTGCATCCTCGACCTTGTGGTTGCATTTGAGGTCGATGCCCAGCGCGAGGATGTCATCGACCTCGCGCTGCACCAGGTCGTAGGGCAGGCGATAGGCGGGGATGCCGACGCGCATCATCCCACCCGGCACCGGAAGCGCCTCGAAAACGGTCACGGCGTGGCCGCCTAGCGCCAAATCCTGCGCGCAGGTGAGTCCCGCTGGCCCAGAGCCGATTACAGCTACGTTCTTGCCTGAAGACTCTCTTGCTATTTGGAATTTGCGATTTGCGATTTGCGATTTGTTCTCATGCGCCCAGTCAGTGACAAACCGCTTCAGCCGCATGATGTTCACCGGCGCGTCCACTTTTGCGCGCGAGCAGGCATCCTCGCACTGATGGTTGCACACGCGCCCGCAGATGGAGGGGAAAGGGTTATCCTCGCGAATGGTGTGATAGGCGTCGGCGAAGCGGCCCTCGCGGATCAGTGCGATGTAACCTTGGGCGCGCTGGTGGATGGGGCACGCGTCGCGACAGGGGGCGCGCCCGCGCTTCTCGATCACGTAGGCGTTGGGAATCGCCTGGGGGTAGAGCTTGTAGGCTGCCCGCCGCTCCGACATCTCGATGTTGAACTGGTCGGCGCAAACGACGGGGCATACTTGCGCGCAGTCGCCGCAGCCGGTGCACTCGTCTGCGATCACGTAGCGCGGCTTTTGGCGCACGCGCGCCTTAAAGTTGCCTGCCTCGCCCTGGATACTCTCCAGTTCGGCGTAGGTCATTATTTGGATGTTAAGGTGCCGCCCGCACTCTACCAGCTTGGGCGAGAGGATGCACATGGCGCAGTCGTTGGTGGGGAACGTCTTGTCGAGCTGCGCCATCGTTCCCCCGATGGCCGGGCTCTCATCCAGCAAGTACACCTTGAACCCGGCTTCTGCCAGGTCCAGCGACGCCTGGATGCCGCCGATGCCAGCACCGACGACGAGGGCCGCGCCGATTGGGTTTGTCATACCGTCTTTAGAACTCTCCAGAGCGATCTATCAGTTTTAGTCCCAGAACCGACATATCCAGGGTTTCCCCGCTGCCGGTCATGAAATAGTCGTGCAGCGTGACTTCGTGTTGAAAGCCCTGGTCCAGGAGGGCCTTGATCACGTTGTGCTGCGTGCTGACGACCTCGATGTACAACTGCTGCAGGCCGACGGTGCGGGCGATTTCGATCAGGCTGCGCAGCATGAGCGTGCCGATTCCCCGGCGGCGATAGTCTTTATCGAGAAAGATGCGCACCCACGCCAGGTGCCGGTGGTATCGCTCGCGGAAGTGGAGGGTGGCGTCGCCCACTATCTTGTCGTCCACGACGGCTACCAGTGGGTAGACGTTCTTCAGATTTAGATTGTCCACCCAGCTTCCGACCACTGCCGCATCGGCTGCGTCATCTCGAAAGTACTTGAGCTCCTCCGCGGGAGCCCGGGCAAAAAGGTCGACCAGTGCTTCTTTGTCATCTTTCGACAGAGGTCGCAGCAAGAGCCGCGAGCCGTTAGGTAGGGTCTTCATCTTGCGGTAATTTGCCAACTGCGCCCAGATATCTCCCATAGTTGAACCTCCTCGAAACTTCCTTAGGGTTCGTTAAGCAATAATTTCCCTCGCCTTAGTTTGGGCGGCGTAACCATATGGCTGTCCTTACTGGTTGAGACCTGTAAAAGCTTACCAGAATCACCGGATTTGTAGGTCCAAGGTCTCTTCCATAGTCGCTATTGCAGGAAGTTGTTCTTTTACAGGTCCTTAGCCCTCGCTGATCGCCTTTTCCACAGATTGTAATACCAACTCCGTCACATCTTTCACGCGCGTTCGCGCGCGGCTTGCCTTCTCATGATGGCGCACCGCCCGCATCAGCGTGCGCTCGCACTGCTGGCACGCCGATACGATCGCCTCCGCACCGACCTCGCAGGCGCGCTCCACACGGCGCAAGCTGACCTCCGATACGATGTCTGGGTCAAAGCTCTCTAGGTTGCCGCCGCCGCCGCAGCACTCGGATATCTGCCCATAGCTGCCCATCTCCACCAGCGTCAGGCCGGGGATGGATTGCAGAACCCGGCGTGGAGCGTCGAACACGCCGCTCTTGCGCCCCAGGTCACAGGGGTCGTGATACGTCACCCGCAGATCTAGTTTGCCCAGCTTGATGTCTCTTCCCGCGATCATCTCATCGAGTAGCTCCGTGGCGTGCACGACTTCCAGCCCAATTTCCTCGCCCAGCACGTCGGGGTAGATGAACTTCCACATGTGGTAGCAGGAGGGGCAGGCGAAGGTGACGCGTGAGGCGCCCAGTGCCTTGACCTGCGCGACGTTGTGTTCGATCAGCGTCTTGGCTTCCTCAAGCCGCCCCATCGCCAGCAGGGGATAGCCACAGCACCACTCCTGTCCTCCCAGTGTGGTGAAATCGACCTTGCCTGCTTCCAGGATGGAGACGAAAGCCTGCGGTACGCCGTAGGTGCGGGGGAAGAAAGATGCCACGCAGCCGACAAAGTAGATGACTTTTGCCCCTTGTTTGGCCTCCAGCCCTTGCGGAATGTGTTCCAGGTTCTGGCTCCAGATCAGCCGGTTGGCGTTATCTTCGCCGGTGATGTTGTGATTGGTCGTGATAGTCTGGCTCAGTTGGTTGAGCCGCCCGACGCCTTCGCACAGCCGTTCGTCGATGACTGTCTCAGGGCGCACGAGCAGATACTCGGCCAGGAGCTCGCGCAGCTCTTTGCAGTTTCCCGTTCGATAGCCCCTTTCGCCCGCCGTCTCTTTGAGCGCGATCATCACTTCACCGATATCGATCTCGTTGGGGCAGTGTGCGCCGCACATCTCGCACTCCAAGCACAACCAAGGATCGCGGCTGGCCAGCACGCGCTCCATCTGCCCGAATTGGATCAGGCGCAGGATGCGGTCAGGGCCGTACTCCATTGCGTAAGCCGTGGGGCAGCCCGCCGTGCACTTGTGACAGTGATAGCACAGTTGGGTGGCCTGCCCGCTGAGGCTATTGATCTGGCTTTCGAACGAGTCTTTCATTACATCTTATTCGACCAACCCCGCTGCACGCTCTGCCGAGGTGAGCGTGTTGCGCAAGAGCATGATGATCGTCATCGGCCCCACGCCGCCGGGCACCGGTGTCAGGTAGCCCGCGACCTCTTTGACGTCTTCAAAGTCTACATCCCCCACCAGTTTGTATTTGCGGTAAAGGTCGATCATCTCGCAGCCCTCGGCATCGGCCGGCACCTCGTCTTTCAGGTAGATCTTGTCGTGTGTCGCGCAGTACACGCCCATCTTGCGGCGACCCCCTTTGTCCGATTCTTCCTTGCGGTGGGCGATAAAGCACTCGCCAGAGGCAGAGCATATCCATTCTCTGTCGGCGGGATGGTCGACCCATACCCGGTTTATCCCGACGTCGATCACAGCCGCGCCCGGCTTGACCCAATCGCCCCTGACCATTTCGGGG
The DNA here is from genome assembly GCA_016931785.1 of Anaerolineae bacterium. Taxonomy (GTDB): domain Bacteria; phylum Chloroflexota; class Anaerolineae; order B4-G1; family B4-G1; genus JAFGED01. The sequence goes on from JAFGED010000255.1 coordinate 22,628, forward strand.
CGTCCCACCGCGGCGATGAGGATATCGGCCCGGCGGCAGGTAGCGGGCAGGTCCTGCGTGCGCGAGTGGCAGATGGTGAGGGTGGCATTCCGGTGCAGCAGCAGCATCGAAACCGGCAGGCCGACGATGTTGCTGCGGCCCAGCACCACGGCCTCCTTGCCCTCGATGGGAATGTTGTATCGATCAAGCAGTTCGATGCACCCGGCGGGCGTGCAGGGTACGAACAGCGGCTTGCGGCCCTTCATCGCCAGCCGCCCGATGTTGATCGGATGGAAGCCGTCTACGTCCTTATCGAGCCCGACGGCCCGCAGGATACGTTCTTCATCCAGATGCTTGGGCAGCGGTAGTTGTACCAGGATGCCGTGTACTGCCGGGTTGGCGTTCAATTCCGCGACCAGTCCCTCGACCTCCTCTTGAGATGCGTCTTTGGAAAGATAGTGCCCGAAGGATTCGATGCCGACCTCGCTGCAGCCCTTTTGCTTGGATTGAACGTAGGCCTGAGATGCCGGGTCCTCGCCCACCAGCACCGTCGCCAGGCCCGGCGTGATACCGTGCTCGGCTTTGAGTTTTTCTACCTCGGCCTTGATCTCGCTGTGAACGGCGGCAGCAACCACCTCGCCGTCGATGAGTTGTGCGGTCATAGTGTCCTCCTTGTCCCCTAGAAACCGGGTTTTTGTCAAAAACCTTTCTGGCTACACGCGCAAGTACGAGTCGGTGTAAATTACCTTGTTCAGCACCACCTGCACCGTCTTCCAGATGTCGGCCTGCGCGGGATCGGACATGTCGACGTCGCCAGGCTGCAGTTCTTCCATCGCCGCCACCCGGTCGTGCAGTTTGACCAGCAACCGGTTTAGCGCGCTGCTCTCGTCCCGCTGCTCGACCACGCGAATCCATTTCTTGAGTTCCTCATCCAGCGGATCGGCGATCACCATGTCGATTCCAGCGCCCATCAGCATCACCATGTAGGTGCGGTTGAGCAGCGGGCGCATCTCGTGAGGCACGGCATTGGAGACGTTCGAAAGGCCGCCGTTGGTCAATGGAGGCGGATCCCAGGCGAACTTGAGTGTGCGCACCGCCTCGATGCACTCCGGGCAGTACTCCTGGCAGCCGGAGACGGTCAGAACCAACGGGTCGATGATCAGGTCGCTGATGGGAAAGTCGATCTCCAGCATGTGCGGTATCAGCTTCTCCAGCGCGATGCTAACCCGCTCGTCGGACCCAACGGGGATCATGCCCTCGGCCATTGTCAGCGCTACCAGGCGTGTGTTGTACTTTTTGGCCACGAGGGGCACCGTTTCCAACCGCTCCTCGCGCGCGTCGGTGGAGTTGATGATGGGCTGCGCCTTGGAGACGGTCTCGCAGGCGGCCTCGATGGCGGCCAGGTTGGTTGTATCGAAAACCAGCGGTACGTCTACCACTTTCTCGACCGTCTCGACCAGCCAGGGCAGGATTTCGTGCCCGGCTTTCTTTTGTGGGCCGATGTTGAGGTCGACTGCGTTCGCCCCGGCCTCGACCATCTTGACCGCCATATCCTGGAAGAACTTGCCGTCCCGGTTGGCGATGCCCTCTTTGACCTTGGGCGAGATGATGTGGATGTTCTCTGCAATTATGTACATTCTGTTTGCCTCCTTTGTCTTGGTTGGTAGGCTGGTAATTGCTACATTGGTAGACTGGTTTGGATACCAAGCTGCCAGTTTACCAATTTACCCGCTCTCGAATATACTTTGTGCGATGTGATTCACTGCTTTGTAAACGGCTGCGTCCGCCGGGAGCTCCACCAGCGGGCGACCGCTGAACTCGAATTCTGCCATCGCTGGATCCTCCGGCACCGTGCCGATTAACTTCAGCCCGCTCTGCTCAATGGCCTTTGCCAACGGCGTGGGCAACCCGGATGCTCCCATATCCCCGCTCTCGCTCCCTTGCACCCGGTTGATGATCAGGTACGTCCGCCCCACGCCGATCTCCAGCCCTGGCACCATTTCGTGCATCCGCTGCGCGGTGATGAGGCCTCGCTGCGTGGGATCGGTCACCAGCAGCAGCACGTCCACGTCGCGCGTGGTGCGGCGACTGAGGTGTTCCATCCCCGCCTCGTTGTCGATGACCACGTAGTCGTATTGCTTTCCCAGCCGATCGATAATCACGCGCAGCATCTGGTTGGCCGCGCAGTAGCAGCCTTGGCCTTCAGGTCGGCCCATCGCCAATAGGTCGACTTTGTCCCCCTCGGTGATGGCCATTTGCACCTGATAGTCCAGGTACTCTTGTTTGCTCATGCCGCCGGGCATCGAACCGGCCAGCGCGCCGCTGGTTTGCACCATGTCGAGCATATCCTCGCGGATATCTCCTACGTTGCCCTCGATATCCAACCCCAGCACCATGTTTAGATTGGTGGCGGGGTCGGCGTCGATGGCCAGGATGGAGCCGTCGTTCTTCTCCATCAAGTAGCGAATCAAAAGCGCCGAGATCGTGGTTTTCCCGGTGCCGCCTTTGCCTGCCAGTGCAATCGTTGTAGTCAAAAGATGAGTGCCTTTTGATGGGGAGCGTAGCGCCTCAGGGTGAGGCGCTACGCTCTTTGGGTTGCGTACCTACTTGGCTAGTGGTTTGCCTTCGGCATCTGTCGTCTTGTCCATCAGGATGAGGATGATGTCGATCAACCACCAGAGTCCCAGGCCGCCGCCGGTGATCAGCTTGAGGATACCCAGCAGGGTATATCCCAAGTAGAACCGGTCGACTCCCAGGCCACCCAGAAGGATGGATAGGATCAATGCTGTACTCCACTTTTTTTCCGACATGTGCGTTCTCCTTTCATAAATAGGTTGTTTTTGGGGAATTATCCCCAAGATAGACTGGTTGCACCAACTACCAGTTTCTCCCACTGTTGGTTACGGGCTTGTCGCCTTGTCGCTTGGCCCCTGTACCGCTACCGATGGAAACAGGCTTTCGTCCGTATGCGGCAAGAACATCGCCGCGTTGAACTCGTCGAAAAAGGTGTTGTCTGCGGAGAGTTCCAGGTAAGTCATCATCCCACTTATCCTGCGCACGCGATCGCGCATCTCCCGCGAGACAAGTGCCATATAAGCCCCTTTTATCGAGGTGTTGCCCAAGAATTGGAAACTCTCGAAAGGTTTGTCGGGAAGCAATCCAATCTGGATCGCATTCTCCACGTTGATGTACTGTCCAAATGCCCCGCCGATGAGCACCCGCTCCACGTCTGCCAGGCTCAGGCCCACGCTGCGGGCCAGGATGGAGAATCCGGCATATATAGCGGCCTTGGCCCGCATCAGGTTGTCGATGTCCACTGCGGTGATGGCGATGTCCTCGCCGGTGGCGCTCTCGTCAGCCCAGGCGACCACGTATTCGGCGCCGTGTTCCCCCTCCCTCACTCGAGACCTGGCGGGTTTAGAAAAGCCTGCCAGGTCTAGGCGAATATTTCCACTCTTGTCGATCACACCAGAGACGAACATCTCCGCCAACAGTGAGATCAGCCCGGAGCCGCAGAAGCCGCGCGGTTTGCCGTCTCCTATGACGCGATACGAGACTTCGAAGGACTCGGGGTCAATCCACACTTCCTCGATGGCCCCGGCTGTGGCGCGCATCCCATGCACGACCCCCGCGCCCTCGAAGGCTGGTCCGGCAGAGCAGGCGCAGGAGATGAGCCACGTGCAGTCTCCCAGCGCTATCTCACCGTTGGTGCCGATGTCGATAAACAGTGAAAGTGTTCCGGACTTGCACATCTCTGAGCTCACCACGCCGGCGGTGATATCGGCGCCGACGTAGGAGGCAACCCCAGGCAGGCAGTCCACGCGTCCCACGGAATTGATGTTCAATCCAACCGCGTAGGCTCGCAGCGGAGGAAGTTCGTTGATGGTGGTGATAAAGGGCATCAAGCGGATAGTCTCTGGTGGGATGCCGGCGAAGAGGTGGATCATCGTGCTGTTTCCGGCGACCACCGCTTTGTAGATCTCGTCCGTGCTGATGGAGCGTTCCTGGGCCGCCTCTTCGATCAATCGATTGAGGGTCCCCATAACCAGGCTTTGCAGCTCCTCCAGGCCGTTCCCCTTGGAGGCGTAGATGATGCGCGAGATGACATCTTCACCGCGTGCGATCTGCCCGTTGTAATCGGCTTTCTGGGCCATCACCTCGCCGCTGATCAGGTCGACCAGCCAGACGTGGTTACTCGTCGTGCCGATGTCGATGGCGACGGCCCACAGGCTTTCCAGGTGCTCCCCCGGGATGATGTCGATGACGCAGGGTGGGCCGTTGGGGCGATCCCATGCATCCAGTTCCACCACCACAGTGACCGTCCATTCTCCTTCTCGCAGGACGCGCCCCAATTTCTTTAGGACGGCTAGTTGGATTCGCAGCCCTTCGAGGTTATAGCGGCGTTCGAGCTCCCTGCGCAGGCGCGACCAATCGTCGGTCTGATCTTGCATCGAGGGCGGGTCCAGCGTGATGGCATATTTGCGCAGCGGCTGATCGTGGATGTCGTAGGAGAATGGCAGCTCGACCTTTGCCGCGCGTTTGCCTTCCTTCAGCCGCCGCTCGATCTTTTCCTGCGGCGGGATGCTGACGACCAGGTCTCCTTCGACCGTCGTCTGGCAGGCCAGGGCATAGCCAGCCTCCACGTCGGCGGCGGAGAGGTGCTGTGTGGAACGCCGCCGCACCGCACCTTCTTCGACGATAACGGCGCAGCGGCCACAGCGCCCCTGCCCGCCGCAGGGTAGCTGCAGATCGATGCCGGCCTGTTGGGCTGCCTCACTAAGCAAGGTGCCTGTTGGTATTTCTACACGCTTATCAGCGGGTTTGAAGTGAACTGTGATGGTGTCGATGACAAAACCTCCACGCGGCGTGCGATCAACACACTCTCAGGCCGTAGACCAGGTGCCCGCATTCCCGGCCCTCGAAATCTGCGATTTTGGGCATATGCCCCCACCTGGCAAAGCCGAGCTTTTCCAGCAGCTTGGTGCTGGCGACGTTGACGTCCAGCACAAGGGCAAGCAGCGTCTTGATGCCGAGCTTTTCGCACTGAGAGGTCGCATGCTGCACCAGCGCGCTGCCGATGCCCATTCTGCGATACTCCCCGTGGATATAGTAGCTGATCTCGGCCGTGTACCTTAGCGCCATTCTCCCGCGCCGGTATGGGCTCAAGCTGCACCATGCGACTACCTTGCCGTCAACCTCGGCGACGTATATTGGATACTTTTCCGGTACGTGCTCCTCCAGCCATCGCACTCTATCGCCTGGCTCGACGGGATCCAAATCCGCCGTGGCGGATTTTAGCGCCACAGCCTGATTGTATATCTCTACGATCTGGACGAGATCGGCTTGCCGGGCGATCCTGATTTTCATAAAACTTGCCAGACCTCCGGCACATTTCCAGGTCCCGGAGGTCTGGGAAAGCGTCATGATGCGCTCCACAACTTCAAGTATCCTGGCAGGTCCACTGCCTCCCTCGGGCCGACCTGGATCTCCCAGCCGGGCAACTCTTCCTCCAGTTCGCCCAGCAGCACCGACACGTGGCCGGGGATGATGAGTTTCTTGTGGCTGAGCTTGCTCGCCATATCGTTGGACTTGACCGCCTTGGCGATGCGCTCGGCGTCGAACTTGCCAGCTGCCCAGGCGGTGAGCACGCTCATGCCCTCGGCGTCGGCCACCAGCAGCCAGCCGGGGATGCCTGAGCCGTCGACCTCGTTCGCCACCGAGAAGTAGGTGATAGAGAAATTGGTCGTCACCAGCAGCGGCGAATCTTCCTTGGGGTCGTGGATCTCGTAGACGCCGGGCTGAACCTGGATCGGCTTTTGCGGGTCGGTGTAGATGTTGGCGCGCAGCACCAGCAGCGGGTAAACGAGCGCCGGGCTAAAATCATCCAGCACGACAAATCCGCCGTACTTGGCGATGGCCTGTGTCGCCGCGATAGAGACCATGCCTGCGTCGTCCGCCATTTCACCGGGAAAGTTGATAATGGGGTAGCCCAACGCACGGAACGTGTTCTTGAGCGCCATGCGGCGGGCAAGTGTGTTCATCGAAAGCAGCGATTTCAAGTCGTGCACGCCGGGGTCGAGCACGATGTCCTCTACGCCCACGCCCTTGACCTTTTCCGTCAGCTCGGCCAGTTCGTTGAGCGAACTGGCGCGGACCGCCATCGGCGCACCGTGTTTCTTGGCCAGTTCGGCGAACGCTTCCCAGGTTTGGGCGGTGGCTCCATGGATCAGTGGTTGCACTTCTCCAGCAGCCTCCAGCCCTTTAGCCATCACTGCCGGGTCGGCGGCGATGAGGATCAGCGGCACCTTGGCCGTTTCCAGCACGCCCTTCACGGCGGCAGCAAACGCGCCGCCATCCCTCGTTGCCTCGACCGCCAGGCCGTCGAGCTTTAGTGTCATGCCGACGTATTCGACGCCATAGTCTGCGGCTTCTTTGGCTTTGGCCTTGAGCGTGTCCAGCGGCTCGCTATCGCGCAGGCGGACAAAGATGCCGCACGGGTTGAAGAATGTCTTTTCGTGGCGGAAGAGCACGATCTCGTTCCCTGCCTTGACCTCCCTCTCGTCCGCTCTGAGCGTCACCAGCCGGACGGGTGGGGCGGCCGATTCGGCCAGTTGCTCCCGTGCCTCGTCAGAGACGTGCGGACACTTGTCCAGATCGGCCTGCTTGGCTGCCAGCTTCATGGCAAAGGCCAGACAGGTGGGGAAGCCGCAGTCCTTGCAGTTGGTTTGGGGGAGCAATTTGTAGATTTGAATGCCTGAAAGAGCCATAGTGTGTCTCCTTAAGATCGCGATGGTGTAATGCGTGAAACGTAAAGCGCAACAGCGTGTCGCGTTTCACGCATTACGCTTTACTTGTTACGCTTTACCGCACAGTTCGTCAATCATCGCGTTAATCCGCCGCACCGACTCTGGGTGGCGCAGCACGACGATATCGGCAGCCGACTCGACAAGCGCTGCCGCCGTCGTTGTCTCCCAGTTGATGGCGCGTTCTTTCCAATCGCCCCAGGCTTCGGGCACGCCCTCGCCAACCTTGGTCTCTTTCTGCCGCCAGGCCTCGTAGCCCACGGTGACGATCATCGGCATCTGGGTCATGCTGTCGCCCTGCAGGGCCGAAAGTCGCAGCCGCTCCATCACCGAGTAGCCATACTCCATGCCGTAACCCACGCCGGCGCATGTTGGGTCCATGATGATGCGCTCGGGCGGCAGGCCCATGTCGCTGATGAGAATGTTGAGCTGCTTGGCCAGGTTGACGTCCATTGCCGTGCGGGCAATGACGAGGTGATCGCTCGCCAGGGCTGATGCGACGATGGTGCGGTAGTTTTTCTCCTCGCAGATACCCAGCAGCAGGCGCTCGCCCTTGGTTACCTCTGCCACGGGGACGAGGAGCTCGTTGTCGGCGTCTGCTTGTCCTGGACCCAGCACGACCAGCGGCAGACCGGTGGCCCCGAGTACCTTCTTGACGGCGGCCACGGCGTTCTGCGGCGTGTTGGGATTGCCATCGGCGTCAGTCAGGCTGAGTTGGAGCGCGATGACGTCGGCGCCGGCCTTTTCGGCGGCCTTGGCCCCCTCGCCGGGATCGCTCATCGCGCCGCCCCAGGCCTCCGCCAGCAGCGGCGACCAATCATCGGGCTTGCGATCTTGGATCTCGACGGCGACCACGGGCTTGTTGGGCAGCGAGCCCTCAAAGTCGAGGAAGGGCATCGCCGTCTGCCCGCCCACGGTGACTGTCTTGGAGCGTGTGCCGCCTCCATCCGTCGCTCCTAGTGTGACCGTGCGCACCGAGCCCGTCCACTTTTCCTTGGAAAAGTCCAGAGCCTCGTCGGCTGCGCTCCACTTGGGTGCGGCGACGCGTTCGATCGGTGCGGCCGCCTTTGCGGGTGCCTCTGCCGCAGGCGCGGGTGCGGCGGTCGGTACGGCGGTGGCGACCGGCGCTACTGTAGCTAACGGCGCCGCAGGTGGGGCGCCGCCTAGCTCCACCAGTGCGGCTTCCAGCGCGCGCCGGATGGAGCCCATAACGACGTTCGCTGTTGCCTGGACAATGGCCTCCACACTGGCATCTGCAGACAAGCCCGCTGGCGCAGGCGTAGGTGCGGGCGCTGGTGCCGGTGCAGGCTTTGCTGCAACCGGTGTAGGCGCGGGAGCCGGCTCGGCCTTGGCCTCTGCCTTTGGTGCTGCAGGGGCAGGTTTACTCTCTGCCGCTGGTGCTTCTTGCTTCTTGCCTCTTGTCTCGTCTGCCGCGATGGTCTTGACCGCTTCAGCAGCGCCGGAGGCGGCCTGCATCACGCCCATCTCCAGCACGGGGTGGTTCTTTTCCTTGATCCACGCCACCAGCTCATCTACGGTGGTGGCGCAGCGTTCGTCGGCGATGCGGTCGATCAGGTCGGGGATGCCCTCGCGCTCGGCCACGACCTTGAACTCCTCGGTCATGCTCTCCTTGAGGAAGCTGGACATCCACACGATGCGCTTGAAACCGCCATCGGCGGAGATGAACTTGGGGCTGGTCAGGTAGAACTTGCCCACGCCCATCACGCCTGGTGTCTGCAGCCCGCCGCCGGCCATGCCGGCCAGCGTCGAGAAGGTCATCCCGGCGGGCGTCATGCTCGGGTCCTCGCGGCTGACGACCATCACCCCCTCGGCCTCGGGGATGTACATCATGATGCACTCGACGCAGCCACAGGCCGTCATCGGGTTCTCCATGATCGAGTACATCGTGACTTCTTGAACAGTGCCGTGCGAATTCTTGACGGCGGTCTTGTTCACGCCGGTGAAGTAGCCCTTCACCGGATCGACGCAGTCGCCCTTAGGCACCGGCTGGTTGGGGCCGGTGGGGTTGATCTCATAGGACGCCTTGCAGTCCAGCCAGTTGTACGCGCCGCACAGTCCCAGCCGCTGCGGGCTGACGATACAGACGTGGTTTGGGGCAAAGGACTGGCACAGCGTGCAGTCGTAGAATGTGTCGACCGCTTCGTCGGTCAGGTTGGCCAGGCGCACGTTGCGGTAGTCGTAGGCTTTGCGCGCCTTCTCCAGCCACTCGGCGTGCATGGCGGGATCGGTGATGATCTTGACCTGCACCTTGTCCACGATGGCGCCAAAGTCGGCGTGGAAGCGGGCGTGCATGATGTCGCCAAAGTGGCGCAGGGTAAAGCCCTTCTCTGCTGCCGCTTTGCTGATGCGGATCCAGGTGATGTCGCGCTGGCCGATGTGCTGGATGCCGCTGGCGGCGTTGACAAAGTAGTGCAACTGCCGCTCCAGCACCGGCTCAAAGTCCTCCTGCATCTTGCGCCCGGCGACCTCGATCACGAATCCTAGGTCTATCGAGCCACCCTCTTCGACGTCCTCGAACCCGGGGCCGATGATCTCGATCTTGCCGTCCTGGACTTGATCCATTGGGGCCATGCGCAGATACTCGTAGGCGCGGCTATTCTTGCCGCCGAACTCGATCCGCATGTCGGCCCGCCGCACCACCTCGCCCTCGAAGGCGGAGCCGTAGGCCACGGGGACCGGCACGTCGGTGATCTTGATTTTGACGCCGCGCACCTCGATGGCGCGCTGCACCAGCTTGACCGCCTTCTCGGTGTCGCTCTCGCCTTCGATCTCGTTCCACGGCATGGAGATGACGTGCTCGTAGCGGGTGACGCCGGTGGGCAGGATCTCGGGGATGACGGTGTCGGCGATGGTGGGGAAGCCGTAGGAGATGGCCCCCGCCGCCGCCGCGTACTTCAAGTCGTCCACCTCGCCCAGCGCCAGCACGAAGGCGAACACGCGGAACTTGTTGTAGAGCAGGATCTCGCGCCACTGGCCGGGATGGAGGCCGCCGAAGGTCAGCGCCGACCTGGTGGCGAATCCCATCGGGTAGATGGCGGAGATGGTGTCCTTGCCAAAGGGCACGATGTAGGTATCGTACCCCATTTCCACGCCTTCCTCCTGCAACTGATCGATGACGGAGCGGCCGTTGGTGTTGCCACACAGGAAGATGAGGATGTTGCGCTTTTGCAGCTCGCGCACGATGGAGACGGCGGCCTCGTTGGAGCGGGCCGCGCCGACGATGGCGGCAAAGCCCGGCATACGGCCATCGACCAACTGGATGCCCCACGAGCGCAACTGGATGTCGTCGATGGGGCCGCTCAGGTGGCCGTCGCCCTGCCAGTCGGGATAATCGGTGGAGCCGGTCAGTTCCAGCCCGGGGTAGGCGCCTGGCTGTTCGCCGTAGACAAAGCGCACCGCCTCGATGGTCTCGGCGGCCAACAGGGTCGCCTGCCCGCTATCGAGCGTCTCGCCCAGGTAGGGCACCCACAGGCTCTCGTCCGGCACGGGATGCAGCAGCCGCTTGGCGTGACCCAGCACCGGTGGAAGATCTCCCAGGGTAGCCACCTTGTGGTCGAGCATGCCGTAGATCACGGGCAGGTAGTAAGCCGTGTTGGGGAAGGCCACGGGTGTCTCTGGCCCCTTTTCTTTCAGGGCCTGGTTGAGCAAGCCTTCTGCCTCGGCGACCAGCGCGTTGGCGCCCCGGATGGCTCTGGTAGCGATGTAACGTGACATGTTTACTTACCTCCTCCGTACACGGCTTCGAGCCGCTCCTCGAACGGCAGCTCCAGCACCTCTGCCATGCGCCTGTCGCCGCTTTGGCCCCACTGGCTGGGATCGTACTCGGCCAGGCCCAGATCGGCGCGCTTTTTGTCGATGTGCTCGATGGTGCGCTTGACGATCTCTTCGGCGTCTTTGATGAACTCCAGTTTGCCGCCGATCTTGCTCTCCCAGACCTCGGTCATGATCCGCAGCACTTCCTCGCTGCCAGAGACGGGGCCGTCGCTCCCGCCCAGGATGACATAGGCGCCCGACGCCACGCAATAGGTGGCGATGGAGAGCGCCTTCTCGCTCATCCACTCGGGGGCCATGCCCACGGCGGGGATATCGGAGATGTCCTCGCCCAGGCCGCCCTCGGTCGCCATCTGGGAGAGTACCGTCAGGATGCGGCAGTTGTCCACGCACGAGCCCATGTGGAGCACCGGCGGGATACCCACCGTCTCACAGATCTCGCGCAGGCCCGGCCCGGCGTATTCCATGGCCGCCTCGGGCGTCATGAATCCTTGCTTGGCGCTGGCGATGGCCCCGCAGCCGGTCTCCACCACCAGGATGTCGTTCTTGAGACACTCGGTGACGATGTGGCGGAAGAGAGCGTCGTGGTGCAGGCGGGCGTTGTTGCAGCCGATGTTGGCCACCACGCCGCGGATGCGCCCGGCGATGATGGCGTCGTTGAGCGGGCGCAAGGAGCCGCGGTAGAAGCCGCCCAGTGCGTAGTCGATGTACTCGTGGGAGAAGCCGGGGACCATAGGGCTCTTGACGTCGGGGATGTTCGTCTTGCCGCGCTTGGGAAAGAGGTCGATCGCCCGGCGAACAATGTTCCTGGCGATCTCTAGAGCCCTGCTCTCGTCGAACTCGATGTGTGTGGCGCCTTCGATCTTTACCTTGGGTGAGGTGGTGATCAGTTCGGTATGGAACTTGTCTGCCATCGGCGCTAATCCCTGCATGATGCATTGGATGTCCACGATCATCGTTTCAACCGCGCCGGTGAGGATGGCCAGTTCCTGCTGCAAAAAGTTGCCTGCCAGCGGCACGCCCTGGCGCATCACCGTCTCGTTGGCCGTGCAGCAGATGCCGGCCAATTGGATCCCCGCGGCTCCCTTGCTCTTGGCATATTCGATCAGTTCGGGATCGAGCGATGCAGCCACGATCATCTCCGAAAGGGTCGGCGCGTGGCCGTGGACGATGATGTTGACCATATCCTCACGCAGCACGCCCAGGTTGGCCTGGGAGCGCACCGGGGCTGGGGTACCAAAGATGATGTCTGATATGTCGGTGGCCAGCATCGATCCGCCCCAGCCATCGCCCAGCGCGCAGCGCATGGTCTGATCCAGGATGTGCTCGGCCTCCTGGTCGTTGCCGACGTGGGTGCGATGGAGAAGCTCCACCACCTCCCGGTCTACGGAGCGGGGAGCGATCCCTACCTCGTGCCAGGTCTGCTGCCGCTTAGCGGGGGCGCGCTTCAGGTTAAGTAGCTCCCCTTCGACCTTGCCGAACTCGGCCAGGGCTGCCAGGGCGACCTCTTTGGCGATCTCGTCGATGGGCCGCCGCTCGCCTTCCTCGTCCGCCGTCGGTACGTCCAGGTATCCGGCGACCTCGATTAGTTTGACCGGATCTTTCACGCCATAGTCGGGCGCGTGTCCCGTGGCGGCCTCCAGTAGCGTGTAGGCCAGGCCCCGACCGTGATCGGAGTGAGCCGACGCACCCACTGATACGGCGCGGGCAAAGTTGCGGGCTGCCACTGTCGCTATCGTCGCCCCGCAGACTCCGCGCTCGGTCTTTCCTGTCAGGCGACAGGGACCCATCGCGCAGTTCTTGCAGCACAGGCCCTGAGACCCAATGGGGCAGGCGGAAAGGGCATCCGCCCGTGAGAAGCACGTCTCCATATCCAGCTGACAAGCGCATTCCAAGAGAGCGATGGCCGCTGCATCGCAGCTAGCCTCCTCTGGTGTTCGTTCTTTCTTTGCCATATTTTTCTCCTAGTACCTGCGGAATTCTCCCGACATCTCGAGGTCGACGCGGTTGGTCTGCGTCATGCGCGCGCCGTCCGCCCACTGCGGGTCGCGGCGGATCTCGTTGGGTTGCACGACGACGGGCATCTCTCCGTCACCCACGGGGTAGCCGGCGTCGACCAGTGCCTTCTCGATATCAGCTTTTTTCACCTTCTTGTTGTTGTACGCCACCAGCACCTGCTTCCAGGCAGAGCTGGCGACCACGTCGTCCACACCGTCCAGGCTGAGCAGCGCCTCGCGCACTTTGAGCACGTGGTGGTCGGCCCACAGGGTGGGAACATCGAACGTTTCTTTTGCCATGGTCATTTGCCTCCATTTGTGTCTCAGAAACCCGGTTTTTGTCAAAAACCGGGTTTCTCAGTTGTTACGACAATCCTACGACCTTGCCTGTCTCCAGGTCAATGTCGATAAGCATATAGGCTGGATACGTTGCCAGGCCGGGCATGGTGCTCATCTTGCCGATCAGCGGGTAGATGAATCCCGCGCCGACGCTGGCCCGCACCTCGCGCACCGGGACGATAAAGCCCTTTGGCACACCCTTGAGCGCCGGGTCGTGGCTCAGGCTGAGATGCGTCTTGGCCATGCAGATGGGCAGCTTGCCAAAGCCCGCTTTTTCGTACCTGGCGATCTGCTCCTCGGCCAGCAGCTCGTAGGAAACGCCGTCTGCCCCGTAGATGGTCTTGGCAATGTGCTCGATCTTTTGTTTGATTGACCACTCCAGCGGATAGAGGAACTCAAAGTTGCTCGGTTTCTCGCACGCTGCAACCACAGCCTCGGCCAGCTTGGCCGCGCCGTCGCCGCCCTCGGCCCAGTGCTTGGTGACCACCGAGTCCTCCGCACCCATCGAGACGGCGTACTTGCGCACCATCTCCAACTCGGCATCGGTGTCGGTGGTGAAGCTGTTCACTGCGACGACGACGGGGATGCCAAAGCGCAGTGCGTTCTTGATGTGCACGCCCAGGTTGCCCAGGCCAGCCTCCAGCAGTTCCAGGTTCTCTTCGGTGTAGGCCTTGTCCAGCGGCGCGCCGGGCGTGACTTTGGGGCCGCCGCCGTGCATCTTGAGCGCGCGCACTGTAGCCACCAGCACCACCGCGTTGGGGATCAACCCTGAGTAGCGGCACTTGATGTCAAAGAATTTTTCCATGCCGATGTCGGCGCCAAAGCCGCTCTCGGTGACGACGTAATCGGCCAGCCTGAGCGCGATCTGGTCGGCGACGATGGATGAGTTGCCGTGGGCGATGTTGGCAAACGGCCCGCAGTGCACGAAGGCTGGCTGTCCCTCCAGCGTCTGCATCAGGTTGGGCATCAGCGCGTCCTTCAACAGCACGGCCACCGAGCCAGCAACGCCCAGTTGCTCCAGGTTGACCGGGTTTCCTTTCTTGTCGAGCCCGATCACCACCCGACCTACACGCTCGCGCAAGTCTTTGAGGCTGGAGGCCAGGGCCAGGATGGCCATCAGCTCGCTGGAGACGGTGATGTCGACGCCCGTCTTGCGCGGGAAGATGGGGCTGGGGGAGCCGTCAGCCAGCTTGTCGTCGTTGAGCCCCACTTGGATCTCGCGCAAACTGCGATCGCACACGTCTACCACGCGGTTCCAGGTGATGGTGTCCGGGTCGATATCGAGCCTGGAGATGCCGCGCTTCTTGAGCCCCTCGTCGGTTTGGCGGCTTTCGTGGTACATGCGGGTATCGATGGCGGCAGCCACCAGGTTGTGGGCCACGCTGATCGCATGGATGTCGCCGGTGAGGTGCAGGTTAAAGTCCTCCATGGGGATGACCTGGCTGTAGCCGCCGCCGGCCGCGCCGCCCTTGATGTTGAACGTGGGCCCCATGCTGGGCTGGCGGATACAGCACATCACCTTCTTGCCCAGCACGCTGCCCAGGGCCTGGGTCAGGCCGACCATCGTCGTCGACTTGCCCTCGCCCAGTGGGGTGGGGGTGATGGCGGTCACGTCGATGTACTTGCCCTGGGGCCTGTCCTTGATCTTGTCGATAACGTCCAGGTGGACCTTGGCTTTGTACTTGCCGTACAGGTTGACGTCGTCCTCGGTCAGCCCTAGCTGCGCCATGATCTCTCTGATGGGCAGCATCTCGGCCGCTTGGGCGATCTCGATATCACTCGGAACTGGTTTCACTCGCTTGACTGGCATTGTTCAATTCCTCCTTGAAGATTGTGTGATTCTCTGTTTGCGTTGTTAACCCGGGTGTGCCTGGGGCAAGTTACACGGTTTGTCGCTCGTCAGTTTCTGGCAGACACGCCGCGATTTCCATTTCTACTGCCTGCCGCATCAAGTTGCCCGAAACTTGAATCAGGGGCTCGCCCAGGATTGGGTCCACGCGCATCGTCGCCAGGCAGGGATAGTGATGCTGGAACAAGCCCGCCTGGATGGCTGCGTCTTTTACGTCTAGCCCAATCAATTGCCGCGCCACGTCGCGGCCGCATCCGCAAGCTGTATCTCGTTTCACCTGAGCCTTGGCGATGGTCCCGTTGGTACACTCGATCCTGAACGTGGGCCGGCCAAAGTGGCGGGCGAACTCGGCGATCCAGGGGCTATCAAAAGAGACTACCTGCTCGCGCACGTTGTAACTATCTTCGGTCAGTGAGCAAAAGGGCTTGGGAAACGCAGTGACGATGTCCTTCATCGTCAGTTGGGCGCTCAACTGGCGGGCTAACCCATCTGGCAGCCAATCGGTGTTGTCGATGGGGGCGATGACGTTCTGTGCGCCCGTGCGCTCGACGATGCCGGGCAGGAGCTGCGCTGCGCTGGGACTTTCGCCCAGAGACAGAATCAAGTCGACGGTTGGTAGGTGTAAGGGCAGGAACTCCTGCGGGTCGTCTACTACCTGGGGTAGGGCCGAGGGGGGGCGCCACGCTTCTACTTTCCATGATCTTGGCGCGTAGCGGCGCACGTTGTCCAGAATGCGCTGGCCGTAGTGGCCCTGGTACAAAACAAACAGCCGCAGTTCCTGTACTCTGCGGCTGTCCCATTCTGCTGGTGCGCGGATAGCATCTACCAGGTCCTCTACGCTGCGCCCCTGCTTCATCTCCTGGTAGTAGGTGTAGATGCGGTTGTCTTCCAGGGTCAGGCTGATGACCTTTGCACTGAGAGCGTATTCCAGTACCTGGGCAACCAGCTTGTTTTTGTCACCCCCGCCGGTGGCCTCTACAATCACGACGTCGGGCTTGGCGGCCTGTATCTGCTTGAACACTTTGGGATCGGGACCGCCACCGTGGTTTGGATTGTAGGAAGCAATGCCAACCACTTCGATGCTTGGCTGCTCAGAAAGAAGGCTCTGCACGCCCTCTGCAAAGAGCGTTTGGCTGGCGAGAATGAATACGCGGGTGGAATTCATCAATTGAACCGGTCTTGGGGATTAATAGTCAAAATTATACCCCGGTTGCGCCGATTCGTCCATAGCCCATTAGGGCTATGGAGGGTACCGCATAGTTCTTTTGAGCTAGTCACCCGTATCCTTGGCCGAATTGCTCGGCAGGGATACCAGTCCGTGGCTCACGGCATAGGCGGCTGCCTGGGCACGGTTCTTGACTTCCAGCTTGGAAAGGATGCTGCGCAGGTGGTTTTTCACCGTGTTGTGGGCAATGTTTAGCTCGTCTGCGATCTCTTGGTTGGAATACCCGTTCACGACCAGCGCCAGGACCTGGTTCTCACGCGTAGAGAGCTTTTCTGTGGGCGCTGATTGAACCAGAGGTTGGCCTTGTTGGGCTAGCTGGCTGAAAAGCTTGCCCATCATCGCCCGCGATATTGGGGCCTCTCCTGCTACAAGTCCGCGCAACTGCTGAAACAGTGTCTCTGGCGATAGGTTCTTTAGCAGGTACCCGCTCACACCGCATTGCGCGGCCTCTTTCAGGTCCTCCTCATCCTCAGAAACGGTCAGCATCACCACCTGTATATCTGGCATCTGGGTTTTAATGCGGCGTGTGGCTTCAAACCCGTCGCGGCTGGGCATGTTGATGTCCATCAACACCAGGTCTGGGTGCAATGACCATGCCTGCTCGACTGCCTCGATGCCGTCTGTGGCCTCCCCGACAACCTCGAAATCGGGCTGGGAGTCGAGCAGTTGAGACAGGCCCTTGCGGAAAAGCAGGTGATCATCTACCAATAGGATGCGCAGCGGTTCCATTGCACTCTATTATACACGCGACAGGCGCTTGGCACAATGCACGGGGGTGTGTTTGTACTTTGG